>NZ_JAFIBZ010000007.1:0-225943 GCF_017832375.1 Methylocaldum sp. RMAD-M | reverse complement strand
CGGGTGGGCGAAAACGGGTATGTCATCATCGATGCCACGCGGGCGCAATTCATCGATCAGGACATCCTCGAAACCATCCACGACTTCGTGGCCGCCGCCTCGGACGACAATATCACCGTGGAATTGAAAAACCTCAACGGCACGCACGGCATCGCGACGCAGCGCGCCTCTACCACCGATAAACAGCAAACTGTAACCGGAGAAAATTATGAAACCGCTCGAAAGGCTGCTGCTTGAAAATAAGGCTTGGGCTCAGGAGAAAGCCGCTCACGATCCGGAATTTTTCGACAAACTACGGCAGCCACGGAATCCGGACGTGTTCTGGATCGGGTGTTCCGACAGCCGCGTGCATGCCGACCAGGTGACACAAACCGAGCCCGGTGAAATTTTCGTTCATCGGAACATAGCCAACCAAGTGGCGATCATGGATATGAATTTCCTGGCCGCGCTCGAATATGCCGTCGATTTTCTAAAGGTGAAGCACATCATCGTTTGCGGGCATTACGGCTGTGGCAGCATCAAAGCAGCGATGGGAAAACCGCATCCCGACCACTTGTTCATGAACAAGTGGCTCAAATACATCAAGGACATCCATCGTCTGCACCGAGAGAACATCGATGCTGAAAATTCGGAGGACGCGCGTCACAACCGACTGGTCGAACTCAATGTCATCGAACAGGTTCACAACCTGGCGCAGACCTCGGTCATTCAGCGAGCGTGGCGAGCCGGCGATCGTCCGGATCTCCACGGATGGGTTTACGGGTTGAATGACGGTATCATTAAGGAAATCGCCTCCCTTGAGGCTGACAGCTCGCTCGATCCAATTTATAAACAAGACCCGGAAATTAGCGCCGCGAAAGAACCCTAACCATCAACGCGATATACTATGAAGCTCGCCAAGATCGTTTTCGTTTGTCTTTTCGGCTTTGCCTTATCATCCATTGCAGCGGAGAAACCAAAAATGAATCAACCCGCCCCTCAAGTCCGGTTGGAGACCAATCTCGGGGATGTCGTTCTAACGCTGGATTCAGCTAAAGCCCCCGCCACGGTCGAGAACTTTTTGACGTATGTCAAAGAGGGGCATTATGACGGTACCATCTTCCACAGAGTCATACCGAACTTCATGGCTCAAGGCGGTGGTTACACCGAGGATTTCAAGCAGAAACCCACGCGCCCGGCAATCAAGAACGAGGCCGATAATGGACTTAAAAACAAGCGCGGAACGATAGCCATGGCCCGTACTCCGGATCCCCATTCCGCCACGTCTCAATTCTTCATCAATTTTGTCGACAATGCGTTCTTGGATTACAAGAGCGCCACACCGCAAGGATGGGGTTATTCCGTATTCGGTGAGGTCACCGAAGGCATGGACGTCGTCGACAAGATGGCAAAAATTCCGACGGGCTCCGGCGGCCCGATGGCATCGGATGTGCCGCAAACACCCATCATCATCGAGAAAGCGACCATCGTCGGTCAATAGACAGACGAAGCCATCTTCCTTGAAAAACGAAACGCTGTTCATCTCCGATCTGCATCTCAGCGTTACACGACCGGAAATTACACAGCGTTTCTTGCGGTTTCTGAAACGCCGCGCATCAGATGCCGAGCGGCTGTACGTCCTCGGAGACCTTTTCGACGCCTATCTCGGTGACGACGACAACTTCTCCCCTAACCGGGAGGTCAAGTCCGCGTTCAGGCAGCTTACGGACTCCGGCATCAAAGTGTACTTCCAGCACGGTAACCGCGATTTTCTGCTCGGCGAAAGCTTCGCTCGGGAAACCGGCATCCGCTTGCTTGCCGATTACGAGGTCATCGATCTCTTCGGGGTGTCCACGTTGATTACCCACGGAGATCTCCTGTGCACCGACGATGTTCAGTATCAGAGGGCTCGAGAACGCATCCGCACCGACGCATGGAAACAAGCGGCGCTATCGAAGCCGCTTTGGCTGCGCCGCATGTATGCGCGCTGGTACCGCTTCAAGAGCGGGCTTGATAAGCGCGGCAAAACGGCGGAGATCATGGACGTCAACCCGGAAGCAGTGAGAGAAACCATGAGCCGTTATGGCGTGGATCGATTGATTCACGGCCACACCCACCGCCCCGCTGTTCATGAGTTCGAGATCGAGAATAAGCGATGTCGGCGCTTCGTCCTGCCCGAGTGGGGAAATGGCGAAACGGTCTTATGCTGGAGTCAGGAAGGTTTCCGTACGGAAGCAATTGAGTAGCAAGCTTCGCTTTCCGTCCCTGGAAAGGCGTGCAATCCGGTTTTGCTCTCCCATTAGTGTTTACATCCACATGCCCCTGCCCCACAACCATGTCCCGGACTGATGGCAGACTCTTTCCGAGCACCACTGCCGTGTACCGCGGGAGCCGATAATTTTTTCCGGACGTCGCCGCCGCAATCAGGGCACTTCGGTGGTGCCTCGCTGATTTTGTGCATGGCGGTGAACTCATGTTTGCAGGCTTCGCACTGATAGTCGTAAGTTGGCATGTAATTATCCTCGACAAGAATCGGCAAAATAGTTGTTTCGACAAGCGGACAGGGGAGATCAGAACGGCTTGAGCGTCGCCAGAAGCACGATCGCGAATAAGAACAAGACCGGCACTTCATTCATCCAGCGGAAAAAAATATGGCTGTGACCATTACGGTCATATTTCAGATCACGCAGCCATTTTCCGCACAAAGCGTGATAACCCACCAACAATCCGATCAGGAACAGTTTAACGCGAAGCCAGCCGCTGTCACCGTAGTCTTCCCAAGCATAGTCGTGGAGCATCCATAAGCCGAACACGAGCGTCAAAATCATTCCGGGAGTCATGATCCCAAAGTAGAGTTTACGTTCCATGATCTTGAACCGCTCGACGCTGACGGCATCGGCACTCATCGTGTGGTAGACGAACAACCGGGGAAGATAAAACAAACCGGCGAACCAAGTCACCATGAAGATGAGATGAAAGGCTTTCAGCCACATCGTTTACACTTCTCCAAGCATCCGCTCGACTCGCTCACGGAGATTCCGGGCATCGATTCGTCCCAGTTGGTGCATAACAATCCGGCCGTCAGGAGAAATCAAGAAGCTATTGGGAACCAATCGGACCTGATCGAATGTTTCCGCCAGATGCCCGAGTGGATCAAGGGCCACGGGATAAGGCAGCTGTTTCGCCTCGGCCAAGCTTAAAACCCGGCTTGGAACGTCATAAGGCATAGCGACCGAGATCAATTTGAAACCTCGCGCGGAAAGCTGTTGATATAACTCGGCCAGTTCGGGCATTTCCTCGATGCACGCCCGGCAGTCGCTGGCCCAGAATGTCACCAACACCGGATGACCGCGGAGCTCCCGCATCTGAATGTGCTCGCCCTTGATCGTGACGAACTCCGCATCCGGGGCGGTTCGTTCGAAACCCCATCGATACAGGCCGAGGCTTGCCATCGTTACGATGGCGAACGCCATGAGCCAAAATTTGGCTTTATTCATGAGCTGACCGGAGGGAAGACAAAGCTTTATCTTCCCCCCGCTTTAACCCAACTCTGCTCAGTCTTCCAACTGCTGAATTCCATCCAGAAACCAGGTCGGTTGACGGCTGTGTTTCGGACGTACGAAGTGCCAAACTTCGCGCACTTGCGTAGGTCTTTCCTCGGGAGACTCACGTATGATCACATCAAACAGTACGGTTGCCTCGCGGTCTGAGCCGAGGTCACGCACCTCGAGAAGTTCCACGTCGACCTTGAGCAGTTCCGTCCTGTTGCTCTCGGTTCCGCGAGCTCTCAATTGATCCTGAAGCTCGCCGAATACCTTGTCGGTGGTCAAAGCCCTTAACTGCGCCAAGTCTCCCTCGTCCCACGCTTTCTGCATCGTCTCGTAGGCCGCTCTTGCGCCGGAAAGAAAACCGGCCGAATCGAAATCCGTCGGAACCGAATTGGGTTGTCCGGCCGTGCCGGCAGTTTGCCCTGAAGACGAAGCACCTCGCCCTTTTCCGAACAGAACGTCCGTATCGAACCCCGAATTGCTCGCCTGTCCGGAATCGGCCTGACGCCGGTAAGCGTGATCGGATTCCGGATTCCGAGCCGAGTCCGTCCCCGAATAATATCCTCCTGCCGCTGCCGGTTCGCTCGATTCGGTTCGCCTCCGAGCGGCGAAAAACTTGAACAGCATGAATGCGATCAGCGCAAACACCAGAATGTCCAGGAAGTTGAGATGCTCGAAAGCCCCGCCGAACAGGAGAGCGCCCAATAAACCGCCCAAGGCCAGGCCGCCCAGCATTCCCATGAGCCCGCCCCGTCGCGACATCGCTTCGCGCGCCGCCTGGTTCTTTTGGGCCGGCGATTGGTAAGCTTGTTGCTGAGCCGGAGAAGCGGATTGCGTCATATCGGTAGAGCGTTTATAGGGCGTGCTGTAGGACGGCCGGCTGCCGAACGACTTACCGCCGCCCATGCGCTTGGCGTAAGCGTCGCCCATTCCGGACAGCGCCAAGGACAGCCCGATCAATACGCTCAAAACCAATCCAGTACGTTTCTTCATCGATAACCCACGTCTGTAGTCAAGAATCGGATATGCCTGTTATATGGCAACGAATATTCAAAAATCAACCTTTGAACCCAAGGTGGGCATTAGACAATCTCAGGATAAGTAGGTTTGCAATAATTGATAACAGGCTTCCAGCGCTCCTAAATGAGCGATTTCGTATCCATGAGTGTTATCTGCGGGAAACCCGAGGCATGCGCCTTTCGCCACGTGCCCAGTTTTCATCGCCACCGACGCATCGCTGCCGAATTGGCTCAACACCGCGTATTGCACGGACACGCCCGTCTTACGCGCGGCCTCAGCAAGACGTCGATTCAACGTCTCATCATACATGCCATAGCCATCCTGAGACAAAAGTACGGGCTCTTCGTCGCTTTCGATGGGATACTCCGCCGATTTCGGGGCAATCTCGACGGCAATCAGCTCGTCGACTCGTTTCTGCCGGGTGTAATAGAGCGCTCCGATGGCTCCCACCTCCTCCTGCGCGGAAAAAACCAGATCCAAATCCGATACTGGGCTCTTCACGGTCTCGGCCAGCAGTAAAAGAATTGCAACGGCGGCCTTGTTGTCCAAGGCGTAACTGGCGACATAATCCCCCATCCGGAATGGCGCTTTCCGATGTTTGCCGATAACCATCCGCGTTCCCGGACGCACCCCCGCTTCTGTGAGTTCCGATTTGCTCAGTTTGGCATCCAGCCAAACGGTATCCCATTTCGGCGGCTTGTCTTCCTCGTATGCCTTTTGAGGCGATTCATGGCATACATGCCGGGAACCGAAACTCAGGATCGCCGGAATCGTTAAGCTGTCGCCGAGTAAATCCACAACCCCTTCCCCATAGACCCATGGGAAAGTACCGCCGAGCTTCCGGACCTCCACCTTGCCGTCTTCTCTCACACGCTTCACGATGCCGCCGATCTCGTCCTTGTGTGCGGTAATGGCGAGGACGCGAGCAGAGTTCGTTCCCCGAACGCTCGCGATGATATTGCCGGCATCATCTTGGCTCGCCTCGACGCCGATAGACTCGAGCCACGATAGGATGAACGCGTCTATTTCCTGTTCCTTGCCGCTTGGCGAATGACAAAGAACGAGATCTGAGATGAGGCGGAAAAGTCGGTCTCGAAATGGCTCCCGCATGAAAAACCCCGTCTAGCTCAAACCATTACACGCGCAAGAAAAACTACTGTACCATTTCCTGGTCCAATTGCCCGATTATGTCCTAAGCAAAGGAGATCATTATGAATCAAATCAATCCGGCCTACGCTCGCGCTTCCGCCGGCGTATTGGAAACCAACAAAGTCCTACGCAACACTTATGCTTTGCTGGCCATGACGCTGACCTTCAGCGCATTCACGGCGGGCTTGTCGATGGCTCTGGAGCTACCCCACCCCGGAGTGATTGTGACGTTAATCGGATACTTCGGCTTGCTGTTCCTGGTTTCCAAGTTTCAGAACAGCGCCCTCGGGCTTGTCTTCGTATTTGCCCTTACCGGCTTCATGGGGCTGACCCTCGGGCCGATTCTCAATATATATCTGACCCAGATCGGTAATGGCCCGCAACTGGTGATGACCGCCCTTGGGGGCACCGGAGCGATTTTCCTTGGGCTGTCGGCCTACGCCCTGACCACGAGGAAGGACTTCAGTTTCCTGGGCGGCATGCTTACCGCCGGCATCCTGGTCGCGTTCCTCGCCGCACTGGCTGCGCTCTTCTTTCATATGCCGGGACTCCAGATCGCCGTGTCGGCAATGTTCATTGTTTTGATGGCCGGTCTCATTCTTTACCAGACCAGCGAAATCGTGCACGGCGGCGAGCGTAACTACATTCTCGCCACAGTGACCCTGTATGTGTCGATCTTCAATCTGTTTACCAGTCTCCTGCACCTGCTAGGTGTTTTTAGCGGCGACGAATAAGGTCCGATTCTCGTCGAAAACGCTCGGAGCGGGCCTTTTCCCGCTCCGGCATTCGGGTCCGATTGGATCGCGATCAGTCCCCGAGACGAACCGAGTCCCCGGCTCACTCGATCCTGGTTCAACCCTCACTTCTATTCCGGTGTGAAGAAGGGTTTTCCGCAAGTCCACTCGAATCACTAATCGTTATTGAATGAGCCGAGCACCATAGCCCCCATCTCGGCAAACGGGGCTTACCTTGAAGACAGCTTCTCCCCTGTGGCATGATTACGGGCTGTTTTTGGGCGGTCTTCTGCAGTCCATAGCCGGTTTTGAGCTCCAGCGCGTTTTCGCGCCGTTCCAAGGTAACCACGTTCCATAAGGTGAAATTAATGCCAGGTCGAACTCATCTTTACGTTCCCGGTCCCACCAATATTCCGGACTCTATCCTGAGCGCCATGCATGTGCCGATGGAAGATCACCGGCGCCCCGATTTTCCGGAGCTGGTTAAGCCATTATTGGAAGATCTCAAAAAAATCTTCCAAACCGAAAAAGGCCAATGCTTCATTTTTCCCGCCACCGGTACGGCCGGCTGGGAAATCGCCCTGACCAACACCTTATCTCCCGGCGATAAAGTTCTGGCTTATCGCTTCGGCCAGTTCAGCCACTTGTGGATCGATATGGCACGCCGCCTCGGCTTCGATGTAGAGCATGAGGAAATCCCCTGGGGTGAAGGCATACCTTTGGATCGCTTGGAAGCGCGGCTCAAAGCGGATACAAATCAGGACATTAAGGCCCTCCTGATTTGCCATAACGAAACCGCCACTGGCGTCACCAACGATCTGGCGGGCGTACGCAAAGCCTTGGATGCGGCCGGGCATTCGGCCATGTTTTTCGTGGACGGGGTCAGTTCGATCGCCAGCATCGACTTCCGTATGGACGAATGGGGCATAGATATCGGTCTTGCCGGTTCACAGAAAGGCTTCATGCTGCCCGCTGGTCTGGCCTTGCTATGCTTCAGCCAGAAAGCCCTGGATGCGCGCCAAAGCGCCAAGAGCCGTCGCTGTTTTTTGGACATTCAGGATCAGATGACGCACAACGCCGGCGGTTATTTCCCGTATACACCGTCGATCCCATTGCTCTACGGTCTGCGCAAATCCATCGACCTGCTGCTCGAAGAAGGGCTCCAAAACGTCTTTGCCCGCCACCACCGGCTTGCCGAAGGGGTGCGTCGCGCGGTTAAAGCCTGGGGACTGGAGTTGTGTGCCCGTGATCCGAAATGGTACTCGAACACCGTTTCCGCCATCGTCGTTCCGCAAGGCTACGATGCCCGCGACGTCATGCATTATGCGTATCACCGCTACAATCTTTCCCTCGGCGCCGGCTTGAGCGAGGTCATGGGCAAAGTGTTCCGCATCGGTCACCTGGGCGATCTCAACGAACTGATGCTGTGCAGCGCAATCGCGGGCGCCGAAATGGCCATGCGCGACACCGGCATCCAAGTGACGCCGGGCAGCGGTATCGCAGCGGCCTGCGAGTACTGGCGCGAAACGGCGCCGGCCGTCAAGCCGCGCTGATCGGGCCTTCGCCTCAACCTCGCTCGCCCTGGGGGAGCCGCAACAGCTTGAGACAGGCCGGAATGATCCGGCTGACTCGCGCAACGTCTTCCAGGGCAGAGGGCACGAAATCCGAGTAAGGTGGGTATTGCCCACCTTACGTAATTTGGAGCCTGCACCATGAGCAAACCCAAAGCCTTAGTCACCCGCCGCTGGCCCGAAGCTTGCGAAACCAAGCTTCAAGAACTGTTCGACGTCACTTTCAACACCGACAACCATCCGATGACCGCGGAGGAATTGAAAGATGCCCTGCGCAATTACGATGTGGTCATGCCGACGGTGACCGACCCGATCACGGCCGATGTGTTGAGTGCCGAACCTTTGCGTTGCAAGATCCTCGGCAACTTCGGCGTGGGTTTCAACCATATCGACATTGAGGCGGCCAAGGTGCGCGGCATCACCGTCACCAACACCCCCGACGTCCTCACCGACTGCACCGCCGACATCGCCATGTTGCTGATGCTGATGGCCGCCCGGCGCGGCGGCGAGGGCGAGCGCCATGTGCGCAGCGGCGAATGGACCGGCTGGCACCCCACGCACATGATGGGCACCAAGGTCACCGGCAAGACCCTCGGCCTGATCGGTTTCGGGCGCATTGCCCGAGCGATGGCGAAGAAAGCGCATTTCGGTTTCGACATGCCGATCATCTTTTTCGATCCTTATCCGCCCGCCCCTGAAGTCGTCAAGTCTTTTGACGCCGAACAATGCAGCACCATCGAAGAGGTGCTGCGCCGGGCCGATTTCGTTGCCCTGCATTGCCCCGGAAGCAAGGAAAACCGCCACCTCATCAACGCCGAACGCCTCGCATTGATGAAGCCCGCGGCTTACCTCATTAACACCGCTCGCGGCGACGTGGTCGACAACGCAGCTTTGATCGATGCCTTGAAGAAAAAAACCATCAAGGGCGCCGGCCTGGACGTGTTCGAAGGAGAGCCGAATTTGAACAAAGGGTTCCTCGAGCTGGACAACGTCGCCTTGTTGCCGCACTTGGGCAGCGCCACGCTTGAAACCCGCGAGGCCATGGGCATGCGGGTCATCGACAACGTCACGGCCTTCTTTGCCGGACAAACGCCGCGGGACAAGGTGGCCTGAACGTCGTGTCCGCCGCCGAAACGAACTCGTTCTGGCCTGCCGGAATACTCGCGCCAGCCGAGTACGACGAACTTTGGGAGCGCATCCGGCCGGTCTTTACCGAGCGGGTGCGCGCTCACCGTATCGACGAGAGCCTGACTGCAAGACTCGCCTCGGTTTATCTTCCGCTTGGAGCGTGGGTGCGCCGGCAAAAATCGACGGACACGCTGGTACTGGGCGTCAACGGAGCCCAGGGATCTGGAAAATCCACACTATGCGACTTTCTCCAGCTGATCTTGACCGAAACCTACGGTTTCCGCGTCGCCGGATTCTCCATAGACGACATCTATAAAACGCGGGCCGAGCGCGAGCGCTTGGCCCGCGAAGTTCATCCGCTCTTGCTGACCCGCGGCGTACCCGGCACTCATGACGTCGACCTCGGGCTCCAAACTCTTCGCGCCTTGAAAACGGCCGGAGCGGATACGCTGACTCCCCTGCCCGCTTTCGACAAGGCACGCGACGACCGCAAACCGGTGGTTGAATGGCCGGTTGTCCGAGGCCGACCCGATATCGTTATTTTCGAAGGCTGGTGTGTAGGCACGCGGCCACAATCGGACGATGCGCTCGACTCGCCGGTAAACGAGCTGGAGAAAAGCGAAGACTCCGATGGCGCGTGGCGCCGCTACGTCAACGATCAGCTCAAAGGCGCCTACGCGATTCTCTTTGGGGAATTAAACAGGCTGGTCATGCTCAAAGTCCCCGGAATGGACAGCGTCTTCGAATGGCGCAGCCTGCAAGAGAAAAAACTGGCCGAAAATACCGATCCCAGCAACCGGCACCGTTTGATGGACGTCGCCGCGTTACGGCGCTTCATCATGCATTACGAGCGTCTCACGCGGCATACGCTGGATGAAATGCCGAACCGCGCCGACCTCACTCTTTATCTCGACGAGCATCATCAATTCACTCACGTACATATAAAATAAAACATCGAAAAATGAGCATCCGATCTTTCCACCCTCCCGTCCGCACCCTTATGGGCCCTGGCCCGTCCGACGTCCACCCGAGAATTTTGGAGGCCATGGCGCGACCGACGATCGGCCACCTGGACCCCCGCTTCATCGACATGATGGATGAAATGAAGGCCTTGCTGCACTACGCCTTCAAGACCAGTAGCGAATTGACTCTGCCGGTTTCCGCCCCCGGCTCGGCCGGCATGGAAACCTGCTTCGTCAACCTCGTGGAACCGGGCGATACGGTGATCGTATGCCAAAATGGCGTTTTCGGCGGTCGGATGAAGGAAAACGTGGAACGTTGCGGCGGCAAGGCCGTCCTAGTCGAGGACGAATGGGGCATGCCCGTCGACCCGAACAAAGTAGCCGATGCCCTCAAGGCCCACCCGGAAGCCAAGATCGTAGCCTTCGTTCAGGCCGAAACGTCCACCGGCGCGTGCTCGGACGTGGAGACGCTTGCCCGGCTCGCCCATGAGCATGGCTGCCTGGTCATCGTGGATGCCGTGACCTCGCTCGGCGGTTCTCCGCTAAAAGTGGACGAATGGAACGTCGACGCCATCTACTCCGGCTCGCAGAAGTGCCTATCCTGCACGCCTGGTCTTTCGCCGGTCAGTTTCAATCAACGGGCGATCGAGGTCATCAAGAATCGCAAGACCAAAGTGCAAAGCTGGTTCCTGGATCTCAGCCTGGTGATGAATTACTGGGGCGGCGGCACGAAGCGCGCCTATCACCACACCGCGCCGATCAATGCGCTGTACGGCCTGCATGAAGCTCTGGTGCTTCTGCAGGAGGAAGGGTTAGAGAATGCCTGGCAACGGCACCAGGACATGCATACCGCGCTGAAGGCCGGTCTCGAGGCGATGGGACTGCGCTTCATCGTGCCGACAGCGGCTCGCTTGCCCCAGCTCAACGCGGTCACGATTCCGGAAGGTGCCGATGATGTTTATGTCCGCTCGACCCTGCTCAACCGTTACGGCCTCGAAATCGGAGCGGGACTTGGAGCGCTGGCGGGCAAGATTTGGCGCATCGGACTCATGGGGTTCAGCGCATCGCCGAAGAATGTTTTGGTTTGCCTGAGTGCGCTCGAAGCCGTGCTTGCCGAAACCAAAGCCCCGATTACCGCCGGAGTGGCCGTAACCGCTGCTCAAAAGGTTTTTGCCGAGCGGGGTTATTGATTCCTTCGCCCCAAGCACCAATTGATCCCACTATGTCTACCTCGGAAAAACTCTTCGCGCTCGGCCAGCATGTGCTGCCCCAGCACATGCTGTCGCGGCTGATGGGTTCGATAACCCGGTGCCGGAACAGCGCCTTCAAAGATGCAATGATTCGCTCATTCATCAAGCTGTACGGCGTCGATATGGCGCAAGCTGCCGAGCCGGATCCGACTGCTTACGGCTGCTTCAACGAGTTCTTCACCCGCGCGCTCAAACCGGAGACCCGCCCCATCGCGCCCGAACCCGACGCCGTAGTCTGTCCGGCGGACGGCACCGTCAGCCAAATCGGAGCGATTACCGAGGGACGCATCATCCAGGCCAAGGAAAAAGATTTCAGTGTGGCCGAGTTGCTCGGCGGACACGCGGAACAAGCAGAGTTGTTCGCCAACGGCCGGTTTGCGACAATCTACCTCTCGCCGCGGGACTATCATCGCCTGCACATGCCCCTCGACGGGACGCTCAAGGAGATGACCCATGTTCCCGGAAAACTGTTCAGCGTCAACGCGGCCACCACGGCCAATGTCCCGAATCTGTTCGCGCGCAACGAACGCGTTATCGCGCTGTTCGACACCGAGGTCGGGCCTATGGCATTGGTCCTCGTAGGAGCCATCTTTGTCGCCAGCATCGAAACGGTTTGGCATGGCGTCGTTACCCCGCCGACTAGCACGACCGTACGAACCTGGCATTATCCGGAGAACCCGCCGGTCCTTTCCCGCGGCCAGGAAATGGGGCGCTTCAATATGGGATCTACGATAATCGTTCTATTCGGCGATAACGTGGTCGAATGGGAAGAATCGCTCGTGCCCGACAGTATCGTCCGCATGGGACAATCCTTGGCTAGGCTCACACATCAAACGGCGCAAAGTTCCGACCACCGGCAACTGACCGCGTGAAGACAGATACCTGATCGGACAAATGAAGCCGGCCGGATTATGCCCCTTCTTGAACGGGCAAGGCGGTCAGCAACGACCGGCGCAGGGGATCCGTTTCTTCGAGAGAATCGGCCAGTGCACGGACGACCGCCGCGCCGCGGTTCCAGTACACGCTAGCCTCGGCCGTCCGCTCTTGCCCTTCATTTAGCTCCGCCGCCGTGAAATAGACCCGCCAGGCCGCCAACGGAACCACGGCGCCTTCGATGACGGCTAGGGCTTGCGATAGCTGGCATTCCGCCTCATTCCGATCCTGCTCCGCGATCGCGATCCGAGCCAAAAGCCGGTGCCCCAGAGCCAAAAAGTGGCGATCGCCGGGGGTGGCGGCAAGTTCGAGCAATCGCTCCGCCTCGGTGTAGGCCTGCGCGGGCTTCCCCATGGCCAGCCAGTATTCGCCCAGGCTCTCACGGAGCATCATCCGATTGCGCAAACTGAGCAACTCGCCAGCTTCGGTCATTTGGGCAAGGTACTCAAGACAACAAATCGCTTCGTGATACCGGCCCAGGGCGAGATGCGCACGGCTCCTCAAAAGCACAAAGAGCGGCACGGCATAAGCGTCCGAAGGGCGCGGGGTGGCACTTCGGCACAACGTCAGAGCGCTGCGATAGTCCAGCGCCTCCAGAGACAAGGCCGCTGCAACCAGGTGGAATAGCGACCGCGGCATTGGACTGTCGTTTTGCTCCGCCGCCGTCAGCCCTGCCGCCTGGATGCGCCTCACTTCGCCCCATCTTCCGAGATGGAGCAACGCCCAGGCGGAATAGTACTGGCCGGACATGTAATTGAAGCCGTCGCCCATTGCGCTGCCCAGGCGCAGGACCTCTTGCGCGGACCTCAGGGCACCGGGGTAATCGGCCTGATCGAGATCCATGACGGTTTGCAGCGTGCAATATAAAGCTAAGGGCATGGCATCCTGCGCCGAGCGGGCGACTTCCGCGCCATGGACGACCGCCACCCTGTCTTCCTCTCGGCATAAGCCAAACGCGAGGCGAAAAAGCGCCTGGTTGGCTACCGCGTAGGTTCTTAGCCGGTCGGCGGCAAGATCGCGACTCCGCTCGACCGCCAGATCAGCCGTGGCGATACAGCGCAAGGGATCGGAATGAAACAGCGCCAAGGTCAATGCTATCAAGCCCCCGACCTCCTGCTCCCGCCGACCTTCGGCGCCGGCCAGCGCCACCAGCCCCTCCAGGTCTTCCACCATGCAAGGCCAATCGGAGAGCACGCGATGGACCAGGGCGCGCTGCTCCATGAGTGACAGACGGCTGTCGATCCGGGCTTCGGCCGGTTGCCGGTCCACTAGCGCCAATGCACGGCCGAGGTAATTCAAGGCTTCGCGGTTGGCGAAACGCCGCGAGGACTGTTCGGCGGCGAGGCGAAGATAACCCAGAGCCTTCGAAAAATCCCTCCCCTCCTCGAAGTGCCTGGCCAACTCGGCCGCGATTTCTCCCGACCGTTCCCCGAAGGCAAGTTCCAGTCGTTTCCCCAGGCACCGATGCAATGCAATCCGGTAAGCCGGAGTCAGCCGCTGGTACAGCACTTCCGCAAACAAAGCATGGCGAAACGCGTAGTTTCCCGCCACAGTTCCATCCGGCCACTCGGCTATTCCGCTCGCCGCCCACATCGGACTACGCCGCACCAACGCTTCGCAGCAGGCCTCGACAGCCAGCGGATCTTCTTCCAATGCCGCCGCAAGAAGGGCCGCCGAGCATTCCATTCCGGCCGCACTCGCTACACCGAGCGCCTGCTGCTCTCGGGTGGACAGTCGTTCCAGCTGATGCTCGATTAGCTCTCGGATGTCATCCGGTACGCCGCGCTCTAGGTCCTCAACACCGCCTTCGATGCTCCATTCTCCCTCGGCTTGCCGAAGACGTCCGTCGGCGAGCAGGTAATCGATAAGATTCACCACGAACAAAGGGTGGCCGCCGGTACGTCGATGAATGATTCGGGCGATCTCTTCGAGAAACGGGGCTTGCGAAAACCGCCGGACGAGATAAGCGCGCAGTTCTTTCCGGGAGAAGGCGTCGATCGGCAGTTCGGCACACAGCCGACGCGCCTGTAACTCCTGCCGCACCCGTTGCAAGGGATGGTCGCGAAGCGCCGCATCGCTTGCCCTGTAGCTGACGATCACCAACAGCGCCGCCCGCTCCCGGCGTCGTCCCAGCGCGGCGAGCAGATCCAGGGTGGCATAATCGCTCCAGTGCATGTCTTCCAGAACCAGCACGAGCGGCGCTTCCGCCGACAGGGCCTCCAGCAGTTCGCAACCCTCCCGCAGCATACGCTCCCGCGTCGCCCCCAGCACTTGCCGCTGCACCTCCTCTCGTTCCTCCGCAGCGAGCAGCCTCGGCAACTGCGACAGCCAGGTGGGGGCGCAGGCACTCAACGCGGCTTTTAAGCGACTTGCATCGCCCTCACGGCCCAAGGCCTCCAGCAGCGGCAGAAATGCCTCTCCCGCCCCATAGTGCTCAATGCACTGCCCCCACATTAGCCTGTGCTCATCCCGCGCCAGCGTCTCAAGAAACATTTCAATGAAAGTCGTTTTGCCCGAGCCTGCCTCCCCGGTCAGGAAAACGATCTGCCGCCGGCCGCCTTGGGCCGTCAGCCATAACTCCTGCAAACGCCTCAGTTGCGCCTCCCGCCCCACCCATAGTTGCCCGTCCGAGGTTGCGCGAAAGGCGGGCTCACGCTGATCCCCTCCCGAGGAGACCGCTGAAGCACTGGTGACCGGGGCGATGAACCGATAGCCTCGCCGGCTGGCCGTCTCGATGAAGCGCGGCGCCTGAGCCTCATCCCCGAGCACGGCGCGGAGCTCGCGAATATACCCCCGCAACAGTCCTTCACTCACATAGGATCGACGCCACACGGCTTCGAGCAACTCTTCCTTGGTGACCAAGCTTTGCGCGTGTTCCGCCAGATAACGCAGCACGGCGAGCGCCTTCGGTCGCAAGGGTATGTGTTGCGCGCCGCAAAACAGTTTCTCATTGACCAAATCCAGCTGAAACGGAGGAAAGAAAAGGTGATGTTGGCGCGTCATTGCGGTCCGTTACCCAAAACAAAATCTGTGGAGTGTTGCGCGATGTTTACGGAAATTGCACGAGAATTCCACGGTGCCTAAACGGCACCCGGATTTAGCCGCTGATATGCTTTCGACGTGCAAGATGCAATCGCCAGAACCGTCGAAAGCTCTCGCCGCTTACCCTAGAGGGACCCGTCGAAGAGCAGTGTATGAGGCTGAAAGCTATTGTGTTTGCCGCCTTGTCCCGGCCCGGCAACGATGCTCCAGACTGCGCGGAACCAGAAAGTGCCGTAAGCGATGCTATCACGCCGCGCGGCGGTATTCGCGGCAATAGTTCACAGAACGATCGGATTGATCTCTTTTGCTTTGAGGACTCGCCGTTCAAGCCTGAGATCCGGACGGTGCATGGATGACACCGGTTTCGGCCGCGATAAGCCGGTGCAAGGATAAGAAACCTGAAAACGGCGGTTTTCGATTCTGAAAACTGCCATAGAAACGATCACTCTATAACCCGCGCCCGAAGCGCGACAGGGGAATGCCATGAAAATCGGAAATACTGCACGGAATCAGACCGCGCGTCGTATCTTGCCCATCGCCTGTGCCTCTGCTCTGGCCGGTCCGGTTTCGCTACCGGCATCAGCCTACGCCGATTTTGTCACGCCGCCATCCGTGCCTGCCGACATTCAGGTGCCGGAAGGCAACGAGCCTTTCCTCAAAGCGCACGCCTCCGGCACCCAGAACTACATCTGCCTCCCTTCGGATTCCGGCTTCGCCTGGACTTTCTTCGGGCCGCAGGCCACCCTGTTCAACCGCTATAACCAGCAGGTCATCACCCACTTCCTCAGCCCCAACCCGTTCGAGAAAGAGACCTCTCGCGTCACTTGGCAACACTCGCGGGACACGAGCACCGTCTGGGGCCAGGGAATCGCCTCCTCTTCCGACCCTGCCTTCGTCGCGCCCGATGCAATTCCCTGGCTTCTGGTCCAGGTGGTCGGCGCCCAGGACGGCCCCACCGGAGGCCACGCGCTCACGCCGACAACTTTCATCCAGCGGCTGAACACCGTTGGAGGCGTGGCACCCTCGACCGGGTGTGCCGAACCGACGGACGTGGGGCAGAAGGCGCTGGTGCCCTACAAGGCGGAGTACTTCTTCTACAAACCCGATGAGTACCGGTACTGAGACGGTCGCCGGGATAAGCGAACAAGGCTATCGAAATGATGCACCACGACAAGGTTTTCGAATCATCGGACAGTGCTCACGATGGATTTGCACGCTTTTTGCGCAAGGTGTCGTTCGCGGACGGGATGCTTGTGGCTTGGGCAAACATTCGCCATGTCGTTTCCACTGCTCGAAATTCAGAGCGTTCTGAATACGTGCGCGCTGTAGTCAGCACCACACCTTGCTTTATCGACAGTTCAACGGGATCACGGGAAATCGGATCATGACTTGGCAGTATCTGAACTCGAAAACGTTGTCGGAAAAACCAAACGTCCTTGCGGGGCCAATCCTGCGAAAGGTCACGCCGGACTCCGTTACGGTCTGGTTCTCGCTTCAGAAGAAGGCGACGGTGACCCTCATGGTACTGGACAGTACCGGCAAACGTGTCTTCGACGGAAAGCGAGAAACGATCGCCGTTGGTCCAAACCTGCACATCGTCGCCGTCACCGCTCGGCGTAAGGCTGGGGAAAGCGAGCTGGTGGAGAATGCCGTCTACATGTATGACGCGGTATTCGAGTATCCCACAGACACCAATACCCCATCGCTAATCGATGACTCGATCGCTGCCGCGACCACTTTCACGACCGCTACCGGGACGCACAAGGCACTGCTGACCTACCCGAACACCCCGTACGACAGGCCGTCGTTCTGCCTGCCGCCGGCCAATATCTACTCGCTGCGCATCCTCCACGGCTCATGCCGAAAACCGTCCGGCGACGGGCTGGATGCCTTGGCGATCGCGGATACGCTGATCGAGGAGAAGGTGAATTCACCTTTACAGCGCCCGCAACAACTCCTGATGACCGGCGATCAAATCTACGCCGACGACGTTGCGGCCAGCCTGCTGATGATGCTGACCGACGCCGCCAAGTTCCTGATGTGGGATGAACTGCTGCCGCTGGTGCCGATACAGACGCCGATGCTGGCGTCCGGACTCCCCCCTTTCTCGAGGCGCGGCATACTTGAGATGGAAGACGGAAAGGCGAAGTTCTCATCGGAAGACCTCAGCTGCCACCTGATGTCGCTGGGCGAATATCTATGCATGTACCTGTTTGCGTGGTCCGATGTGCTCTGGCCCCCTCAGGACGTGATGCCCACCAAAGACGACGTGGTCAAGATCAGCTCCGCCTTTGTAACTTTGGACAATAAAAACGATTACCGTGGGTTTAAGCGTGGTATCGAAAACGACATTCAACAATTGATCAAGTTCCGGGCCACCTTGCCCAATGTCCGTCGCGTCCTCGCGAATATCCCCAGCTACATGATCTTCGACGATCATGAAGTAACCGACGATTGGAACATGACCGAGTACACGGCGTACCATCTATACGCCACGGACATAGGTAGACGCATCGTTCAGAACGCGCTTGTGGCGTACTCTCTGTGCCAGCATTGGGGAAATGTGCCGGAGCAATTCCTGGAAACCGACGCAAGCCTTCCGGGCACCAGGCTCTTGGCCCTGCTGAACTCGCCCACGACGCCAGCAGACTACGTAAGCAAAGAAAAATCGGATGCTATCTGTTCCCTGGTCAACGTGCCGACCGGCACAGAAGTCGAAAAGAATCACCGAGTCGATCATCATCCCGGTTCGCTGAGCTACAACTACACCATCGAGGGTACTGCTCATCAGATCATCGTCACGGACACGCGAACCTTCAGAACCTATCCCTGGGGAGGCGGCGAAGCCCCCGATCTCCTGGCGCCCGCGCAATTCGCAGCGCAGATTGTAAAAACGCCAGCTCTGGATGGACGCATGCTGATCGTCGTTCTAACGACCAATGCGCCGCCAGTCCAGCCCATCCGCGCAGCGACTGATTTACATGAGGTTTCCAACAATATTAAGCACTTCCCCGATATCCATGAGGCGTGGGACCTCCCGTCGGTCGCGTTCGATCGACTGGCCAAGGCCTTGTCCGACAAGGTCGGATTCAGTCAGGGGGCCAGCGCAAAAGTCGTTCTGCTATCGGGCGACGTGCACACCGCCTTCGCCTCCCGCCTGCACTACAAGGCAACCAAGCGATTCGAAGACACGGGCACACAACACGCGAATGTCGTAATTGCCCAGTTGGTTGCCAGCTCATTCAAGAAGCAAACTGGAGACACCATCGGGCAGCAGCGTGGAGGATACCAGTACGCCCCGTACCACCTGGGGCCCGTGATGGTTCCTCCGCACGTCACGGAGTATTACATAGGCTGGAACGTACCGGCTTCCGGCCAGAAAATGGGAGAGTGGTATGGCCGCCGACTCTATCTTGATAGAGCAAGCTCGGTGAGACTCATACCTGCGAATCCCGCATGGCCGAATCCAAGCGGTCCCCCTCAAGAGGATTGGTTCATACAATCGCCGGACTTCAGCTATCAGTTCGACTATCTCACCATGACCAACGGCGGAGTGCCGAAGACCCTTCAACCGCTCCCGCCGCCACCGCCGTGGCAAAAACCGGGGGCACCGACGAAGGACGAGCTCAAGGAAACGGCACATGTCTTCCGTCTCGCACGAGACAATTACCGCCAACACAACCTCGATCCGGCCGTCATCCGGCATATCATCGGCGTGAACAACATGGGGGATCTGAGCTTTCCCATCCCGCCCGCCCCGCAAACCGGGCCATTCATCGTGAATCATCGGGTGCGATTCCGTAGCCCCGGGGGAGAACAGTTGTTCGTCGACTACGCGGTCAACATGGAAACTATCGATAGCGCTCATCCTGCCGACCCCAACTATTTACAGGTGACTCCATGAGTGCCGACCTGTTTCGACTCCTCGCCGAGGAAACCGGCAACATCCTGAGCCCGCTGCAACGCGCCGTAGAAGTTCCGGGCGCACTCAACGAGTTGTTCGCCATACTCGGTGTTCCGCCTGGCGACGATAACACCGCGGTGAGCGCGGCCGTTAGCGCCATCGTTGATGTCAAGAAACAGATCGAGGCACTCGCGTCCCAAGAGGCGCCTTCTCTGGACGACATCCTCGGCGTACTCCAGTCTTCCGGACGCGCTTTTCAAGCGCTGCGGCAGCTCGATGCGACAGGCGGACCGCTGTCCCAGCTCCCCGGAGTCAGCGGCGATCTGATCGAGTGGCTTGTATCGACATGGTTGAAGACGCGCCATCCGGTCATTCACGAAATCGCCGCGCTGCTCACATTGATCGAGCTCGAGGTTGACCAAGCTTTTAGCGCCGCTCAAATGGAAGGTACGGAAGTGATTCGGAATCCGTATCGAATCGAACGCTTGCATCCGAGCCGGATCGCTTCGTTGCTTCGCGACCCCGTTGGGGTATTGCGCGCGGAGTATGGGACTCCCTTGTTGACGGGGGCGGACGCGGACGCGATGGCCGATGCGCTGTTTCCAAAAGTCGTCGGTCTGTTGAGCCAATTGGGAGTTTCATGCCGATACGGCGTCAATCCCGGCGACGACACGCTGTTGGCGGATTCAGCGCCATATATCAGTCATGCACTCATCGCATACCTGAACGACCCATTGTTGAAAGGCCTCGAGTCGGAAACCGGCGTCGTCCTCTCGATCTCGTCGGCCGATCGCGGTGATCTGGGGTTCGTCGTCAGTCCTTTCGGCACTCTGACGGCAACGAGATCCATCGGCCCGTTCATCGTCGAGCTGGATATCACGGCCGGCATCGACGTTTTCGCCGTTGGCCGCCACGGCTTCACGCTGCTCGCGGACGCGTCGACGACTGAAGTTGTTGGCAGTGTGAGCGCCGTCTTGGAAACGGCGGAGGCTCCCGGATTCGTCTTCGGGTCACCCACGGGCTCGCGGCTCGAAGTCGGAGGCGCGCGGCTCGCCGTCGAAACCTCGCTGTCGGAGGCGCGTCGGACTCTGGCACTGTCGGCAGATGTAACCAAATCTGCCTTGGTGATTTCACCCGGCGACGGCGACGGTTTCCTCGCAGAGCTTCTGCCGTCCGACGGCCTGCGCGCCGAATTCGACCTCGGCCTGGCCTGGTCCAGCGACAAGGGCCTCACCCTGCGCGGCAGCGCCGGGCTGGAGGCCGCCATCCCGGTAGGGCTGTCGGTGGCCGGCGTGACGCTGACCACCGTCAACCTCGGCCTCCGGGCGAACGACGATGGCGTGAGCGCCGAGGTCTCGGCCAGCATCGCGGCTTCGATCGGCCCGGTGAAAGCGGTGCTGGACCGCGTCGGCATCGGGAGCGCCCTGCGCTTCCCGGAGGCCGGCGGCAATCTCGGCGTGGCGGATCTCGAGCTGGGCTTCAAGCCGCCCTCGGGCGTAGGCCTCTCGATCGACGCCCAAGGCGTCCTCACCGGCGGCGGCTTCCTGTTCCACGACCCCGCGCGGCAACTCTACGCCGGCGCCATGCAGCTCTCGCTGCACGATGAAATCACGCTGAACGCCTTCGGGCTCATCGCGACCCGGCTGCCCGACGGCCGCCCCGGCTACTCGATGCTCATCTTCATCACCGCCGACGGCTTCAAGCCGGTTCCCCTGGGCTTCGGCTTCGTGCTGCAAAGCATCGGCGGCATGGTGGGCATCAACCGCACCTTCGATCACGAGGTGCTCAGGGCCGGGCTGAAAACCGATATGCTGCGCACGCTGCTGTTCCCGCGCGATCCCGTGGCCAATGCGCCGGCGCTGATCCAGGCCCTGTCGGCCGCGTTCCCGGCCAAACCGGGCAGTTACCTGCTCGGCCTGATGGCGCGCATCACCTGGTTCACGCCCGCCCTGGTACAGATGGACCTGGCGCTGATCCGGGAGCTCGGCGCGCGCGAGCGGCTGCTGGTGCTCGGGCGCGCCAGCGCATTGCTGCCGTCGGCCGACAACGACCTGATCCGTCTGAACATGGACGCGCTGGGCGTGCTGGACTTCGACGCCGGCACGCTGGAAGCCGACGCGGTGCTGGTCGATTCCAGGCTGGTGCACAAGTTCCCGATCACCGGCTCGGCCGCGCTGCGGGCGCGCTGGCCGGCGGGCTGGCGGGGTCCCATTTCGTGCTGGCGGTGGGTGGGCTGAATCCCCGGTTTGCCGCGCCGGCCGGCTTCCCGACGCTAGACCGGGTCGCCATCGCCTTGTCCTCGGGGGAGAATCCCCGGCTGATCTGCGATGCTTATTTCGCGATCACCCCCAATACCGTGCAATTCGGCGCGCGCGCCTCGCTTTATGCCAAAGGTGCCGGTTTCACCGTCACAGGGGACCTCGGCTTCGACGCCCTGGTGACGATCGTCCCGCCGCACTTCATCGTGGATTTCCATGCCCTGGTGCAGTTGAAGTACAAGTCGCGCAATCTGTTCAAGGTCGCGCTCGACGGCACCCTGGAAGGCCCGCTGCCGTTGCGGATTGCCGCCAAGGCGAAGTTCAAGATCCTGTGGTTCAGCTTTACGGTGCGCTTCGCGTTCACCCTCGCCGACGGCTCGGCCTCGCGGTCGATAGCGGCAATATCTCTGGAGACCGAACTGGAGAAGGCGCTCACCGACCCGGCGAACTGGAGCACGCGGCGGGCACCCGGCGTCGTCCACGGCGTGGCCCTGCGCAGCCTGCCGGCGAATGCGGGCCTGGTGCTCGACCCCTTGGGCCAACTGGTCGTACAGCAGCAGGTCGTGCCGCTGAACACCCATCGGGACATCGATACCTACGGCGGCGCGCCGATCGCCGGGCGCCGCCGGTTCACGGCCGCCGCCTCGCTGAACGGAAAGGCCGGCACACCGGTGACCGGGGCGTTCGCGCCGGCGCGCTATTTCACGATGAGCGACGACGAGAAGCTGGCCGCACCTTCGTTCGAGGAGATGGACGCGGGATTCGTGGTAGGCGACACCGATGCGACGTTCGATGAGAACGCCGTCGCGGCATCGGGACTGAATTACGAACCGATCACCGTGAATCCATCGTCGGCAGCGGAAACCGCCGGCATTGCGGCTTCCTTTGCCGCACTCCCGGCCACGCAGCTCTATACGATGCCGCTGGCCGCATTCCAGGCCCAGCGCTCGAGCGGGGCCGCAGCGCGGGCGCCGGTGCGGCATGTCGGCCGCGCGCGGTTCCGCAATACCGCCGTGACGCCCGCGGCCACTCTCTCCGCTCCCCGCTGGCGGATCATCCGGGCGAGCGACGGCGCGCCGGCGCCCTTGGATCCCGGGGTGAATTCCTGGAGCGACTGCCGCGCCGCGCTCGCCGACCTGAACCGCGGCGGCGTCCGCTGGCTGATGGTCCCCGCCCACGAACTCGAAGCCTTGTAAAGGAGCCAAGTCACCGTGTCCAACGCAAACCTGTATTTCCTGCCCTGGGTGCGGCAGGGCGCCGCCTCCGCCATCGACGCCGAACAGAAAACCGGGATCGCCAGTGTCAATGTGATGCTCACGCTGGATGCCAAGACGGTTCCGGTTTCGGTAAAGTTGCGCGGCCCGGCGGACGTGATCGGGATCGACGCCAACCAGGTCGTTCGCACCGACCCCCGGCCGGGTTCGAACGACTTCGAGCCGAACTGCTTTCCGTCGATCGAGTTCGACCGCCCGGACTTTCCATGGCTGTTCACGCCGGCAAAAGCCCTCGCCGACAACCGGCTGCGGCCATGGCTGTGCCTCGTGGTGGTACGGAAACAAGCCGGCGTGAGTTTGAACAGTGCGGCCGACGCGCCGCTGCCCGTTTTGACGATCGCCGCACCGGCGCGGCCATGGGTCGAACTCCCGGACCTGAACGAATCCTGGGCCTGGGCGCATGCCCAGGTGGCCGCGGACGACGGCAGCAAAGATGCCATTCGGGGGGCCTTGCAAGGTTCGCCGGAGCTGTCGCTTTCGAGGCTGCTGTGTCCGCGCATCCTGGCGCCCGACAACGACTACATCGCCTGCGTGGTTCCCGCTTTCGAACTGGGCCGGAAAGCCGGGCTAGGCATACCCATCGAGAAAACGGAATACGAGACGCCGGCGCCGGCCTGGTCGATACCGCCCGAACCGCCGACCGAGTACGGACCGACCCGGCTGCCCGTTTATTACCATTGGGAATTCCGTTCGGGCCAGCCGGGCGATTTCGAGTCGATCGCCAGGAATCTGAAGGCCGATGTGCCGGACGGTCTCGGCAAGCGCAGGATCGACATCAGCCAGCCCTTTCCCGAGTCGGGCGCGACGGAGGTGGAACTCGAAGGCGCGCTGCTGCCGATCTCGCCGCCCGGCGGCTCGCCGGCCCCGGCCCCCGTTCCGCAGCCGTTCAGGGACAATCTCGCCAAGACCGTCAACGGCAGCATCACCGGACCGGACTCCGACCCCGTGCTCGCCCCCCCCATCTACGGCCGCTGGTACACCAAGGACGCAACGGTCGATCCAGCGGGCGCAACCTGGCTCGATCAGCTCAATGTCGATCCGCGCTGGCGTATCGCCGCCGCCTTCGGAACCCGCGTCGTTCAGGAGCACCAGGAAGCGCTGATGGCCTCGGCGTGGGAACAGGCCGCCGAATCGGCGGTCGCCAACCAGCGTTTGCGCCAGATCCAGCTGAGCCTCGCCGTGGGCGAGAGCCTGCACGCTCGCCATCTCTCCAAGTTCACCGAGGAAAGAATGCTGCGCATCACGGCGCCCGCCTTCGCCCGCTTGCGAGTC
This sequence comes from Methylocaldum sp. RMAD-M, assembly GCF_017832375.1. Lineage (NCBI taxonomy): Bacteria > Pseudomonadati > Pseudomonadota > Gammaproteobacteria > Methylococcales > Methylococcaceae > Methylocaldum > Methylocaldum sp. RMAD-M. The sequence goes on along the minus strand of NZ_JAFIBZ010000007.1, from coordinate 201,919 downwards.
TCCCGGCAACAGGATGTTTCGGGGCTGGCCGCAAGCGCGGCCGCGACGGCGGAACCGTCGCTGCTCGCCGAACAGGCCCGTTCCGCATTGCCGGTAGCGGCAAACCGCCCGGCGATGCGCCGCATCGGACGCCAGCGCGGCCCGCTGACCCGCCGCGTCGCTGCCCAGAATTACCAGCGCAACGCCAAAGACACCTGGGTGGCCCGCCTCAACAATATGCCGGGGGACACCCCTCCGATCCAGCCGCCGCAGCCGCCGCAGCAGGACTTTTGCCCGATACCGGGGAGCCTGCCGGTCGAGTATCTCGGGCTCGAGGGGGCCCAACCCCAGAAGAACGGATCGTACTTCGGCGCATTCTTCGTCTCGCCCGAAAACACCCCCGTGCTGTCGCCGGGCACGCCGCTGCTGAAGCAGGACCGGACCGAGGTTCCCGGCTTTTTCCGCAAGGCGGCGCAGGAACATCTGAATCGCTTCCCCGCCCCACGCACCGCCTCTGCCGAACTACGGCTCCCGATGCAGGCCATCACTATCCCGGTGCTCGCACAGACCATCCCGCGGGAAACGCTGCCGGCCCTGGTCAAGGCGATCATGTCGACCGGAGACAACGTGCTCGCGCCGGCGGAGACCGACGGGGTGGATACAGTCATGATGGCGCCGCACTTCCCGCAGCCCATGTACGAAACGCTGCGCGACCTGTCGCAGGAACTGCTGCTGCCGGGAATCGACAAGGTCAGGCCGGAGACGGTTGTCGGCCTGGAGACGAATCGGCGGTTCATCGAGGCCTATCTGGTCGGGCTCAATCATGAAATGGCCCGCGAGCTGCTGTGGCGGGGTTACCCGACCGATCAGCGCGGCACCTATTTCGACCGGTTCTGGAGCATCGGGCACCCGGATATCACCGCCCTGCACACCTGGAGCGTCATCGATTCGGCGACCGGGAAAATGAGGCCGCTGGGCGATCTCGCCTTCGGCGCGCCTCCAGACGCCAATCCGTTCGTCATGCTGCTGCGCAGCAGCCTGCTGCAGCGCTATCCCAACGCGTCGGTCTTCATGGTTCGCGCGATGCATCCGGGGTCGCCCCCCGACCCCCTGGCGTTCCAGCCCGACCCGGCGGCGCCCGAGCTGCTGCCCATCTTCAGCGGCTTCACGCAGCCGGATGTGTTCATTTTAGGTTTTGATGTCTCTCCGGACGAGGCCGGCGGCGATCCAGGCTACTACGTAGTCATTCAGGAGCATCCCACCGAACCGCGCTTCGGCATCGATGCGGATCGAACGCGAGACAGCAGCCATCTCAGCCTCGGCGATCTCGGCCTCGATGCCGCTCCGCCCGCGCACGCCGCGCAAACCGCCGCCGCCACGCGCCGGCTTCCGGTACGCATCGCCATTCACGCCAAACGGCTCATCATGCCGGCCTGACCCACGGACTCACACCGATGAATAAACCGCTATTCGATACCAGTTTCGCGCTTCCCTCGGTAAACCCCGAGATTACGCCCCAAAGGCTCTGTCCCGGCAATGTTCCCCTGGTGCTGCTGCCGGTGCGACTGGAGACGCGTTTCTTCGAACTGCCCGACGGCTCAGCCACACTGCGGGTGCGCGTCTATCCCGACAAGATTCATATCGACACCCACCAGCCGGACCTCACGGCGGAAGAACAGGCCTTGGGAATGCAGTATTGGCAGCAGGATTGGGCGGCGGGAGACGAAACCGCCCGCGCCGACGCCTGGCATACCCTGGCCAGCCGCGTCGATGCGGAGCGCGCCGCGTGGATAGCCCGGGTACTGCAGCCCACCAACCTCGCCCAGCGCCCCAAGGAGCCGCCGGTATTCCCGCCCCTGCCCCCGGTACGGGGCGAGCATGCGCCGGTGGCCCGGCTGCTGCCGGACCGCTGGACCGCCGTACTGCACTCGGGAGGAACGGTCGCGTTGACGGCCACCGGAAACGACATTCAGCGAGAGCTCGCGGTCGGCCTTAACCCGAATGTGTCCGACGATAAAACCGACATGTCGGCCGGTGCCGGCGACACGCTCGCCCTGGATGAGGACATGATGTGGCTGGTGGACTTCGACAAGGCCCAGTCGGCCGGAATGGCGCTCACCATGACCGTGCCGGCGGCCGTTCTGGAAACCGGCATCGACAGTCTCATGGTATTCGGCGTCGCCGACTCGCCGGACACAGCCGATACGGCCAACCGGCTGGCCGATCTTCTCGATGCGCACCATTACACCGACGGGCTCGAGTTCCTGCGCTTCGGAACCCCCACGAACAACACCGACGATAGGCGCGCCGGCTACAGCACGGATGATCCCGGCCACCGCCGAAGCTTCGCCAACGAGGTCGTCGCGAATCCCGAAAACACGCCGAACGCGCGGCTCGTCGGGACGGTACTCGGGCTGCCGTCGGAACGGATCGCAACCACCCTGGGACGCGTGGGCCAGGCCGGCCAGGACCACGAACGCGACCTGCGCAGCATGAATGCCGCGCTATGGCAGGTCGGCTGGGGCTATTTCCTCAGCAACATGATGGGCGCGGAAACCGGCTTCACGGCCGAAGCGCTCGATTGGGCGCGCAACCACTTCCTGAACTACGTGCGCAGCGGCGGTCCCTTCCCGTCCCTGCGCTGCGGAACCCAGCCCTATGGCATCCTGCCGGTGACGTCGCTGGACTTATGGACGCCGGAGGCGGGCGAAGCTTCCGCCGCCCTGGAATCCCGGCTCAAAGAGCTGCTGCTCGCCATGCGCAACGAAGTATGGCGCCCCGTCGTGCACCTGGTCGCACGCATCGGACTCCGGCAGGAAACGCCCGGGAAGGCCGATCCGGACAGCGACCTCGCCGACGTCATGCGAACCGATGGCGTTTCGCACGGACATCTCACCCGCAGAGTGCTCGGCCGGCATTATCTCGAGCACCTGTACGCGCTGGCCGGTCGGGACTTCAGCCCGCTTGCGGTAGCGCAAGGCGAGATTTCGGCCAAGCTGATCGATCGCTTGAAGCTGACGGTGCAGAAGCTTCCCCGCCTCGCGCGCTGTTTCCTGGACACGGCACCCGCGCCGGTGACCGCTCCCCTGGTGCACGCGGGAGAAATTTCGCCGTGGCAGCGCCTCGAGCCCAATTACATCAGGGCGCTGCTCGAAACCACGAGCATCGAGGCATTGATCACGCTCGATCCGCCGCCGAGTCCGAGTCTTTTGTATGCGCTGCTGCGTCACGCACTGCTCCGCGAAATCGCGGAAGCCGCCGCGCGCATGGCGGCAACCGTGCCGGACAAACAATACGCGACGCTCGACCTGCTGCGCGATTCCGAACTGGTCGATCTGGTCGACGGGTCCATCATCGGCTACACGGTGCAGAAGCCGGCGGACACGCTGCACTGGAAGCGCCAGCTCGAAATCCATGGCGTTCCGGGCCTTCCCGCCGACCAGACGATCGGCCGGTATCTCGAAGACTGGCTGCAGGCGCGCGCCGGCGGCAACCATCCGGCCGTCGCGGCGCTCGGCGAATTCCGCGCCGGCCTGGCCCATCTGCAGATGCTGGACACCGAGTCGCTACACTATCTGATGCAGTCCACGCTCGATCTCTCCTCGCATCGGCTCGACGCCTGGATCACCTCGTTCGCCACCAAGCGCCTGAAAGCGATGACCCCCGGCGGATCGCCGGGTGTTTACGTGGGCGCCTACGGCTGGGTGGAAAATCTCCGGCCGGCGCATCGGGCGGAGCCGATTCCCGCCGAGCTGTTGCCGCCGGGGGAGCAGGCACCGGAGGAGCAGGCGCCGCTGTATCCGCTGGCCAATGACAGCGGCTTCATTCATGCCCCCTCGCTAACCCACGCGTCCGCGGCGGCCTTGCTGCGCAATGCGCATCTCGGCCCCGACGGAGTCCCGCAGCCGGATGGATCGTTTGCCATCGATCTGTCGTCGCGGCGGGTGCGCGATGCCTCGCGGCTGCTCGAAGGCGTGCGCCAGGGACAGCCGCTGGGCGCGCTCCTGGGCTATCGGCTCGAACGTCGCCTGCATGAAGCCGGGCTCGATCATTTCATCGCGCCGCTGCGAAAAATCTCACCGTTGGCAGTCCGCAAGCGGGAAACCGACGCCTGGCCGAACGAGATCTTCAAAGCCAACGCGGCCAACAACGTGGTGGACGGACTAGAGCTGTTCCGAGCATGGAAGGCATACCGGAATAGCATCGCCTTTGAGATCAGGAACGTGGGGAGCGACGACGAAAGGTTCCGGGTCGAACGTGAGATCGAAGCGCTCGGCGATGCGATCGACGGTCTTGGCGATGCACTCGTCGCCGAGGCGGCGTACCAGATCGCTCGCGGCAACACCCCGCGCCTGGCCAGCACGCTGTCGGCCATCGCCCTGGGGGATGCGCCGGTACCGGAACTGGAAGTGGCCCGCATCCCTCGCACCGGCACCTCGCTGACCCATCGCGTGCTGGTGCTGTTCAGCGGCGTGTCGAATGCCGGCGGCGGCTGGACCAACTCGACCACACGCACTGTCAACGAGCGCTGGCTCAATGCCTGGATCAGGCTGTTGCTGGGCGATGCGCGCAAGGTGCGGTGCACCGTCGAGCGGCTCGACGACACCACCGGCGCGGTGACGGAAACCGCCGTTTTCCCGTTGAGCGATGTGCCGATGTCTACCCTAGACTTCGTGTACAGCGTACAGCCCGGGGGCCAGTCGGCCACGGCCGACGCGTCGCCCTGCCTCGCCGAGCAGCGCGTGCTTTATCATGCAAGACGCCTGGCGAACGGCTTCGGCAACGACGCCGGGGTGCGGCTGCAGCACGAGCGGCCGGCCGATCTCGCCGCCGGAGAGACGACGCTGTTCGACGTGCTGGAGCAGGCACGCGCCATTCGGCGCTTGCTCCAGGGCGCACGCGGACTGCGTCCCGAGGACCTGAGCCCGCCCGACCGCCCGCATCAGTCCACGCTCGATCTGGCGGACCTGGAAGCACGTGTCGTGCGATACGAGAACGGCCTGAATGCCGCCCACAAGACGCTCGCAAGCCTGGTGTCCAAGGGCGCGGAGACCCTCGCCGAGGATTTCCGGACGGCGATACTGAACCTCGGCCATTTCAGCGTCGAGCCGGCCGTCCCCGGCGTCGCGGTCGGCGACACGCCCGAGATTCGCAGCGCCTTGGCCCGGCAGGCGGCCGCGATGCTGAAGGTCAGCGGACCGCGCTTGGAACAGGGCGCCGCGCTTCGAACCCGGGTTGCAGCAACCGACCCCCGCGCGCGCTGCGACCAACTGCTCGAACGCGGACGCGCCGTCTATGGCGCCGAGTTCGTGTCGCTCCCAAGCTTTACCTGCGACGCTGCCGGCGCCGCCGAACTCAATGCCGCACTCGCGGCCGGCACCCAGCAACAAGGCGGCGATCCGCTCGCCGTCCACGGCTGGTTCATGCGCGCCTCGCGGGTGCGCGACGCCCTGGCGCCTCTCGGCCTGTGCCTGCAGACGGCGGAAGTCTTCGCGACCGGCGCCCGCCTGAACCTTAATGTCGCGCAATTGCCTTTCAACGCGGAAGAGCGCTGGGTAGGCCTGCCGGGGGCCGGGAAAGAACTGCCTCCGAGCAAGCTGTCGCTGGTGGTGCAACCCATGACGGCAATCGATGCCGCCCTGCCCTTGTCCGGCCTGTTCATCGACGAATGGGTGGAGGTGGTGCCGAACAAGGAGGAAACGACCGCCCTCACCTTTCAGTTCGATCCGCCCAATGCCTTCCCGCCGCAGAACGTGCTGATCGCCGTGCCCCCGGTTCCGGGCCAGGACTGGACCACCGAAACCTTGCGCTGCGTGCTCGCCGAGACGCTCGATCTGGCCAAGCTGCGCGCCGTCGACACGCGCCTGCTCGGCGCGGCCGCGCAGTATCTGCCGGGCATCTACGTGCCCTTCAATGTCGCGGACGACGCGGTCTCGACCGACTTCGCGCCGCTCACGGCCTAATTCAACCGCCGCCACCAACGAAATAGATAGAGGAAACGACGTAATGGCAGGACTTTTCGTTTTCGTAGCCAGCCCGGCCCAGTACAGCACGGTCGGACGGAGCATACAGTTGTCCGGTTCGGTTGGAGGCGCCGGTAGCGGTTCCGTCTCCTGGGTTAGTATCCAGCTCGGCGCCGGGGGACCTACAGTGAAGCCCAACGGTCGCGAGAATTGGAGTTGGCAGGGACTGATCCCAAACAACATCCGCCCGGGCCAGGCGTTTCAGATCATCGTCACTGCCAGCGGAGTGATACAGACCAAGGGTTGGCCGGAACCGGAATACGAGACGGTCGACGGACAAGCCGTCCTCAACGTCGTGCTCGAAAACGTGGTGCCGGAACTGACGGTCGATTCGTTCCAGTCGCCCGTCGTGGTGACGCAGTTCCCCTATGTTTTCCAGCTCGAAGGATCCGCATCGGAGGCTAAACCCGAGATCTACGGCGTCCCCCAAGTCCAGTATCGGATCGGAAACGGCGCGTTCGTGGCCGCGAGTCCCGTCATTGGCAATGCGGCTCGCTGGACCGCGGGGGTTTCCGTGGCGACCAAAGGGGACACCGTCATCACCGTGCAGGCGTCCGACAATTTCGGGTCGGTCACGACCGTCCAGAAAACCTTGACGGTGCTCGAGTATCCGATGCCGACCGAAGTCGATCCGAACGTAAAAACAACGCTGGCCGGCGTGCCGACGACGTCCTCGATTACCAGCTGGACGCGGCTCGAACCGCAGTGTTCCAACGCGGACATCGGTTCCAGTTCCAACGCCCGCCTGTTCGATCCGCTATGGCTCATGACGCGGCAATGGCAGATCGGCGAATTCCAGGGCGAGGATACCGGGTCGCCGGTGCAGGCGCGGGTGCGGGCAACGGGCGCGCTGCTCACGCGGTGCTATTTCGGGGAGTTGCCCGAGAATAACAAGGCGCCTCCGTACGACCCGACGCTCGAACCGCTCGAGGCCGTGGTGGAACGCCGGCGCATGCGTCCCGCCGGCGCCGACGACTCCCGCATGCTCACGCTGGCTGTGGAAGCCGGGCTCCACTTCCTGCGCATGCTGGAACGCAACGCGACGGCGAAGAAATACCGCCCGGCATTCCTCGCCCACTACGTACTGCAACCGCCTCTCACGCTGTCGGCCGACGACGCCGGCCGGCGCTTCGTCCAGACCATGGTCGGACGAGCGCCCGACGCGCGCCGGCTCGCGTCCGCGTTCCGCCAGCCGGACTCGTCCCAGATCGTTTTCGATGCGGCGCTTAACATCGCGGCAGCCGACCGTGCCCCGGTGCAGCAGGTCGCATCGGCTTGGCTGGCCTGGTACGACGGGCTTTTCACCGAGCCTGGGGCACCGTCCCAGGACGCCTGGATGCCGTCGCGCCTCGAGTATGCCGTGTCGGTCGCCACCCGTTTGTCCGCCGATCCGCAGGACGCGCTGACCTTCTCCGCCAGCGAATTCGATGGCGGCCGACTCGACTGGAGCAGCTTCGACATCAATAAAACAGCCGGTGTCGACACCACCGGCGACGTGTATCCGATCGCGCTCACGGAAACCACGATGCCCGCGCCGGTGAGCTTTCACGGCGCGCCCGCTCCGCGTTTCTGGGAACTGGAGGACGCGAAAATCGCCTACGGTCTGGTGTCGGCCGGACCGGCGGATGTGGCGCAAATGCTCATGATCGAGTATGCCAGCACCTACGGCAATGATTGGTTTGTCGTGCCGCTGAACTTGCCGGTGGGCAGCGTCACCCGCATCGACTCGCTGGTGGTGACCGACACCTTCGGCGTCCGCAGCCTGCTGCGTCCCATCGGCGATCCGGAACTGCCGCAGCCCTTCTTTTCCCTGTGGCAGGTGTCGATCCTGCGCCGTGCGGGCGAAAGCCTCGGGGCTGAGTTACCGACCGGCGAGCGGATCGGCGCTCCCGTCCCCAATCTGTTCTTTCTTCCGCCCACGCTTGGCCGGACCATCGACGGCGCGCCCCTGGAAGACGTGCTGTTCATGCGCGACGAAATGGCCAACATGGGGTGGGGCATCGAGCGTAGCATCGAAAGCGCCATCGAAACGCCGCTCAAGCTGGCAAGCGATCCGGCGCAGGCCAACAGCGCTCCGCCCCCCTCCACCGCACTGCCGCGCTATCGGCTGTCGACGACCGTGCCGGACAACTGGATACCGCTGCTGCCCGTGCAACCGAATAACACCGACAACGCGGTTTCGCAACTCCGGCCCGGGGCCGTACTTCAGCCGAATTCCACGGCAAAACCACAGTTCGCCCGTAGCGAGGTGCTCAAGGCGTTGAGCACGCAATGGCTCTACGACGAGGAGGTCCCCCGTGAAGGCGTGCATATTACGCGTCGGCGCCATATGACGCGTTGGATCGATGGGTCGACCTGGGTATGGACCGCGTTCCGCAGCGAAGTCGGCACCGGGGAAGGATCGGCCGGTCTGCGCTTCGATCAGATCGAGGATGGCGGTCGGTCGGAGCAGGGATTCGATTGACGGTTCACGCTTTATTAGAGCGTGTTATGCACTTTGCAGGAGTAGCGAGGCCTTGACGAGCATGAGGATGGCGAACACCACGAAGTGCAGGCCCGCCAAGGTTTCGGCTAACCGCTCGTAATCGCGAGCCAAACGCCGAAAACGGGCGATCCAACCGAAACTCCGCTCCACCACCCAGCGCCGGGGCAACAGCACAAAGCCTCTTTTGACCTCAGGCAGCTTGACCACTTCCAGCCGAATGCCGTGCTGGCGGGCGACCTCGGCTGCCTCGTCACCGGCGTCGCCCTGGTCGACAAACGCCACTTCCACACCTTGTCCCGTGACTTGTTGAACAGAGCGCGCCAGTTCCGCCACCTGCGCCCGTTCCGGCTCATTGGCCGGAGTCACCAGGAGCGCCAACAGATGGCCCAAGGTATCGACGGCCATGTGGACCTTGCTGCCCTTCTTGCGTTTATAGTCATCGTAACCGGCACGCGACCCACTCTCACAATTGGGTCGCAGCGTTCGCCCATCCAAAATCGCGGCTTTCGGCTGCGATTTTCGCCCCTGCGCCAGACGCAAAATTTCGAGGCGATCGTGCACGATCGCCTCGAAGCAGCCCGCCGCGAGCCAACGCTGGGTCTGTTGATAAACGGCTTCCCACGGCGGCAGGTCATGCGGCAACATCCGCGAAGGCGCGCCGGCCCGCTTGGCCGGGACATGGAATGCGTTCGGAGAGTTGAAAAAATAGAGCCTCCCGGCGGGAGGATTCCGCCCGGCCACGGAAATTCGCCTCCAGATCGGTTGATTGTTACAAAAGGAGCGTAACCGGAGATCGGCCGGGCAAGTCGCCGGAGAGTGGACTGCTCCGTACCGGCCGGATGCGTGCGCAACGGATTTCGGTGTTAAACCCGCTTCCGGAATCTAGGAAAACTATCCAGGCATTTCCCGATTTCAAGTCTTTGACGTGCTTTGTCCCATTCCAGGATCGGAGCGATGTCGGCTGCAATGGCTTCCATCTCGTCGGGAGAAAAGCGATGTAGAACGAGCAAGGGCGAACGACGCCGCAGGAGATCGTCCAAGTGAACGATCATTTCATTACGGGCGCAATGAAAAAGATCGGCGACAATGAATGGCAAGTCCGACAGAGCACGCGAACCCAGGGCGTTGTTCCGCTCGATAGATTGGAAAATCTCCTCGATCCGCGTGCCATGGCGGAAACCCAACCAGCGAATCTCTTCGGCTCCGAGCCCTAAATTCCGGCCCCGCTCCACCGAGTTCCGAAGCCATTCCGAATAGTTTTGGTCGGGAGCCCAAGGGAAAGCCAGACCCGCTGTCATGCAAGGGCGTCGAACACCCAGCTTTCGGCAAACTTTATCGACGATCGCCGCGGCGTCGTAACGCGCCGAGGTAAACTTGCCGCCCACCGAGACCAGCACGCCATTATTCAACTCTCTCAAAGTCCACTTGCGACTCAGCGCCGATGGCGCGAGCCCCTGTTTGCCCTTCAGCACCCGGAGACCGGCAAAGCCGCCGAGTATATCCTCTTCGCGCCACTGCACGGAGCCGAGCACACGGTTTGCCGATCGCAGCAAATAATCGACATCCTCCCGCTCCACGTCGACATCCTCGGGATTGCCCGCATAATCCGTATCGGTAGTGCCTAGCAGCGTTAGGCCATACCACGGCACCAAAAAGATCACACGGCCGTCCGTTTCCGAAAAGAACAGCAAGGCATCCCTACCGGGCAAACGAGGCAAGATAAGATGAACGCCTTTACACAGACGACAGGCCTTGGGCGAAAAACCGGGCGCATCTTTCACCCATGCACCGGTGGCGTTGACCACACAGCGGGCATGCACCGGCGTCTGCTCCCCTGTCACTTGATCCTTGACGATGACGCCCGTCACTCGCCCGTGCCGCTCTTCGTAAGCTATGGCACCGCAATAGTTGACCGCCACGGCACCGGCTGCCAAGGCTCCATCCACCAATTCCAGCACGAAACGGGCATCGTCCGTCTGCGCATCTCCGTAAACCCACCCGCTATCCAAATCAGTAACCCGGAGCCACGGGAAACGACGTGCAAATGCCTCGGCGCTCAAACGCTCGTGGCGTGCTTCCGAGCCGGCGATACTGCCCAGCAGATCGTAGATCGACAGCCCCAGACGAAGCCGCCAGGATGCCAAGCGATCTTTGCGATAAACCGGGATACCGAAACGTAGCGCTTCGACCCCGTGCGGACAAAGCCGCATCAGCCGCTGCCGCTCGTTCAACGATTTCCGAACCAGTCCGAAATGCCCCTGCGCGACGTAACGCAGCCCGCCGTGGATCAGCTTGGTCGATGCCGAAGACGTACCTCCGGCCCAATCCCCCCGGTCGATCAAAGCCGTTGACAATCCGCGCAAGGCGGCATCATAAGCCGTCCAGGCGCCATAAATGCCGCCACCGACGACCAGCAAATCGAAGGTCTTGTTCTTAAGATCGGAAAATCGCCGCTGCATGGTCGTAATAGCCTTGATGCCCCATACTTCCTGGACCGATTCTCAGGATGTTACACTCGCGCCGCCAACGATCCTGACGTGGAGAATATCCCCGCTCTGGCAATACACACAAGCAAGTCGATCTCATTTTCCGACCATTCAAGGCTTGTCGCTCAAATGCGGCCATGGATCCGATCGTCATACCGATGAAAAAATCACCACCGATCCGCCTTCGATCGCTCTTCCTGATCATCGCGGCCTTTTTGCCGATTCTCTGCGGCCCGGCGCAAAGCGATGAAGTTTTCCGCTGGAAGGACGAGAAAGGGCGCGTTCATTACTCCGATCATGCCGCCGAAGGTGCCGAACCTACAAATATCGAGGCGGCACCAGCGGTTCACGCGGTAAAAGCGGTATTCGACGGCGACACCGTCTTGCTCGACAATGGGGAGAAAGTCCGGCTGCTTGGAATCAATACACCGGAAGTGGACAGCCCCAGGAAGATCGGTGAAGCGGGAGGCGAAGAGGCAAAGCTCTGGCTCCAACGGCGCTTGACGGGCCGAACGGTGCGCCTGGAGCATGATATGGAGCTTAGGGACAAGTACCGGCGGCTATTGGCCCATGTCTTCGCCGACAACGGCGAACACATCAACCTGGCGTTGATAGAAGCGGGCTTGGCTTTTGTAGACATTCATCCGCCCAATCTCAAATATGCCGAAGCCTTGACTCAGGCCGAGAGTGGAGCAGAACTGGCTAAACGCGGCATTTGGGGAATGCCGGATTACCGGCCGAAGCCAGTGGAAGCGCTGATTGTGCGGCCGACGCTACGCGGCTGGCAGCGTTTGACAGGCGCACCGTCCGCTATCGTCGAAAGCAAGCGTTATTTCCGCTTGAAATTTTCCGATCGATTCGAAGTCCGCATCCCGAGAGAAAACCTCAACCTATTCCCTCCCTTGGAGACCTATCTGCGCCGGAACGTTGAAGCACGGGGTTGGCTATCGCGTCGACGCGGCGATTATTCGATCTTCGTCCGACATCCGAGCGCGCTCACCATCCGAAGATGATTGCTGGAAATCCGGTCTTGACCGGCGTATCGCATCGAGCGGCGTGCCTGAACTTCGCTTCAATACTGATAACGGTGCTCCTCCTCGTAATACTGAGGAAATCCGACAGCCGCTTTCAACTCCTCGAATTCCATGATGTTCTCCGGCATCCGCCCCTGCCTGAGGCTGCTCAAAGCCTCACGCATGGCGCGGATGCCGGCATTCAGCAAGGTTAGAGGATATACCGCGATCTTATAGCCGATCGCCTCCAGCTGTTGGGGCGGCAAGACCGGAGTCTTGCCGTATTCGATCATGTTGGCCATCTTGGGCCCGTCAACTTCGGCGCAGTAGCGATGCATTTCCTCGACGCTTTCCGGAGCTTCCAGAAAAGTGATATCGGCGCCCAACTCCCGGAATAATCGACAGCGTGCGATGGCTTCCTCCAAACCTAACACGGCCCGCGCGTCGGTTCGCGCCATGATGAGTATGTCGTCGCCGGCATTGCGTGCGTCAACCGCCGCACGGATTCGCATTGCGGCTTCGTCCCGGCTCACCACCGCCTTTCCCTGGGTGTGACCGCAACGTTTCGGAGCCAGCTGATCCTCGATCATGATGCAAGCAAATCCCGCCCGAGCGTAGCCTTGCACGGTGCGCTTTACGTTGAGTGCATTGCCGAAGCCAGTATCCCCATCGCCGAACATCGGAATAGAGACGGCGGCACAAATATTCCGGCCCTGTTCCACCAGTTCCCCGTAGGAAATCAAGCCGGTATCGGGCAGACCGAGGCGCGCCCCGGACACGGCAAAACCACTCATAAAGCCCATCTCGAAACCGGACTCCTGGATCAATTTGGCCGATATGGCATCGTGGCAGCCCGGCATAATGCGGATACCAGGCGAGGCAAGAAGCTCTTTCAAACGGGCGGTAGCGGAAGCCATACGTTTTTCTCCTCGGAAGTCGGCCATGAATCGAATACCCGATCAACCGGAAACGGCGATCATTGCGACGCCTTATCGGCGTTCAGTTCGAGGCGGGATGCTTCGTTGGGTCTGGGAATGTCCACGCCGAGACTGATGACGAAACTCGACGCCTCCTCGATGCTCATCTCGGACACTCTGACCTTCGATTCGTGGACGATTACGGTAAAGCCCGAGGTCGGATTCGGCGAGGTCGGAACATACAGCACCAGGTAATCGTCGACCCGGTTGGTTACATAGGCCGGCACCCAAATGCCTTCCTTAGGATATTCGATGTAAACCACGTCGCGCAGCTTTTCCTTCTCATCGCCCCGAAACAGGTTCAGTATTTTTTTGGTAACCCGGTATATCGTGCCGAGCAGCGGAATACGGTTAAGCAGACCCTCCAGGTAGTACCACACATGCGCTTTATCCTGCTTGAGCAAATAACCGAAATACGTCAGGACCAAAATGGCCGTCGTAAACAAGCCTATGGGGATAAAGAAGTTCTCGTAACGCCCGAAGATGCTCAACACGAAGTCTCGAAGCAATCCTTCGACCGCGATTACGATCTGTAGGATGATAACGATGGGAAGTACACCCAATACACCGATAAGAAAATAGCCAAAGAATTTCTGTAATGTCTTTTTCATTTTATTACCAGCAACTTTGGTGACGAAATTTGCAATTCGAGAAAAACGGCATCGACGAGCGATATCTCCGTCGGCCTGCTCCCGGACCGAAGAATATGCTCTACAGAATAAAGCGTAATTAGGACGATGTCAGTTTTGGAGCGTCGAAAAAGATCGATCGGGTTTGAGGGCGGGGTTGTGAAAATCAGTCTTCAACGGGCTCCACGGTTATCGTGACCGCTTCAGTGTAGGTGAGTTCCACTTCATCCCCTGCCCCTAGGTTCTTTATGTACTTTCGGAGCTGAGGATTTCGCACCTCAACCGTGTGCACGCGACCGCTCGGGCTCGAAATCGTCACTCTGTTCGCATCGTGATCGACGGACAAGACTTTCACCGTCGCCCTGACCGAGCGCCCTACCGATCCGCCCGGACGCTCTCCGGACTGTGTTATCGAGCTTCCTTCTCCAACTTTGACATCCTTTGCACCCTCGCCGGGATCTTTGATCTCGGCCGCAAGCGCCTCGTAATAACCGATGGTCACCTGATCGCCGACTTTCATTTTGGCGAGATTTTCAACTTTCGGGTCGATGTGTACGGCGAATCCGTTTCCGTTTGCGTCCGTCAAAAAGACCTGACGGCTTTGCAAATCGATCTCTTTGACCGTTGCGGTGGTTTGTTTGGCATTTGCGTAAAGCTGTTTCGGCTCTTGAGCGGCGCACGCCGCCAGAGCAGCCAGAATGACACTGTTGAGCACTCTCCGAGCGATCGAAAACCAGATGCTGTCCATCGCGACGCTCCGTCCATGACAATCCGAACAAACATCCGAGCTGAAATTGCAGCCCGACCAACGCCGATAATCGATGCCTCCGATGCGATTCCCGCACAGATGCCCCTTCATAAAGCAACTTCACGGCGTCGGCTACGGTTCCCCTCGTCATGGAGCGTCCCACGCGATCACACGACCGCATCGCCTGGAAGTCGACGTCCTCGAATAAAATTAGACAGCTCCGCTAGGAGGAAGGGTTCCCCGTTTTCAGGACTCTTTGAATCCAAGTCTCTTTAAAATGGTTTCCAAAGGACATATTTTGGTAAATCCGCTCTGAAACAAGTTGGCTCCGACAAATGCTGTAAACCAAAGCCAGTTCTTGTTTACGAATATCGGGCTGGCTTCCGCGCCAAGCGCCAACGATAGCAAAACAAAAAATCCTGCGAAAATTCTTACTAAACGATGTGTAGTCATAGCAGCCTCATGTTAGAATTCTCTAATATATCAAACTCGAGCCCGCGATAAAGTACGAGTTCGCCGATGAATCGAGTGTGACGCACGTCGGCGCATGATCTGCAAGACTCATTCGGAAAAGCGAGCAGAAAACGGTCCTGTCGCGGATAGTATCAACCGGGTTTTTTTGGTGAACTCGGCTGCCTTGATGACGAAGAAACCAAATTTCGAACATCGATGGAATATGGGACGGCTCTGAACGCTGGCCGCACATTCGAGGAAAATATTGGATGGCTAATGTAATCATGTACAGCTCAGCCTTCTGCCCCTATTGTGTCATGGCGGAGCGCTTGCTTTTGAAAAAAGGCGTCGAGAATATCCAAAAGATCAGGGTCGACCTGGAGCCGGAACTCCGCATCGAAATGATGGAAAGGACAAAACGCCGCACGGTACCCCAGATTTACATCGGCGAAACTCATGTAGGGGGTTATGACGACCTCGCTGCCCTGGAGCGTGTCGGCCAGCTTGATCTCTTGCTGGCCAATGCTCGAGGGCATGGCAACGATTAGAAACTCCCCTCGCTCTGGCTTAGCTTTCAACTAAGAATCGTTCCGTATCGAAAAGCGGTTGAAAGGTTTTCCAGCGGTGAATTATTGACTTGTCTCAAAACTAAATTCGCGAATATCTGTCTTTAATACCAATTCGTTCTGCTGTACCGGATTAGCGCCAATCCAAACGGTAAGAAGCAGACAACGCGGCGTGCGTTGGACCGAAACATTGTGCATGGCACCCTGCTTATGTATATTTACCTATTCCTTTAGCTCATTCGGAGGCGAGGGGAAGTCGAGAAACTACGAGCCTTCCATTAGGCCCGCTTCAACAACGTAATACAAAAATCCGATAATCCATCAAGTGAGGGAAGAGATATGCGTAAACTAATTTGCTTCAAAGAGTGCTTGCTCGCTCTGAGCCTGCTCGTTTCCGCCGTGATCCCCGTATCGAGCTGGGCGCACGGAGGAGCCTCCGGCGTCGATTTGGATGCTTGCCGCATTCCGGTCGGCCCGCACTGGGTCCATTTCACCGCTTACCAACCGCAGTTGACTGGAACAACCGAATACTGCGATTCCATTCCCGAAGTTGGTTCAGCCACCCTGGTATTCGATTACGAAGGGAAGGCGTTGCGAAACATGACGGTTGAATTTGAAATCACCAAGGAACCGCAAGGAACCCGCGTCTTTTACAAGGAGCCGTCGACCTATCCGACCGGCACCGCCAACACCACAATCAACTTCACCGAGCCTGGTAAGTACTTGGCCCATGTGACCCTGGTCAATGAAGGGCAAAAGGTGGACGCCCACGTACCCTTTAGTGTCGGAGCCTCCGCATCCGGGCCTTCGACCAGCACTTACTTGGTCATTGCCGTCATTTTGATTGCGGCCGGCTATATCTTTTATCTTTCCAATGCGTCGTTCAAAGGCGCCGTAGATCGGATGTTGAAAAAGACCTCTTAGGAACTTTTAGGTCGGATCGATTGACTAAGCGCCATCCGTCGCCAGTCTTAGTCAAGTCTTCGAATCTCTGTTCCCAACGGTACTCAAAATGCAGACACGCTCCCTCGTATTCTTGTTTGGTTCGGCCCTGTTGAGCTTATCCACCGGTGCCGGAGCCGTTACTTCTCCACCGCCCAGCGCCAAAGTCCAACTCGGCCAAGCAGAACCTTTCTGCAACAGCGGGGTTCCTAGCGAATGGCGCAAAGCTCAAGTCATCGAAGGCGTAAACATTCAAGAATCGAGGGTCTGCAACGCGGATAATCCGGCAGACATCGCGGCGTTCGTGAAGGGAACCAACAACATATCCATGCAAACGATCATGGATACGTCCAGCTTAGCTGCGGATGCGATCACGAAAACCAATGACATGGATGGCGACGGTGACCCCGACCATATCATCATTAAAGTCGAAATCATGGAAGTAAACGGGCACTCGCCGGATTTCGCCGGCGTAGTACCCACCTTCGATATCGCACCCGGCATACAACCCAGCTTCTGGGTCTTCGCTCCGAAAACCCGCGATATGTCGACGCGTAGCTTCGCAAGCGTGGAAGCAAATCCGATGCTGCGCATGCCCTCCACGCCGATACGCGTCGAGCAGGGCGACGTGGTCTGGCTGGTCGTTGAGAATACCCACTACTTCCCTCACTCGATACACCTTCACGGCGTCGACCACCCCTTCATGGACCACGGCGGCGAAGGCAACGATGGCGTTGGCCAAACCAGCCAAATGGATATCATGCCGGGCCAAAGCAAGACCTACGTGATCCGGCCACGTCAGCCCGGCACTATGTATTATCACTGCCACGTCCAACCTCATACGCATATTCCGATGGGGCTCGCGGGCATGTTTATAGTGGAAGAGAACCGGCCGAACAACTGGGTTCAAACCTTTAACGTGGGCGCCGGCCAAGTTCGCCATCCCTCCGTAGCGGTATTGGAAAAATTCAGCCAGGAATACGACCTGCACTATCAGTCGGTCGACAAAGATCTGCATAAACTTCCGCAGGCAGCCAACGATCCCCGCCTGATCGCGAGAGCGATGAACCAGGAGTATGACATCACGGACGCGACTGACGACTATTTTCTACTGAACGGACGCTCCTTCCCGTACACGCTTCGGGAGTCGCTCATTACGGTTAACCCGAACGAGAAGATCAAGCTGCGCATTTTGAACGGCCATACCGAGACGCTTGCGCTTCATACGCATGGCCACAAGGCGACCGAAACTCATTATGACGGGGTCGAACAGAACCCCAGCGCTCAGGTGACCCGTGATGTTTACATGATGGCGCCGGCCCAGCGGCTGGACCTGTCGATCAATACGACGGATGACGGCTTGCACAGCTTCGGGTCCGGTATATGGATGTTCCACGACCATGTCGAAAGATCCTTCACCACCGACGGCATGGGCGAAGGCGGCAGCATCAGTCTCATCGTGTACAAGTCTTATCTAGAGGAAAACGGCACGCCGAAAACTCACGGCATGGATTTGACTCCGTATTTCACCAAGGAATTTTGGGAGAGAAAAATACCCGTATGGCAAGACTGGGCAGATGACTGGGGCAGCTTGGCTGAGCCTGCAGGCATTCAAACAGCGGCTGCGGCAAGCGTGACCGGAACGACCGGAGTTAAATCTGCGCCAGACGTGGTCGCCACCGATACGTCATCCAATCCGCTGGGCAGCCTTTTCAATGGACTGCTGTTCGGTATTGCGGGTTATGTGCTCTATCTGTACCGGGAACGCGTACTCGCTGTAATCAGCCAACTCGCGTCCCAGGCCAAAGGCAAGCATTGAGGCAGTCGAACGTCATGTCAAAGTTTACGCATCTCATAATCTTCGGCGCTTTTCTGACCGCTTCGTCGGCCCATGCCGCGAAACAGCAGGAAATCGTAGAACATAAGTTATTGATGGATCACGGTGATGGCCACCTCATGGATATGGATGGCGGCATGGTCATGGGCCAAAACAAGGATAAGCTGCCCGGTGGCTGCGACAAGATCAGCGGGGACGAAGAGATCACCGTACGGGCCGGGCACAAGTATTCAAAGAAATTTCCCGGCACCATGTTCGCGTTCGACAAGCAGGAGTGGCGCATTAAGCCCTGTACGCGCCTCACGGTGCACTTCATCAACGAGGACAATATTCGCCATCAATGGATGATGCATGGATTGCCCAAGTATTTGTACGACAAGGGCATGTTCCACTTGGAGGTAACCGGCCCAGCCAAAATAAGCGGTACGCTGATCGTGCCCAAGGAAGACAAGACCTATCTGGTGCACTGCGACATCGCCCAGCACATGGAAAAGGGAATGAAAGGACAGCTGGTCGTTGGGAAAGGCGGCGGCACGTTTCCCAGTATCCCCGGTCTGACCGACTTCGCCATTCCCGACAATTACGGCCCAACGCAAATAGCGGCTACTACGTCGGCGCAGCCTGCAGTTACTCAACCTACAGCGGCTCAACCGCTGCCGGCGCCTCAATCTTCGTCCAATACCGGCACATTCATTATCGGCCTAGCCCTCGGCTTGTTCGCGACACCATTTGCCGTGAGCAATTTCAAGCAGCGCTTCAAAGGCATGAGCTCGAAAGACGTCGTCATCTATGGAGCCAACCTCGGCAAGAGCCTGTTTGATCAAGCCGTCCATTTAGCAATCTCCTTATACCGCCGCTTCAAGAAGTAAGCCAGGCCACACTCCCGTTGCGAGGCGCCTCACTCAGCCTGGAAGAGCCTTGCAACGGGCAAAAACCGTCCTCCTCATACGCAAAAATACCCGCTGTAACCGTCCGCAGACGGCAGGCCGAATCGGCTTCATTCACCGAAGGCCGGCTTGCGCCTCCGGATGCTGCAACTTGCATTCTTCCCGGTTGAGATGGCGTTGCGCCTCCAGAAAATCGTCCAGATACGCCTGATTGATCACCCGCCGCAAAACGCCTTCTTCGTCGGGTTCCACGTCCCATAGTCCGCTATTGTGCCAGTGATGGTCGTTTTCCCAGTCGGTGCGGTCGACTATCGGGTACAGACAGACGCCTTCCACCGGTACACCCAACTGGCGCGCCCTGCACACCTCTTCGGCAATTTCCCGTATCCATTGCCCCCGACCGGCGCCGACATGGCTGGTCTCGCCGATGATCATGGGGACCTGATAACGCTCGTACACCTCTTGCAACAAGCGGTGCAGCGGCATCCGCCTTGGATCGCCGAGGTGCCAGTGGAGACGGTCATTCGTTAGATACTCCCACTGATTGGAGTGATAATAGTTGACGCCGATGATGTCCAGGTACTTCGGGTCCCCGCCCAAATCCTCGTCGCGGGAGCCGCGCAACATGTCCCAAGCCTCGAACATGGAAGCGCGCTGCGCCCGCGCCGCGTCTTCCAAATCGGGGCGGCCGGGCGGCGCGATGATGTGGATGATAGGATCGATATGGATGATGCGCGCACGAGGATCCACTTCCCACACCGCTTCAATCGCTTCGATGGCGGCCCGAACGAGCTGGCGCTTCAGTTCGTTGTCCCGGCCCTTGCTGTGAACCGCGTACGGGTACATCAAATCGCTATGACAAACCGCCCAGCAGATGAAGGATATTTCATTGATGGGCGAATATACGGGTTCCGCATTGCTGTGATCGGCGATGAAGCGCGCAGCTTCGGCGGAAAAGCGGGCAAAGCGATGCACGAAAGCCGGCGAAAACAGGTCCAGGTCGTCCGGCCAGCCATAATGGCAAAGGGTCCAGTTGACCTGGACGCCGTGCTCGTTGGCCGCGCGCAACATGGGAGCGAGCGAGGAAAAATCGAATCGCCCGCCGCGCTCGATCAGATGCCAGCGTACGCTTTCCCGAACGACCTGAATCCCGACTTCGCGCAGCATGGCATAGTCGCTGTCCACCAGGAGGTCATGGTGCGTGGAATGCACCATGTCCAGACGCTTGCCGGATGAATTGATATGGCTGGCTCCCTCGAATCCTGCCATCCAAAAGGACTTGAGAAGTGCCGGAGCGATGTGATCGGTCGTCATTCAGCAGCCTCGTTGTATGAATTGCGGTCGATTAAGAGCTACGGGGGGCACGGGATTACACCAGCACGCGGCCGTCATGCCCTTGAGCGCGGTAGGCGGCAAGGGCCGTCGCCTTCACCGCGGCGGCTTGCCCCGCCTTCGCCAGCGCCACGCAGGCACCGCCGAAACCTGCGCCGGTGAGCCGGGCGCCGTAGACGGCCGGCTGTTTTTGCAATAGCTCCACGAGAAGATCGAGGGCCGGAACAGACACCTCGTAGTCATCACGGAGGCTTGCATGGGACGCATTCATCAGCTCGCCGAACTCCTCGGCCGATACGCCGGACACCGCCACGAGCACGCGCTGATTTTCGCTGAAGACGTGACGCGCGCGACGGTTCAAAGGTTCCGGCAGGCTCTCCGTAATCGCAAGGTCGCCGATATCCCTGAGGGCCATGACACCCAATCGGCGAGCGGCTTCCTCGCATTCCTGGCGCCGCTGGTTGTAGGCGCTAGCGGCCAGGCGGCGCGGCACGCCGCTGTCCAGCACGATCAGTTCGGCGTGCTCCGGCAGGGGCAGCAAGCGGCGCTCCAGCGTCCGGGTGTCCAGAAACAGCATGTGCAAGACATCGCCGAAGCTCGCCGCCATCTGATCCATGATGCCGCAACGGACCCCGGCGAACCGGATTTCGGCTTGCTGGGCCAGGAGAGCGATGGCGAGGTCGTCTATATCGAGCTGAAACAAACCGCGTAATCCCCTCAGCACCGCGACTTCCAGGGCCGCGCTGCTGGATAGCCCTGCCCCGATCGGAACCTCCGAGCGGATCAGGAGGTTCACCGGAGCTATGGCGCAGCCCGCTTCCCGAAGTACTTCAAGGCAACCTGCGACATAGCCGGTGAACCCATGGGCAATGGCGCCGCCCGCGCGGTAGCGAACCAGTTCGTCGAAATTCGCCGAATAAAATCGGCACCATTCGTCTTGGCTCCGTGCCATTTCGACCTGGGTCCTCTGCGGAATCGCGGTGGGAAGAACATAGCCGTCGTTATAATCGGTGTGTTCCCCGAGCAGATTCACCCGGCCCGGCGCGCCGGCTTCGAGCTCGGGTTCGGAACCGTACAGTTCGGAGAACTTGAGGTGGTCTGCTCCCATCATTCATTACTCACCAAGCCACCGCTATCGCCTTGAGTTCCCTTGCCTTTTCTTCCGGCAATGCGTCATTCGCGAACATGCCGGCGGCGAGCTCGGTGCCGGCCAGATATTTCAGCCGGTCTGCGGTACGGTAGGGCGGATAGAACTCGGCATGGAGATGGCACTCCGGATGCTGGCGCCGATCGACCGGAGCCTGGTACCAAGCCATGAGATAAGGGAATGGCCGCTGCCAAAGCCCGTCGTATTTGAGCAGAACCGTTTTCAGGGCGGCGGCCAGATCGGCCCGCTGCTCGGAATTCAAAGCCAAGAACGACGGAACCGCGACAATGGGGGCCACCCACACTTCGTACGGATAGCGCGCCCATGCCGGCACGAATGCGATCGCGTGCTCGCCGAGATACAGCACCCGCTCGCCGCTCTTAGCCTCCGCTGCGATCAATTCCTGGAGCAACGAACCGCCGGTCTTCTCGAAATGCTCGGCTTCGTTCTGGTGAATGCGCTCGGGAAACGGCGGCACGAAGGGATAGGCATAGATCTGACCGTGAGGATGATGCAGGGTCACGCCTACCTCGGCCCCGCGATTCTCGAAAGGCAACACATAACGCACATCCCGGCGCATGGCGAGGACTTCCGTGCGGCGCCCCCAGACTTCCAGAAGCAACTCGATGTGATCCAAGGGCAATCGGCCTAGGCTACTCTGTGGGTCCTGGGTGAACACGACGACTTCGCAGTGGCCTTTGGCCGGAAGGGTGCTGACCAGGCTTTCGGGCGGATCGTGAGCCTTCCCGGTCAGTGCCGGAAAGCGGTTATCGAACACGGCGATGTCATAGTCGCCGCAGGGCAGTTCGGTGGGATTGTCCGGATCGTCCGAGGGTGCAAAAGGGTTGTACTCCGGCGGCGGATGAAAGGTGCGCCCTTGCCGATAGGCAGCATAGGCCACCCATTCGCCTCGCAGGGGATGCCAGCGGAGGTGGGGATTGAGCCCTTCCGGGGCGGACAGCAGCGAGGGCTGGATATTCCAGGCGATGGGCCGACGGCTGTACAGGCTCAGCGTGCGGCCGTCCGCTTTCATGAGATCACGGGTGTACATAATTGTTTCCGCGCACCGCGCGGGCTATGTCTTCCACCGGCATCTTCGGAGTGCGATCGTCGAATAAGAGGCCGTTGGCCTCCTGGAATGTGTCCGCGAACTGCGTGTAGCAGAAGCCGCTGAACATTGCGGTTGAGCGCACCGCCTCGATGATGGCGCAGGTGCGCTGCTTGTATTCCTCGAGATCGTCGTAGCGTTGATAGCCCCAGCCACGGTCGTAGCGTTCGTCTCCGGGCCGAATGTAAGCCACGCCGCCGAACTCGGAAAGCAGCACCGGCTGGCCGCGGTGAGGGTGCCCATCCAGGGTCAGAATGCGCCCTCCGGCCCAGCGCCGGTCGACCACTTCCTGCAATTTGACCTCGGGTCCGTAACGGGCGCGGATATGGTCCGGGTTACCGTCGTAATCGTGTACGCCGATAATGTCGGTGGCGGAACTTTCCCAACCGTCATTGCCGATGACGAGACGGGTCGGATCCAGAGACCGGGTGAGGTGATAGAAGGACTGAACCGCATCCTGCGGCGCCGGCAACGCGGGCAGATCGGGAACGCCCCAGGATTCGTTGAAAGGCACCCAAATCACCACGCAGGGATGGCTGATGTCGCGCTCGATGACCTCGGTCCATTCTCTCAGCAGCCGATTCAAGGCCTTGTGGGTAAATCGATAGGCACTGGGCATTTCGGTGAAAACCAGGAGGCCCAGCACATCGGCCCAATACAGGTAGCGCGGATCCTCGATCTTCTGATGCTTGCGCACCCCGTTGAAGCCCATGGCCTTGGCCAGCTCCACATCGCGCTTCAACGCATCGCTCGTGGGTGCGGTCATCAGCGAATCCGGCCAGTAGCCCTGGTCCAAGGCCAGGCGCAGAACATAAGGCCGGCCGTTCAGCAAAATGCGCTCCCGCTGTGCGCCCACAGACCGCAGAGCGGTGTAGGAATACACTTGATCGACCACTTGCCCTTCGCAGAGCAGCTTTATTTCGGCATCGATCAGCGTAGGCCATTCAGGAGACCAGAGCAGTTCGTTGCGGAAGTCGTCGATGCCGGGATCGGACAACCCGATCCGTCGATGCACCTCGCCGCCGATGACGTGATAGGTGTCGTTCGCGAGAATTTGCGCACCGCAGCGGAGACATACGGAGACATAAGTCTCATCGGGGTGCCTCCCGGTGACGTAAGCATCGAAGGTGATGTCCCAGCGCTCCACGCTGGGCGTCCAGCGGATTTTTTCGATGTAGTTGTCGCCCACGAATTCCAGCCACACGGTCTGCCAGATGCCGGTGGTACGTGGATACCAGATGCTGTGGGGCTCCAGCCGCCAGTCCTGCTTGCCGCGCGGCTTTTCGAGATCATGAGGGTCATCCTCGGCCCACACCGTGATGCGCTGCCTGCGACCGGGCGCCAGTGCGAAGCTGATGTCGGCGCCGAAGGGCGTATGCCCGCCCTGGTGTTCGGCCACCTTGACGTCGTTGACCCAGACCCGAGCCTGCCAGTCGACCGCGCCGAAGTGCAGCAGAACCCTGCCGCTGCGATTTTCCGGAAGATCGAACTCCCGCTGATACCAGCACGCCCGGTGAAAACCCGTGTCGGCGATGCCGCTCCGCTGGCTTTCAGGGGCGAACGGCACCTCGATGGTCAAAGGCCAGTCGGGCACGTCGCGCGGTATCCGGAACGCCAGTTCATCGTCGAACCGGAAGCGCCACGGACCATCCAGCGATATCCAGTCGGGGCGCCGCAGTTGGGGTCTTGGATAGCGGCTATCCATACCGATCCTTCTACATGTCATCGCGCCGCTCTAGAATTTCAGCGCGCCCTCCGCGGCCGCCGCTGCAGCCAGGAGCACCGACTCGGAAGATGAACTCATCTTGTGTTGCGCGCGCTTAGTCTGCCGCTCCCGCACCGCCTCGGCGGCCCGCTTTCCGGCGAGGAAGGCGTGATCGGAATTGTAATACTCCCATTCGCTGTAGCGCCCGGCCAAAAGGATGTCGTGTTCGGCAAGCCAGTCCCGGATCAGCTTCACGTTTTCGGCACGGACATGATCGTAAATGACGTAAGCATGCGGCAGGTCCACTTGGTGGGCAGCCCAAATCGGGTCGTCGGGGGTGAACATGCCAACCCTCTGACAGTCTCGAATGCAGCGCTCGATCAAGGCGTCACCGTCGCAGGGCAGCGGTTTCGCGGGCGAATAGGTGATCTCGCAGGTGAGGCCGAAACCGCCCGGCGCATTGCAATGGGGGCTGGCGTTGCCCTGCACGAAAATGCGGTGAAATACCGTGTCCTCTGGGTAATAGATCCAATGCTTCTCGGTGAGATGGGGCCGGCCGATCCCGAGATTTACGCAACGTACCGAGACGTGGCGTAAACCCTCGCTCGCCCGGCGGATATGGACCGGCGCTTCCTCGCCGAGGCTACGGACCAGTACCGGCAGCGGCATCGTGCTGATCAAGTGGCCGTACTCGATCTGCATGCCATCGGTCAAGGTTGCGGTATGCCGGTGAGGAGAGATCGCGACCACCCCGGCATTGAGGCGGAGCCGATCGCACACGTGGGGAATAAAGCCGTTCATCAGCGCCTGAAACCCGCCCCGCAGGGGATAGCCGAACCGGGCGTTCGGTCCCATGGGCTTGGGCACCGGCCTCAAGGCGCCCTCGATCATGTCCTCCAGATCAGGCAGCGGTACCCGTCCGCCCAGCCAGGAGGTTTCCATCGCCTTGAGATCCACCGCCCATAACTTGCGGTTGTAGGGGATAGCGAAATGCTTGGCGATGCCGGCGCCCCACACCTTATAGATGAATTCCTCGAAATTTGCGAAGCCTTCCGGCAGTCCTTTCCGAGTGTTCGCAGCACCCCAGCGGACGGTACTTTCCAGGATGCCGTCGCCGCAGCAATCCTTCACGTCCCCGCCCTGGCAATCCCAGTCACGGAGCGATTCCCTGCGGTTACCGCCCTGAGTTTTCCGTTCCTTCAGGGGGCCAAAACGGGCTTCGATGGCACCGACGAGACACTCCTTGATGACTTCGGGCGGCAGGCCGTACAGACCGCCCTGGAACGGATAGCGGGTGTACACGCCCTTGCTGTAGATCCAGGCTTCCCGATCCTGCCAGTGCACGTTGTCGCCCAAAAGCTTTCGGTATAGCTCGTGCACATACGCATCATTGGAAAACATGATATGCCCGGCATAATCGAAGGTGAAACCGTTCTCCTCGATGGAGCGGCACCAGCCGCCTATGCTGTCGTTGGCTTCCAGCAGCAGTGCGCCGGGGGCATGATAAGCGGCGGATAGGCCGGTCGGTCCGGCTCCGATGATGGCAATGTCCCACTGCTCGTTCTGCGATCGCATCGAGCGGCGGGAAGCGGGACCGGAGCCCCGCCGGCGTCCGTGCAGCACTTTGCCGATCTCGTTGGCCATGGACCGTGCGGTAGCATCCCAGGACGTATTCCGCAATACCTTGCGCATCGCCTCGATGCGCCGGGTGCGATCGCCCCCTTCCGTCAGCACCCGGTCGCAGGCCGTGACGAATTGGTCGACGCTATCCCCAAGGTGGACGATCTCCCCATAGGGCCCCGCCACGTCGGCGATGGGCGTGCCGACGATCGGTTTTTCCGCCGCCATGTATTCCAAGGTTTTGGTCGGACTGATGAAGCGGGTCGAATCGTTCCGGGCAAAGGGCAACAGGCAAAGGTCCCATCCAGCCAAGAATGCGGGCAGCTCCTCATAGGAACGCTGACCGAAGTAATGGAGGTTGGGGTGCCGTGGCAACTCCGCGGGATCGATCTTGGCGACGGGTCCGACCATCATCAATTGCCAGTCCGGCCTTGTCCGTGCCATGGCGTCCAGTAACGGCAGGTCGATGCGCTCGTCGATAACACCGAAGAAGCCGAGCCGCGGCCGGGGCAGATCCGCTTGCTCGGGATGATCCAGGCCGGCTTCGCGAGCCTTGCCGAAGTGGGCCGCATCAACGCTGCTCGGAAAGCAGTGTACGTTGGGATGGCGGTGCGCCTTGGCGCGATACAGGCTGGGGCCTCCGGTGAATACCAGGTCAACTGCGCGATAGGCCTCCGCTTCGAACTCCAATAGATCGGGAGAGGCGCCCTTGAAAGCGGACAGCTCATCCATGACGTCGTAGACCATCGCCGTGGGCTTGAGCCGACGGGCCAAAGGCAGCGCCATGGGTGTGTAGAGCCAAACCAGGCCATTGCGCAGTTCCTCGCGCTCGCTCAAGTCGTCCATGAGCGGCTCCAGTTCCGTGAACTGGCGATGGTTGAAGCCCGGGTCGAGAATAGGCGTGAAAGGGGTGGCAACAAGCACCCCCGGAACCGGGCGATGAAACTCCCAATGCGCGGCTTCAGAGTGTAGCGGCTCCTCGATAAAGACAGTGGAAAAATGCTTGGCCAGGCGAGACAGCAGATGTTGAGGGCGTTGCCAGACCCAATTCCAACGTAGGTGGGAAAATACGGTCATCTTGGGTGTTTTTTCCATGAGCCCTCCTTGGAAATGGATTTTTCTGCTGCATCGCGAAAAATAGACTATCCAATGAGACCGGGTCCGTTTGTTCGCGGTTCCGAAGTACGGAGAACGCGAAACCCGCTCCAACATCGAATCAAGCGCTAAATCCTTGTTTGTCGGCATGTTCAACGCCTACATATCCTCCTGATATACGGGACAGCCCCTATTCACCCGAGGTTTCGATCCGCTTAGCATCGGGTCGGATAACTGGCGGTTAGAGCGGACACGTCATAAGCATGATGCCAAGCCTTGCCGTTGCAATTGCGCATGAGCTTTGCGGTTTAGGGATCAGGGACAGATGCCAGACACCAAAAATTCGAATACGTCCGAAGCGACACCTCGTTTTCTGAGACGTCCCTTATTCTTTCTCCTGCACTATGTTCGGCGCCGGCCGTTCCATTTCGCCGGTTTGTTCCTGTTGGTGATCGGCGCCGCCGCCTGCGCCATCGGTGTGCAGGTGGGCATGAAGTTTCTGGTAGACGCCATGTCCGCTCCGGAGAGGAATCGGCTGGCCGTCTGGGGTCCCCTGGCACTGTTTATCACTCTCGTGGGTGTCGAGCATGGGCTGTGGCGATTGAGCGGCTGGCTCGGCTGCCGGACCATGGTGAGCACCGGCGTGGATGTGCGGCTCGATTTGTTCCAGCACCTCTCCGGCCACTCCATGTGCTATTTCAATGATCGTATGGCCGGCTCCCTGGGCAACCGCATCAGCGAAACCGCTGCCGCCACGGGGACGCTGTTCAGCGTACTCGCCTGGAATATGGTGCCGCCTTGCACCGATTTCCTGGGCGCTATGATCGTGCTGGGAACTGTCCACGGTGACATGGCTGCGCTCCTGTGCGTCTTTGTCGCGATCGTCGGTGGGGGCATGATTCTGTTCGGGCGGCGCGGCCAACCCATACATCGCCATTATGCTGAACAGTGTTCGCGCGCGAATGGCGAACTGGTTGACGTGGTGGGAAACATCTGGGCGGTGAAGGCATTTTCCGCCCGGCAACGCGAACGGGAACGCTTGGCCGAGCATTTGGGATTGGAAGCCGAAAGCCAGCGGCGGAGCTGGATGTATCAGGAGAAAACCAGGGTGCTTCACGACCTGCTGCTATGGTTGATGGCGGGAACCATACTGGCTTGGGCGCTCCAACTCTGGGCTGAGAATCGGATTACGCCCGGCGAGGTGGTGCTGGTCAGCACGTTGACATTCCGCATACTACACGGCTCCCGCGACCTCGCCTTTGCCTTGTTCGGCACCACTCAGCAGCTCGGGCTTATCGCGGAGACCCTGAGGGACATCGGCAAGCCGCACTCGGTAACCGATTGTCCACGGGCGAAACCGTTCGTGCCACAAGGCGGAGCCATCAAGTTCGAGAACGTCTGCTTCGGCTATGCAAACGGCGATCTCCTTTTCCGCGATCTAGGCCTCGACATTCCGGCCGGCCAGAGGCTAGGCATCATCGGCCCATCCGGCGCCGGCAAGTCGACGCTGGTGAGCCTGGTGCAACGGCTCGACGATGTTCATACAGGCCGCATTCTGATCGACGGTCGGTGCGTGACCGAAATTCCGCAGGATGCTCTGCGTGCGGCTATTGCCGTGGTGCCGCAGGATATTTCGCTGTTCCACCGTTCGATCCTGGACAACATCCGCTACGGCCGCTCCGAGGCCAGCGACGAGGAGGTCTACGCCGCGGCCCGTCAGGCCTTTTGCGATGCTTTCATCCGCGCGTTACCGGAGGGATACCACACGCTGGTCGGAGAGCGCGGCGTGAAACTGTCCGGAGGTCAGCGTCAGCGCATCGGCATCGCCCGCGCCTTTCTGAAGAACGCGCCGATCCTGATCTTGGATGAAGCCACCTCGGCACTGGATACCGCTTCGGAGCTCGAGATTCACCAGGCGCTGGCCAAGCTCATACGGGGCCGCACCGTGCTGGCGGTGGCTCATCGGCTGTCCACGGTGGCCTCGTTCGACCGGATCATCGTGCTCAGTGAAGGCTGTATCGTCGAGGACGGCAGCCCCGAGGAACTGAGACGGCGGCGCGGTGTATTCGACGCCATGTGGCAGCTGCAAGCAGGAAACGCCGTTTCTCAGAATCCCAAAATCACTCCGGCTGCGCGGGCATGAATCGTGACGAATAAAATGGGCGAAGCAAAGGCGTTAGGCAATACGATCCTATGGTACGACAGCGCATCATCCTACTGCCCTGCAGCCGCCTCGGGCCGACCTTTGCCTGAATAAAAAGCCGAATCCCGAGGCAGCCGCACCGATTGCCGTCAGATCGCCGATACGCCTGCGTGGGACAGCGTGGATTGTTCGTGCCACTGGCGCACCTGCATCAGGTGATCATCCTCCTCCGCAAGCGCCGTCCGGAAATCGTTGGCCATATCATCAAGCCCCATCTCGCTGGTCAATCGGATCAAGAGTTCCCAACCGGCATGATCGACCAGCTCGGCGGTGAGGATTGCTTCTAAGGATTGGTCTATGGAGGTGCGCGGATCGCTCATGATCTGAAGCACTCCGCTCGACGCGACGGCGCTGACGTCCGCACCGGGCGTTTGCGTGGTCGGATCGGCGCCTAACGACTCCAGTGCCTTTGCCACCAGCTTGAAATGCTGGGCCTCCTCTCGCCGAAAACGTTTGAGCGTGTCGACGGAGATCGGCGAGCCGGCCTCGGACGCGGTTTCACATTTGTTAATGAGATAGTCGTAGAGCCGCGTACCGGTGCGCTCGAACGCCAGGCGCTCGCCCAGCTTATCGACCAAGACTTCGGGATGCTTGCCGGTCAGTTTCTGTAGGGTGGCCTGAGCCATACCTTTCAAGGTACCCGGCGGCGGAACCGACCCCACCGGCTCGGCTTCCCGAATATAGACGCTATCGAGTTTCGCAAGCGCCGATTCGTCTCCCGACGAACTCGGAGGAGCCGCCTGCGCCGCGTCTATCATCCGCTGGCTGTCGACCGGCGACATGCCGATACCGGTGCGATTTTTCGAGCTCATCTCGACTGATGTTTTTTCCATGGTTCAACTCCTCAGACGGTTTCTTGCGATTTATGCGACCCTGCGATTCAACTCGGTACCGGGGGACCACTGGTATCCCGCCGCCACCGTTTGAGATGGCGACCCGTCCGAATTCATATGCTGCCGGTAATCCAAGGACGCCGAATCTTCCTGCGACTTATCGACAAATTGAGTGCCGCGGGTGCGCAAGTCCACTTCTTGATCGAGCACCTTGCGGACGAATTCGCGGTTGCTCTTGAACGGAATAGGTTCCGGCAACGTGTCTGAAATGACCTCGGCCGGATCGCGCCTCTCATACTTCTTGAACAGTTCCGACACGTATGCGACATGTCCGAGCTCATAATCCAGGAAACGCTCCCATATCGCCTTGATGCGCGGGTTGGATTCCTGCTCCACGCAGCTGTAGTAGTTGTAGGCTTCCGTCGCTTCGTGCAGCAGCCATTTTTCGAGCCATGTTTCGTTGGGGTCTATGATGGACTCATACTGAGTGACATGCTGCTCCTCGATCGAGGCGATTTCAGCATATAACTGGCGGGCGACCGCATCGGCATACATCGGTCCGACATTGGCGTAGAAATCATGGGTCTGATACTCGGCGGCCATGATCGTCGTCGCATGCAGCTTGCTGATCGCGGCCGCTTTGGTTCGATCGTAGTGCTCGCGCAAATCGTTCTCCGGCGCTCGATGCTCATCCACGGTCGGTCTTCCCGGGATGATGTCCGTGTGGGATTGCAGAATGTTGTTCGCGTCTTTGCCCTCGAGCCGATCCAACAGCGCCGAATAGCGGTAAAGGTGGTCGAAATCCTCCAGCAAGCCGAAGCGGTAAACCTGAGCCAGATAGCCGTCGGGCTCGTTTTGCGCTACCGCCGCGGTGACCTCGACGGCCACTTGCTCGTAGGCGATGGTGGTCTCCAGCGGTGAATGATCGGAAGAAATGAGCCAATTGACGGTAGTCTGCTGATGCTGTTCGGCCCGCCTGACCTTAGCCAGCGGTACCTGAAGGTCCTTGTTCATCCGTGCGCACAGGTGCTGAAAACGTAGCGCCTCCATTTCAAGTCCGTTCATGAGGATGATCCTGACTCGCGTGAACGCCTCGTCATCGAGCTTGCTGATCGGCTTCTGAACCATCTCTTTCCACGTGAACCGTTGCTTTTCAAGGGGAACACCCCTCGAGTCAAAGAGCTTTACGGCCATAACGCCTCCTGTCCAAAAATAAGTCAGTCCCAAGGAAATATCGTTTCGTTTTCGAAACACTCCTGACTATGACAGCGGGAAGGAGAATGGATTCAGGCAAACAATCTAAGTGCATTCACTTACCCTGCATGACGTATTGTTCATCTCTGGTGCACCTCTGTCCTTTTCGCACCATATAGGATCATTCGACGCTGCACCGTTTCGGGAAGACATGCCCCAAAACGAGGCCATATGCTGCCAAGAACAAAAGGCTCGTTTCTTGCTTACGTCACCCCGTCCTGAAACCAAAGAGATCGTTTTTATGGAGACAGTCAGTAAAAGCAACGACGTATTCTTCGTGCTACTCGGCGCGGTCATGGTGCTTGCAATGCACGCCGGCTTCGCGTTTCTCGAACTCGGCACCGTTCGCCGCAAGAATCAGGTTAATGCCTTGGTAAAGATCCTGACGGATTTCGCCATGTCGACCGTAGCCTATTTTTTTATCGGCTATTACATCGCCTACGGCGTCCAATTCTTCGACGGGGCGGCACATCTGGCTCAAAACAACGGCTATGAGCTGGTCAAGTTTTTCTTCCTGCTCACTTTCGCAGCCGCGATTCCCGCTATCGTGTCCGGCGGGATAGCGGAACGCGCGAAATTCAATCCGCAAATAACCGCTACGTTTTTGCTGGTCGCGCTCGTGTACCCGTTTTTCGAGGGGATTGCATGGAACAAGAATTTCGGCGTTCAGGCTTGGCTCGAGCAGAGTTTCGGAGCAGGATTCCACGATTTTGCCGGCTCGGTCGTGGTGCATGCCGTAGGCGGCTGGATCGGCCTGGTCGCCGTGATTCTGCTTGGGCCGCGCCGGGGCCGTTATCATCGAAACGGCGACATCTCCGCCCATCCACCATCAAGCATACCGTTTCTGGCGCTCGGTGCCTGGATACTGACTGTCGGCTGGTTCGGCTTCAACGTCATGTCGGCGCAGACCTTGAATGCTGCCAGCGGTTTAGTAGCCTTGAATTCTCTCATGGCGATGGTCGGGGGGACCTTGGCTGCTCTTCTGATGGGACGCAACGATCCCGGCTTCGTACACAATGGTCCCTTGGCCGGTTTGGTTGCCGTATGTGCGGGATCCGATCTCATGCACCCGATCGGTGCATTGGTAGTCGGGGCCGGCGCCGGGATTCTGTTCGTCGTCTTGTTCACCCTGACCCAGAATCGCTGGAAGATTGACGATGTGTTGGGCGTTTGGCCCTTGCACGGCCTTTGTGGGGCATGGGGAGGAATCGCTGCCGGAATTTTTGGCCTGCCAGCGTTCGGGGGTGTCGGCGGCGTCAGTTTCTTATCGCAGTTGATCGGCACCGGGCTCGGGCTTTTCGTAGCCGCAATCGGCGGTCTCCTGATTTATGGATTTCTCAGGCTTACGGTCGGATTGCGCCTGGACCCGGAAGATGAATTCGCCGGCGCGGACTTAACCATCCATAAAATCAGCGCTTCCCCGGAGAAAGAAGCCGGCTGGTAGGTTCATTCACTCTCGGCCGATTTTTACCGGCCTTTTGATCCTCAAAACGTGGGCAGCATATTGTCGTGCTCCAATAGGTGCAGAGCGTTCTCCAGTCATGTTTTCAAGAAAGCTGTTAGGCCGCGTCTTGTTTCCCGTCACAAGAAATCGCCTGTTCGACGCTTTATAAGACGCTTTATAAATGGCAGATTGCAGCCTGTATCTGTAAACTGAAAACGGCAGGGTCGACGCTCTGTTCTGCACCAGGAAGACACCGTGAGGAAGCTCGACGAGACGCGAACTACATAAACCCTGGCTTGGGCAAAATTTTTGTGCGGCTGCCCGAGAACCGGGGCACGAAAAACCAAAGGGGATCCACGATGAAAAAGGCCGGAGTGATTGGAGCAGGAGTGCTCGCAGCTATTTTTTGGGGCGATGTGCTGCTGGATTTTCTGATCACGGCGGTGGAACTTCTGCTCGAAACTCTCGAATTGGTGACCGAGCATGTCCTGGAGGCTCTCCTTGCCCTCACCCCGTATGAAGCTCAGGCAGTTACCGCGTGGCTCGGATTCGGGCTGCTGATGCTCATCCTCCTTTTCGGATTCAAAAAGCTGAACGGAATTTTCCAACGAGCCAAATCAACCGTTCCCGTTTGGTGGCAGGAACAAAAAGAGCGCGTCCAAGTCAGCTGGTCGAGCATCGGCTGGCAAATCGCCCTGACGGGGATGGCCCTGATACTCCTGCTTCTTTATATCTAGCGGAAAGACCGAGCACCAGGCCTTGAGCAGCCTCGACCGTCCGCCGCGATGACAAGCATCCGACAAACGGCCAAGGCAGATATCGACAATCGCGAATATTCCCTTATCTCGGCATCAGGCGCCCGCTGCACGGGTGGCTTTTTTGCGTTCGTGTTCCAGAAGCAGCTTTTTTCTGAGTCGAACGGATTTCGGGGTCACCTCCACTAGTTCGTCATCATCGATGAACTCCAGAGCCTGCTCCAGACTCAGTTTGATGGGCGGAGTCAAAATGATGTTCTCGTCGCTGCCGGCGGCGCGGATATTGGTCAACTGCTTGGCTTTGGTGGGGTTCACCACCAAGTCGTTGTCGCGGGAATGGATGCCGATGATCATGCCCTCGTAGACTTCCGTGCCGTGCTCGATGAACAGGCGTCCGCGTTCTTGCAGATTGAACAGCGCATAGCCCAGGGCCTTGCCTTCCACCATGGAAATCATCACACCGTTGATACGCTGGCCGATATCGCCTTTCTTCACCGGGCCGTAATGATCGAAGACGTGGTACAGAAGGCCGGTGCCCGAGGTGGCAGTCATGAATTCGGTCTGAAAGCCGATCAGGCCGCGTGACGGCATCATGTATTCCAGCCGTACCCTGCCCTGCCCGTCCGGCACCATGTTCAAAAGATCGCCCTTGCGCTCGCCCAGTTTCTCCATCACCGCGCCCTGATTCGCCTCCTCCACTTCGATGGTGACGAATTCATAGGGTTCGCAGAGCTCGCCGTCGACCTCCTTGATGATCACCTCGGGACGCGACACGCCAAGCTCGTAGCCCTCGCGGCGCATGTTTTCAATCAGGATGGAGAGATGCAACTCGCCGCGTCCCGAAACCTTGAATTTGTCGGGATCGGACGTGTCTTCCACGCGCAGGGCAACGTTGTGCAGCAGTTCCCGCTGAAGACGTTCGCGAATTTGCCGCGACGTGACGAACTTGCCCTCCTTGCCGGCAAAGGGCGAGTTGTTGACCTGGAAGGTCATGCTCACGGTGGGCTCGTCAACGGTCAAAGGCGGAAGCGGCTCTACGCAATCGACGGCACAAATGGTGTCGGAAATCTCCAGCGCATCGATGCCGGTGAAGGCGATGATATCGCCGGCATTCGCCTCGGGCACTTCGACCCTTTCCAGCCCCTTGAATCCGAACACCTGCAGGATACGGGCGTTGCGCTGCTTGCCGTCGCGGCTGACGACCACCACCGGGGTGTTGGTCCTGATGGTGCCGCGCTGGATGCGGCCGATGCCGATCACGCCCACATAGGAGCTATAGTCCAGCTGGCTGATCTGCATTTGAAAGCCGCCCTCTTCGTCGACCACGGGCGGATGCACCTTTTCGATAATGGTTTCGAACAAGGGGTCCATGTTGCCTTCGCGGATATCCGGGCTGTGGCCGGCATAGCCGTTCAGGGCGGATGCGTAAATGACGGGAAAGTCGAGCTGCTCTTCGGTCGCTCCCAGCCGATCGAATAAATCGAAGGTCTGGTCCAATACCCAATGGGCGCGCGCTCCCGGACGATCGATTTTATTGATGACGACGATGGGCTTGAGCCCCAGGGCGAACGCCTTCTGCGTCACGAAACGGGTCTGCGGCATCGGGCCGTCTACCGCATCGACCAAGAGCAGCACGGAATCGACCATGGACAAAACGCGTTCGACTTCGCCGCCGAAGTCGGCGTGGCCGGGGGTATCGACGATGTTGATGTGATAGCCGTTCCAGTCGATGGCGGTGTTCTTGGCCAGAATGGTGATACCGCGCTCCTTCTCCAGGGCGTTCGAGTCCATGACCCGTTCCTCCACTTTTTCGTGGGCGGCGAACGTGCCGGATTGCTGGAGCAGCTTATCGACCAGAGTGGTCTTGCCGTGGTCTACGTGGGCGATGATGGCGATATTGCGAAGTTTTTCGATCATAAATCGGAAAAAGGATGGATGGTGGGGGCGGGGAGCCGGGTAAAACCGGTTATTCTACCAGATTTTAAAGCTCACTCAGTCCTGAGCGGACGCACCGCTTTCGCCCTGCTGGACATGCGACCAGTAACCCCAATCCAGTCTGCGCCAGCGGGCAGGAATC
Source organism: Methylocaldum sp. RMAD-M (assembly GCF_017832375.1). Taxonomy (NCBI): domain Bacteria; kingdom Pseudomonadati; phylum Pseudomonadota; class Gammaproteobacteria; order Methylococcales; family Methylococcaceae; genus Methylocaldum; species Methylocaldum sp. RMAD-M. The sequence continues at coordinate 166,321 of NZ_JAFIBZ010000007.1, read as the reverse complement.
AGGTCGCAATAAAGGAATAAGCACCGGACAACAGAGTGAAGCGTCTTGCGGAACACGCCCCGCTCCAGACGACGATGATCCATTGCATATACGGGCAGATCCGGTGCGAACGCGGTGCGGTAGCCGGCGCGTTTAATGCGCCAGACCAGTTCCGAATCTTCGTTGCAAAGCAGATCGGGATCGAATCCGCCCACCTCCGTCACGATATGGCGCCTGACCAGCAAATTGGAGCCGCTCGCCGCAGGAATTCCCATTTTGTGAGATATCCATTGCCCGTGGGCGAACCAGCGGTAATATCGGCGAAATCGATTGTGCGACAGTTTTGGACCGTAGACGCAGTCGAATTCCGCATATCCGGCGAGTGCCCGAAAGTAGGTTGGTGGGAATACCACGTCTGCGTCCGTAAACAAGACCCATCCGGTTCCGGCCAACTCCATACCGATCTGACGAGCTTCCGATATCGTGCTTTTCAGCCTCACGATTTGGGTGAACTCCGGCGAACGGTGGCGAGCGACGATTTCCGCAGTTCGGTCGTCCCCGGCATCCACGACAATGAGACGACAGCGATCCGGTAACGACGCCAGAAAATGAGCGATGTTTATCTCTTCGTTCAGCGTCGGCAGCACAACCGTGATATCACTCAATTGCATGAAAACCCCTCTGATCCCTTCTCTATCGTTTTTGCGATACATGAGGCGACTATCATTAACATCGCCATGTTGCAAAACGAAGAACGGTAGCCGGTTTAAAGGGATTTATCGCAGGTCGAGCCTTTGATATGCGGATACGGACGCAGGGGGGGTGCGAAGCGCCTATCGGATCCGCGCCTTCCCCATTTCCGTGTGCGTTAGGGCGTTTAAAGTGACGGGCTCTTTCGTCCCTATCAGCTTTGCTCCCAAGGAAGCCCATGATAACGCCAGCCGCCGACGCTGCTACGATGTTTCTGTTCGTCGAGAGGGCCTTCGAAGCCTTGCTCGATATTCGTAAGATCCGAATAGCCTTCGGCTGCCAAGGCATTGGCGGCATCGAGCGAACGCTGCCCGCTGCGGCACAATAAGAAAATCGGGGTATCGGCGTTCGGAGCGATTTGGCGAACGCGATTCACGAAGTCCGGATTGGGCTTCCAGTCCGGCGCCCATTTCCACGGAATGTTGATGGCGCCGCACGGATGCCCGACATAGGAGAATTCCAAAGGATCGCGGACATCCAGCAGCACGGCACCGCTTTGTTCCCTGAAAGCATTCCACGCGTTGGGCGGAGTTAAGCTTTTTACAGACGACATCTTGGTACTCCTGAAGAGTTGATTCACGTGAGCAAGGTACCGCTACACGGCGCCTATGCCTTTTGCCCCACAAAAAAAGCCTCGTTGCGACTGCCTCGGTTCAAATCGCCGATTTGCCCTTCTTCCCGATAAAACACGAGTCTGAGGCTGCCAAACAGCCGAGGCAGTTCGTTCGTATCGAGAAGAAAAGCCGGATTTGTAGGCCCGATCCCGGCAGCTTTGTCTCGTGTGTAAGTCTGATAGAAGAGCAAGCCGCCGGGTTTCAGCGCCTTTGTAATAGCCAAGGTCAAAGACCGTTCCAAAAAGCGGCTGACGACGATGACGTCGAAGGATTCCGCCGTGGGAGGCAGCTCGACCACGTCTCTGGTCTCGGCGCGGAGACCCAGACCGAGCCGTCGGGCATGGACGTTCAGCCGGCTGATCGCCTCCGGAGAAATATCCCATGCCTGGGTCTCCAGCCCTCGCCGCGCCAGAAACAACGCGCTTCCTCCCAGCCCGCAAGCCAAGTCCAAGGCGGTTCCGGATTCAGGGAGAAGATGCGCATTATCCGCCAAAACCGGTGCCGGCTCGGGAATCGCGTCGCCGGCTCCCCGGTAGATCCGGTCCCATTTGTCTCGAATCGGAAACCCGTCGTCGGTCATAGATAATCTCCGGAATCAAACCGGTACATCGGTAGCTTGAAAGATTTGTTCGACCATGGGAATAAGTTTCTTGTCGAGTAGGAACATGATGACGTGATCACCCTCCTCGATCACCGTGTCGTGGTGAACCTGAATCACCTCGTCCCCCCTGACCAAGGCCCCCATCACCACGCCCGGCGGAATGTTGATCTTGTCGATGGGTATGCCGACCACCTTCGAGCTGCCGCGGCGCCCGTGGGCGACCGCTTCGATCGCTTCCGAGGCGCCATGCCGAAGGGAGTGGACCTGAACGATATCGCCGCGCCGAACATAACGCAGCAAGGCGCTGATGGTCGCCTGCTGCGGAGAAAGGACGAGGTCCACCAGTGAGGAATCGACGAGGTCCGCGTAAGCGCTCTTGTTCACCAGGCTGATCACCCGGCGGGCACCCAGGCGTTTGGCCAACATGGCGGACAAAATATTGGCTTCGTCGTCGTTGGTAATGGCGCAGAAAATATCGGTGTTCTCGATGTTTTCGCTGAGCAGAAGCTCCTTGTCCGAAGCATCGCCCGCCAATACCACCGTATTGCTCAGATCGGCGGCGATTTTCTGGGCGCGCTTATAATCCTTTTCTACGAGCTTGACCTGATAACGCCCCTCCAGCGCTTGAGCCACGCGCTTGCCGATGTGCCCGCCGCCGGCGAACATCAGTCGCTTGTAAGGCCGTTCGAGCTCTCTGAGCTCGCTCATGACCGCTTTGATTTCTTCGGATGATGCGGCGAAAAATACCTCGTCATCCGCCTGAATAATGGTTTTTCCGTTCGGGATGACAGGCAGGCCGTTTCGAAAAATTGCCGTGATGCGCGCATGGACATTCGGCATGTGCTGATGAAGCTCGCGAATTTCCCGCCCGACCAGCGGCCCGCCTTGATGGGCCCTGACCGACACCAGCCGGACGCGGCCCTCGGCAAAATCCAGGACCTGAGAGGCCCCCGGATACTTGAGCAGCCGCTCGATGAATTGCGTGATGATCTGTTCCGGGCTGATGACGACGTCGATAGGAATGGTCTCGGGGGAAAAAATGCCCGGATAGCTGAAATATTCGATGGCGCGGACCCGGGCGATCTTTCGCGGAATCTTGAACAGGATATCCGCCATCTGACAGGCCAGCATATTGGTTTCATCGTCGCTGGTGACGGCGATGAGCATATCGGCCTCATCCGCCCCGGCTCGCTTCAATACCGTGGGATGCGCCGCATTGCCCTGAACCGTGCCGATGTCGAACCGGTCTTGCAAATCCTTCAATAAGGCGGGCTGCGTATCGACCATGACGATATCGTTAGCCTCGCTCGCCAAGCTGGCGAGCACGCTGCTTCCGACCTGCCCGGCGCCAAGTATGATTATTTTCATTATCGAGAGCAGAAGTTAGAGAAACTAAGACAGGAAACGGCAAATTCGAGAGCCGCGATGCTATCGCTTTTCTCTGAATTTGATCCCAAGCGAATTGAGCTTGCGATACAAATGAGTACGCTCGAGGCCGATGGCATGTGAAAGACGGGCAACGCTGCCGCTGTATTTTTCCAGGTGATACTCGAGATAAGCCTTTTCGAACCGTTCGCGCGCCTCTTTGAGCGGCAGGTCATAAAAATCGGGCTGGCCCGCGGCTGGGCCGACTTCGCCCAAGGACTCGCCGAGCGCCGCCTTCACTTCGTCCAGCTCTACCTCTTCCCCGCTGCCCAGGATCAAGAGGCGCTGCACCAGATTCTTGAGCTCGCGGATATTGCCATGCCACGGATAATTCCGCAAAAAGTTCTGGACCGGAACGGGAAACTTCCGGAACGGCAATTTCTCCCGGCTCACGAAGTAATCCACATAAAACCGCAGCAGCTCGGGCACATCTTCGCTGTGTTCGCGCAAGGGCGGAACCTTGAGCGTGACGACGTTCAGCAGGTAATAGAGCTCGCGCCGGAAACGGCCGGCCCGCACCTCTTCTTCCAACGATTTTCGGGTCGATGCGACGATGCGGACATCCACGTTGATCAGTTCACTGCCGCCCACCCGCGAGAATGAACTCGATTCCAGCGCGCTGAGGAGGCGCAACTGCGTCTCCTCTTCCATATCGGCCACTTCGTCGAGGAATAACGTTCCGCCGTGCGCCTGCTCCAGCAATCCGTAGTGAATCCGGCCGTCTTCCATCCTGCCGAAAAATTCCACCGCCGAGAACTGCGGCGCGATCGTGCCTACGCCCACGTCCACGAAAGGGCCGTCGCGCCGCGCGCTGTTGGCATGAAGATAACGCGCCAGGGTTTCTTTCCCGGAACCGGGCTCGCCCACGAACAAGACGCGGGCGTCGTGCTGCGCCAAACGCTTGATCTGATCGCGGAGGCGCTCCATGGCGGCGCTCTTGCCGACAGGTTCTATCGGGATGTCCACCCGCCGCTTCAATCCGATGTTTTCCCGCTTGAGCCTGGCGTTTTCCAGGGCCCGCTCGACGGTAACCAGGAGTTTGGCCAGGGACAACGGCTTTTCAAGAAAATCGTACGCGCCCAGCCGGGTCGCTTCGACCGCGGTTTCAACCGTCGCGTGCCCGGACATCATGATGACAGGGCAAAGCTGGTCATCCCGGAGCCACTCTTTCAGCAGAGTGATGCCGTCCTCGTCCGGCATCCAGATATCCAGCAATATTAGATCCGGCATGCGTTCCGCCCAGAGCTTGCGCGCAACGCTCGCGTTCTCGGCCGCGGCAACCCGATAGCCCTCGTCCTCCAGAATCTCCTGGAGCAATTGGCGAATGTCCGGCTCGTCGTCCACCACCAAAATATTCGCTTTGACCACCGCTTATACCTCCATCGCTAGCCCGCGCACCGCAGCCGTTTCGGTTGCGATGGGCACTCGTATGATAAAGCGCGCGCCTTCACCGCGCCCCGAAACCAGCCGGATGCTTCCCCCATGCTCCTCGACAATCTTCTTTACAATGGCCAATCCCAAACCGGTACCCTTCGATTTAGTCGTTACATAAGGTTCGAAAATTCGGTCAGCCTGCTCGGGCGGAATACCGGGCCCGGAGTCGTGCAACTCGATTTCGACGTAATGATGACGGTTTTCCTCGATCAAACGCGTCTGAATGCCCATTTTACCCGACACCCCCGGTGCCATGGCTTCCTGCGCGTTCTTGATCATGTTGTGCAGAACCTGTCGAATTCTGATCGGATCGGCGTATATCGGAGGCAAAGTGGGCTCCAGATCGAGTTCGAACTCCAAACCGGATTGAGGCGGATAAAGCGCCACGACTTCCTCGATCAAAGCATCGATATCGATCCGTTGCAACTGGATAATGGATGGTTTGGCGTATTCGGAGAAGGCATTGACCATGGTCTTCATGGCCTCGACCTGTTGCACGATGGTACGGGTCGCGCGATCCAGAACCTCGGCTTCGGCCGTCTCCAGATTCTTGGACAGCTTGTGCTTGAGACGCTCGGCCGAAAGCTGAATCGGTGTGAGCGGATTTTTGATCTCGTGTGCCAGACGCTGAGCCACTTCGCTCCATGCCGCCTGACGCTGGGCCTGGATCAGTGCGGTGACATCGTCGAACACCACGACGGCACCTTGCGACTCACCGTCCGAACCGAATAGCGGCGTTCCGCGGCATAAGAGTTCCTGCCGGCCTTTGGGCCCGAGGAAGGGAATTTCTTCGCGCCAGACGCTATTTTCCTTTTCCAATCGATTTCCAACGATTTGCATCAAATCGGCCAGATGCGGCTGCGCTTCCGTCAGCTCGCCGATCGTAGCGCCGACGCTCTTGTCGAGTTCGGCGTGAAGAATGGCATTCGCGGCCTGATTGGCGGTCAGAAGCCGCATCGACTCGTCGAAACTCAACACGCCGGAGGAAAGGTTCGCCAATACGGTTTCCAGATAGGCGCGCTGGCGCTCAACCTCCTGCCGGGAATGCTGCGCCTCGTCTCTTGCCTGGGCGATCTTCTGCGTCATGGCGTTGAACGACTCGACCAAGAAGCCCAGCTCATCCTTGCGTTTTACCGGCAAGCGCTTCTCGTAATTGCCTTGGGCCACGGCTCTGGTGCCCTGGGCCAAATACCGGACCGGAGCCACGATGCGGCGGATGCTGAGAAACGCGGACCACATCGCGGCTAAAAGACTCAGAAGGAGTACCAGAGACAGGGTCAGGGAAAACGTCAGCTTCAATGACCCCCGCAGAAAGGTAAGCTCCTTGTAGTGAACATAAGCCGCCTCGACCGTTTTCGCGAGATCGGCCACACGCAACGGTACCGGATAAATGCCTTGAAGGTATTGCGCGTCATCCCCTGCGATGGATACGACCGCCCTGATTTGCAGGCCGTTTCCGACGTCGGGTTCGAGACCTACGTACGATTTGCCTTGCTTCACCTGCAACAAGACGCCCGTTTCCGGAAAGTCCGGAATGATTCTTCCGGTTTGGCTGCCGATAAAGCCCATGATGCGGCCTTGCTTGGAAAAAACGGTGAGCTCGCCGTCCTCGGCATGGCTGCGCAGCTCTGCCAAGCGAATAGGCACAAGACCTTCCGGCGAGCCTTCCAAGCCTTCCGCCATTTGCTCGGTTTGCTTCAAGACGGCTCGCATACGTTCGTCCAAAGCGGCTTGTCCCAGTTGCAGCGCATCCTCCATGGCCTGGTCGACGCGGACATCGAACCAACTGTCGATGCTCTGCTGAAGGAATTGCATGGAGTAATAAAAGACTATGGTGGCCGGGGCCAGGCTCAGCAGGGTGAACAGAAACACCATGCGGAGCGTGAGATTGGAACCGGCCGCCTTCCGCCTCAACTGTTTCAGCAGCCAGTAGACGTTGGCGCCCACCAATCCCAGAAGCAAAACCGATCCCAGCGAATTGATCAGCACCAGCCAGGAATACATCTTTCCGAGCTGGGACGCGTCTTGGGTCGCCGTACTCATCAAATGAAGCGATGCCAAGAGCGCCGAAAACAGCACCAGGATCGTTAAACTGAGCGGTGGCTTTAATCTGCGACGCGCCATCGGTACCAGGAACTCCCGAGATACCAGCTTGGGGAAACGTAGGCAATCGGACGCAAAGGAAGCGGCAAGGATTCTATATCCAGATCTACCGACAGGCTCGCTTCGTAGCTATTGCCCTCGACGATGCGATCGGCCGGCAGCATGAACCAGCCCCGGATCGCGCCCATGGCTTCCAGCAAGGCCGTCAGACTCGCAAAGCTTTCGGTATTCCCGCCCGCGTGAATGATCTGGAACGACCTCCCTAAGGGATGATAGAGAATCCGGAACTTATGGATTTCACTCAAGATCGTTTCATTTAACCAATAATGCCGCTGACGCTTGATCTTGAGCCGAACAGCCAAAGTCAGGGGAACTCCGTGTCTCAGGGCTTCGAGGGCGGACTCGCTGAAACGGTAGTCGATATCCGCGTTTAAAACGAAGTTGGTGCCGGACGGCACAAGCTCGGCGCGTATGATCCGAAATCCGTAATCCGCGCACACGGCATCGAAGGCCAGTAAAAGGCCGACAAGAAAGCTCCATTGACTCAGACGTTGGAGCACTAGCTGGTTTTCACTATGCGAGCGTAATAAAACCCATCCATTCCCTGATCGCCGGTCAATATCTGCCGGCCATGGCTTACCGCCTCCCCCCAAGTCGCCTCGATGGGCACTTCCCGTGCGTCGGAATGATTCTCGAGGAATTCGGCGATTCTCACTTCGTTTTCTTGCCGCAAGATGGAACACGTAGCGTAAAGCAGCAATCCGCCGGGCGCCAGCATCGGCCAAGCGGCATCCAAAATAAGCCGCTGCAAGTCCAGCAACCCGCCAATATCGGAAGGCTTACGCAATACCTTGATATCCGGATGACGCCGTATGACCCCGGTAGCGGAGCAAGGCGCATCCAACAAAATCCGGTCGAAAATCTGCCCGTCCCACCACGCTTCGGGATCCGTGGCATCGGCAGTCAGCACCCTGGCGTTCAGCCCGGCGCGCGCAAGATTATCGTGAATCCTGGCAACCCGCTCGGGGGAAATATCGACTGCAACCACTTCCTTCAAACCGGAACAGGTTTCGAGGACATGCATCAATTTACCGCCGGGAGCCGCGCACACATCGAGCACCCGCAAACCCGGCTTCAGCTCCAATAACGCAGCGGCTAACTGGGCGGCACTGTCCTGCACGGATACCCAACCCTCCGCGAACCCCGGCAGCCTCTCTACCGCCGTAGGGCCTTCCAACACTACGGCACTGTCGCCGACCGGGGAAGCATAGGCCGAAATGCCTGTCTGCGCCAATCGCTCCAGGTAAGCCGCCCGCGATATCGCCAGGCGGTTTACCCGCAAAACCATGGGAGGAGCGAGATTGTTTTGCCTCAGAACCTCGGTGTATCGACCCGGCCAGTCTCGCTGTATCTGCGAGGCCAACCACTCCGGGTGAGCTTCGGCAACGACTTTCTTTTCCTCAACCCGAGCTTCCAGCGTCGACTGCTCCCGAAGATAGGTGCGCAAAATCCCGTTCAGTAGCGGCTTCGCCCAGGCCTTCCGCCGTGCCGCCGATACCGTTTCGGCCACCGCCGCATGAGGCTTTACCCTAGTGTACTTGAGTTGATATAAGCCGAGCATGGCCAACATCCGGAGATCCAGGTCCTTGATCGGTTTCCGCGTCAGCAACCCGAGCAGATAATCCAGCCGCCAATACCAGCGCATGACGCCGTAGCACAGGGCTTGCACGAAAGCGCGGTCGTTTTCCCGTGGAATCTTGGGCAGGACGGATTCGAGTGCGTGCGTGAGGGTTTTCTGTTCTCCCACCACCTGAACGAGTACATCCGCCGCGAATACGCGTGAATTCGACTCCATCAGCCGAAGCGTTCCGATCTAACCGGATGCGCGTTCAGAAATGCCTGAGCCGTCATCCGCCTCCCTCCCGGAAGCTGAACTTCCAGCAGCCGGAGTACTCCGCTGCCGGTGGTGACATCCAGGGTCTTGCCGCGATCAAGAATCGTTCCCGGCTCTGCCCCCGCGGGTTCATCCAGGCTCTCAGCCCGCCAAATCCGTAAGATGTCTCCCCGGTAAAGTGTCTCGGCGACCGGCCAGGGATTGAATGCTCTGATCCGGCGCTCCAGGTCGATCGCCGCCATCGTCCAGTCCAAACGCGCCTCGTGCTTTTCCAGCTTCGCCGCATAGGTAACTTGGGTTTCGTCCTGAACCTCGGGCCGCACCGTCCCTGCTTCGATTTCGGGCAATATTTCCGCGAGCGCTTCCGCGCCGAGCCCGGCCAGGCGGTCGTGCAGTTCTCCAGCCGTTTCCAAGGGCGCGATCCTGCAGCTCTTCTTATGCAACATCGGGCCCGCGTCCAGACGCGGCTCCACGAACATGATGGTAATGCCGCTTACCTCGTCGCCGGCGAGGATGGCCCGCTGTATGGGCGCCGCGCCTCGCCACCGAGGCAGTAACGATGCGTGAACATTGACGCAACCTAGACGGGGAATCTCCAGAACCGCTTTGGGCAAGATGAGGCCGTAAGCCACCACCACCATCAAATCAGCATCATGAGACCTGAGCCGCTCCTGTTCCTCGGGGTCCTTCAGCGTGGTCGGCTGAAAGATGGGTATACCGTGAGACTGTGCCAACTGCTTCACCGGACTCGGCTTGAGCTTCTGGCCCCGGCCCGCCGGGCGATCGGGCTGGGTATAGACCGCACAGACATCATGCGGCCCCTCCAATAGCATCTCGAGGGTAGGAACGGCAAACTCCGGTGTGCCGGCGAAAACGATCTTCATAAGATGGAAGTGGCGAATTGCAAAGACGCAGCTACGTGCCGCTGCGTAAACCAAAAGAAGGACCCTCTCCGCCCGGAGCGAATCCTACTCCCCCGAAGTATCGGGAGACTTGAAATCAGACGACTGCCCGTGTTTTCTGCGGCTGCTGTGAGGTCCGCTGCCGCTGATCCTTTTTCAGTTTCTTACGGATAAGCTGGCGTTTCAACGGCGAGAGATAATCGACGAACAACTTTCCATCCAGATGGTCGATCTCGTGCTGGATGCAGACTGCGAGGAGGCCATCGGTTTCAAGTTCGAAAGCATCGCCATTGCGGTCCAATGCACGAATCTTGACCGTCTCGGCGCGAGTTACCTTTTCGAAAACACCGGGAACCGACAAGCAACCCTCATCCATTTCCTCGCTCCCGTCCTTCTCCACGATCTCGGGGTTGATCAGGCAAACCGGGGTGTTCTTTTCCTCGGACACATCGATGACCACGATGCGTTTTTGGACGTTGACCTGCGTTGCGGCAAGACCTACGCCGGGAGCGGCGTACATCGTTTCGAACATGTCGTCCACAAGCCGCTTGATCGACTCGTCGACCACGGGCACGGGAACCGCTTTCTTGCGGAGCCGGTCATCGGGAAATTCAAGAATGGTTAAGATGGCCATAACGTTTATCGTGGACGCTGAATACCTAAGTCAATGGAATTCTAACGAAATTCAACTAGACTTTGAACGCCGTTCCTTAAGACTCGATTGGTTTTTGAAAGTTGCACATGCCTTATCGCGAACAAATTCTTGCAGTGAGTCCAGCGCTTCCCACACTCGAATGGCCGCGCCATGCGTGATGAGCAGGAGACAAGATGACGCTTCGAATCATTATCGGTATTGCCTTATCGTTCGTCGTCGGCACGGTGTCGGCCGATCACATTCAGCTAAATCCGAATCATCCGGACCGATACACCGTAGTCCAGGGAGACACGCTATGGGGCATCTCCGGTAAGTTCTTGAGCAAGCCCTGGCAGTGGCCGGAAATTTGGCAAAACAACCCCCAAATCGCAAATCCGCATCTTATTTATCCGGGCGACGTGATCGCCCTGAGCTACGTAAACGGCGAGCCCCGCCTGCAAATCGAAACGCCGTCCGAAGTACGCCTGAGCCCGGAAGTTCGAGTCAGCCCGATCGCCCGAGCTGTGCCGCTTATCCCCATGGACGCGATCCGTCAGTTTCTGAGTAGACCCAGGGTCGTCAACAAGCGCGAATTACAGGATGCGCCATATATCGTGGCGTTTGTCGACGAGCATATCGTGGGAGGGATCGGCGACGGGATTTACGTGCGTGCGGTCGAAGACGGCACGAACCAGGCATTTACCTTGTTCAGACCGGGCCCGGCCTACCAGGACCCAGTCACCGGCGACATTCTCGGCTATGAAGCGATCTACGTAGCCGACGCCCAACTGCAACGTATCGGCGACCCGGCAACACTGGTGTTGACCCGCGCCCAGCGCGAAGCCATTATCGGCGACCGGCTCATGCCGGTCGAGCAAGAAAAAATCGAGCTTTATTTCCAGCCACGTGCGCCCGAGCAAGATATCGAAGCCCATATCATCAGTGTCTTGGATGGGGTCTCGCAGATCGGCCAATACCAGGTCGTGGTGATCGACAAAGGAACCGCCGACGGCATCGAAACCGGACACGTTCTCGACATTTATCAAAGCGCACGTCCGATACGGGATATCGTAAGCCAGAGACCCGGCGAAACCGTGGCCTTGCCCGACGAACACGCCGGCTTGTTGATGATCTTCCGCCCCTTCGAACGCGTCAGTTATGCGCTGGTCATGAACGCAACACGTGCGATACACGTGTCAGACATTGCTGCAACCCCTTGACGACAGGCTGCTCCGCGGAAAGCTTAGAAGACCTGCGCTACTGGCTGGCACTGCATCGAGCACCGCTCATCGGAAGCCGGCGGTTCTGCGCCATTCTCGCCCATTTCCACAGTCCTAGAATCCTCTTCGAAACCAAGGCGGCTGATCTAGCCGCCTTAGGTCTTAAAGAAGAAACCATCGTCTATCTCTGCCATCCGGATTGGCTGGCCGTGGAAGCCGATTTGCAATGGCTGAGTGCGTCGGGCCACGATTGCCTCACGCTGCACGATCCTCGATATCCCGCGCTGCTGCGCGAAATATCCGATCCGCCCCCGCTGATCTTCGTTAAAGGGGACGTTTCGGCCCTTTCATTTCGCCAGATTGCAGTTGTCGGCAGCAGAAATCCGTCGCCGTCCGGTCGGCGGATTGCGCGAGAAATCGCATCGGGCTTAGTCTCCGCTGGCTTTGCTGTCACCAGCGGGCTGGCATTGGGGATCGATGCCGCCGGGCATTCCGGAGCGCTCGAAGCGGGCGGTGTTACCATAGCCGTCGCCGCCACGGGATTGGACCGAGTATATCCGTACCGTCATCAGAATCTGGCACACGAAATCATCGCCCAGAACGGAGCCTTGGTATCCGAATTCCCTCCCGGAACCGGCCCCAAGGCCGATCATTTCCCCCGTCGGAATCGTATTATCAGCGGCCTTTCCTTGGGTACCCTGGTCGTCGAAGCCGCGCCGCGGTCCGGATCCTTGATCACTGCACGTCTCGCAGCCGAACAGGGACGCGAGGTCTTCGCCGTACCCGGCTCGATTTACAATCCGCTTTCCCGCGGTTGCAACGAATTGATAAAAAACGGAGCAAAACTGATCCAAACGGTTGAGGATATCGTCGAGGAATTCGAGGCGCGATTATCCGTCCAAGCCTACAAACCTTCGTTCAAAACCGATTCGGACGACAACCAACCCCATATGGAACTCTTGAAATATATTGCGTACGACCCAACCTCTGTGGATACTCTAGTGGCAGCCACAGGAAAAACGCCGGAAGCTATCGCCTCGATGCTTTTAATGTTGGAACTGCAAGGTCATGTTGCCTCTACACCCGGAGGATGCTACTTCCGGACCCAGTAAATTTCCTAGCCGTTGCGCATCCCTTAGTTGAGACCACTCAATGAAAGAAAACGTATTCGATGTCCTAATTTATCTTTTCGAAAACTATATGGATGATGATGTCGAGCTCACACCCGATCCCGACATGATTCGCACCGAACTTTTGGAGGCGGGATTCCCTCAAACCGAAATCAATAAAGCCTTTGAGTGGCTAGAATCGTTGGCCGAGCATAATGCGATCAAGCCTGTTTCCTCGCCGGCATTTCGTATCTTTTCCGCCCAGGAAACGGCTAAGCTCGATGCCGAATGCCGTGGTCTCCTGATGTTTCTGGAACAAAGCGGAATCCTTACGCCGGCAAGCCGCGAACTGGTCATCGACCGTGTCATGGCATTCAACGAAGAAGCCATCTCTCTGGAAAACCTGAAGTGGGTTGTGCTTATGGTACTTTTCAGCCAACCCAACGAAGAAATCGCTTTCGCGCGCATGGAAAATCTCGTCTACGAGAGCCTGCCTAATTATCTGCATTGATACATCACCCGTTTCTCCATTTCTTCTCCGCAGAAGAAACCGGAGAATCGTTTATTCTTAAACGCAAATAGCTCGCACCTTATTAACTCCGATGAGCCAAAACCTGGTCATTGTTGAATCACCAGCAAAAGCCAAGACCATTGAAAAATATCTCGGCCGAGATTTTCAGGTCTATGCATCCTATGGCCATGTCCGTGACCTTGTTCCCAAAGAAGGAGCAGTAGATCCCGATCATGATTTCGCGATGAAGTATGAACTCATCGAGAGAAACGAGAAGCACGTACAAACCATCGCCAAAGCTGCTCAGAAAGCTGACGCCTTGTTCCTCGCGACCGACCCGGACCGCGAAGGCGAGGCCATTTCGTGGCATATCTACGAGATCCTGAAAAACCGCAAGGTGCTCGACAATAAACCGGTACACCGTGTCGTTTTCCATGAAATCACCAAGCGCGCCATTACCGAGGCGATCAAACACCCCAAAGCGCTCTCTACCGACCTGATCAATGCGCAGCAGGCGCGCCGTGCACTGGATTATCTGGTCGGCTTTAAGCTGTCGCCCTTGCTGTGGAAAAAGATTCGGCGAGGCCTATCCGCCGGACGGGTGCAAAGCCCGGCACTCCGGATGATTGTCGAGCGCGAGATCGAAATCGAGAACTTCCAGATTCGGGAATATTGGACTCTCGATGCCGACGCCAGCACCGAGGGGCAGAAGTTCCGCGCCCGGCTCATCAACCTGAACGGCGCGAAGCTGGAACAGTTCAGCATCGTCACTGAAGAACAGGCGAGCCAGATTAGGAACTCGCTGCTTGCGGAGGCCAACGGCAAGCTCCGGGTGGTGAAGATTGAGGAGAAAGAGCGCAAAAAGAATCCCGCGGCACCGTTCATTACCTCCACTTTGCAGCAGGAAGCGGCTCGCAAGCTGGGGTTCACCACCAAGCGCACCATGGCAATCGCCCAACAGCTTTACGAAGGTATCGACCTGGGGGGCGAAACCACCGGGCTGATCACCTACATGCGTACCGATTCGGTCAATCTCGCCAATGAAGCGGTACAGGAAATTCGTGAGCTGATCGCGTCCCGGTTCGGCAAAGAAAACCTACCCAAGCAGCCGCCTCTATACAAAACCAAGAGCAAGAACGCTCAGGAAGCCCACGAAGCCATTCGGCCCACATCGGCTTTTCGGCTGCCGGAACAAGTCAAGCCTTATCTCAGTCCCGAGCAATACAAGCTTTACAACCTGATCTGGAAGCGGACCGTCGCTTGCCAGATGATTCACGCCACCATCAAAACGGTCTCGGTCGACCTATCCTGCGGCACGATGGGCGTATTTCGCGCAACAGGCTCGACGGTGGTGAATCCGGGCTTTATGAGCGTCTACCTCGAAGGCAGGGACGACGTATCCACCGAAGACGACGAAAGTTTATTGCCCGCGCTGAAAGAAGGCCAATGGGTCGATCTGCTCGATATCGTCACCGCTCAGCACTTCACCGAACCGCCGCCGCGCTATACGGAAGCAAGCCTGGTCAAGGCGTTGGAGGAGTACGGCATCGGCCGGCCGTCGACTTACGCGGCCATTATCTCGACCCTGCAGCAGCGTCATTACGTCGTGCTGGAAAACAAGCGGTTCCATCCGACGGACGTGGGGCGCATCGTCAACAAATTCTTGACGGAGCACTTCACCCAATACGTCGACTACAACTTCACCGCCAATTTGGAAGACGATCTGGACGCCGTCTCGCGCGGCGAAAGAAATTGGATTCCGCTGATGCGCGAGTTTTGGTATCCGTTCAAGTCGCTGATCGATGCCAAGGATGAAAGCTTGAGACGCGCGGACGTTACTCACGAATCGCTAGACGAAGCATGTCCCGAATGCGGCGGACAGCTATCCATACGCCTCGGACGTAACGGCCGCTTCATCGGCTGTACCAATTATCCCGAGTGCAAATACACCCGCAACATCAACGGGGAAGCCGCGCCCGCCGCGCCGGAAGTCGTGGAAGGAAAGGTCTGCCCCGAATGCTCCTCGCCGCTGGTCATCAAGACCGGTCGGTTCGGGAAGTTCATAGGCTGCAGCAATTATCCCAAGTGCAAGCATATCGAACCGCTCGAAAAACCGGAGAACACCGGGGTACGTTGTCCTGAATGCAATAAGGGCCAATTGATCAAGCGGAAGTCGCGCTTCGGAAAATTATTCTTCTCCTGCAATACCTATCCCAGTTGCACCTACGCCGTCTGGAACCCGCCTGTCGCAGAGCCCTGCCCCAACTGCGGCTGGCCGATCCTGACGCTGAAAGTCACCAAGCGGCGCGGCACGGAAAAAGTCTGTCCTCGCAAGGAATGCGGCTATGCGGCGCCTTACGAAGGCGAACCGCTGGCCGAATCCGCAACCTAGCGTTTTCGACCGCGGGCCAAGGAAAAAATGCTCTCGCCGTTTCGTCTGAGGCTCGCGGCGAGTCACCTGCGTCGCGGAGGCATTATCGCCTATCCGACCGAGGGCGTGTACGGACTCGGCTGCGACCCTCTCGACCAAGATGCGGTACGCCGGCTCCTGGCTTTAAAGGAACGACCCTCGGCGAAAGGACTGATCCTCATTGCCGCAGAATTCGATCAGATCGAACCTTATCTCGACATCCCGACCGAATTTATGCGGAGCCGACTCTTGGCGACCTGGCCCGGACCGGTCACCTGGATCGTTCCCGCTGCTAGCTGGGTACCGGCTTGGCTCCGAGGCGAACACGCGACGCTGGCCGTCCGCGTCACGGCTCATCCCGATGCGGCCGCCCTATGCCGCGCTTTCGGCGGACCGATCATATCGACCAGCGCCAACAAAAGCGGCCGGCCGCCAGCCCGTACGCCGATATCGGCTCGCAAGCATTTCTCTACCGGGCGCGTCCTGATCTTCCCCGGACGACTCGGAGGACTGCGCGGTCCAACGGCCATCTATGATGCATCGACTGGCGTTCGGCTACGCTAAGTGGCAAGTCGAAACCGTTTTAGCTTGACACGCCGACCTCTCATCCATAGCATTCCAGCGTTTTGCAGGACTCTGCCGCAGCGAGAGCAATTTCATCCTTAATGAGCATATTGACTACGTCACAGATCACAACGACAGCTTCGCAAAACCCAAAAACAGCCTTTACAAGTATCCGCTGTTTGGTAGAAGAAGAAACGTCGGCTGTCGACCGACTCATTCTTCGCGAGCTCAGTTCCGATGTATTGCTTATCAATCAGATCGGCCGATACATCGTAAACAGCGGCGGCAAACGACTGCGCCCGATGCTGTTGCTGCTGGTCTCCAAGGCTCTCCAATATCAAGGGCAGCAACACATCACCCTTGCAGCAGTCATCGAATTCATTCACACGGCTACCCTCCTCCACGACGACGTGGTCGACGAATCGACCCTGCGCCGTGGGCGAAATACCGTCAATGCGCTTTGGGGAAACTCGGCCAGCGTTCTAGTCGGCGACTACTTGTATTCCCGCTCGTTCGAATTGATGGTGAGCGTGCAGGACCTCCGCATCATGGAGATCCTCTCCCGCACCACCACAGCCATCGCCGAGGGCGAGGTGTTGCAGCTTCTCAATTGCAATAATCCCGCAACAACCGAACACAAGTACCTCGAAGTCATCTCTCGCAAGACCGCAATCTTGTTCAGCGCCGCAGCACAATTGGCCGCTGTGCTAACGGGAGCGCCCGAGTCCACCGAATTGGCGCTGAAGGACTATGGCCTTCACCTCGGCATTGCGTTTCAGTTGATCGACGATGCCCTGGATTACATGGCGAATCCCGAAGAGCTCGGAAAAAATCTCGGTGATGACCTGGCCGAAGGCAAACCGACGCTGCCTCTGATCTATGCCATCGAGCACGGCAATGCATCGCAGGCCGCCGCACTTCGGGACGCTATCGAGAACGGCAACCGCGATGCGTTCCGCGAAGTTTACGAAATCGTTGAATCTACGGACGCAATCGCGTACACTGCACGGCGCGCTAGGGAAGAAGCAAACAAAGCGGTCGAACTGCTCAATGCACTTCCCGCATCAGACTACAAGGACGCACTCGTTCAGCTGGCCCACTTATCGGTCGAACGAAGCTATTAAAATCCAATTTCCGGGGTGTAGCTCAGCCTGGTAGAGCACTGCTTTCGGGAGGCAGTGGCCGGAGGTTCGAATCCTCTCACCCCGACCAATTTAATCAATTGGTTATCCCGTCTTCTCCTACTCGATCAAAGTCACAGCATGGCCAGATCGTGACCGATCTCCTTCAAGGGCCTTCACCGCAGCCCTGACATTCTCCGGCGAAAGATGGCCATAACGCATCGTTACCCGGATGTCTGAATGCCGTAGGAGTTCCGCTACCTCCCGGATCTAAACTCCAGCCTGAACCAAGCAGGCCGCACAGGTGTGACGCAGGTCATGCGGATGAAAGTCCTCGATTCCCGCCTTTTATAAGCCCCTTCGAATCCCTTCCGTATCGAGCCAAGCCGCGTTCCGTCCGGTGAGCGAAAAACCAGGGCGAAGCCGGGCAGTGCGTAGCTCTGAACCGTGCTCGCGATAGGATCGCTTCCCGTACTTCCCGATTCAGCGGCACACTCTCGCCTCTTCCATTCTTCTGGTTTGTTGCTTGGAGGTAGGCCTGGGACCGAGCCAGGCCTACCTCCAAGCAACAAACCAAAAACTCGCCCAACGGGGAGCGTGGGGAACCGGTCGCACGACCGCGCGGTTCTGCGCCTTATCTGCAGCGACCGAAGGAATCCGTCATCCTTGAACGGCCCGCCGCACCAGGCTTTCCGATCCTAAGAAGCCCGGCTGGGCGATCTCTTGGAACAACCGCCGGGCGTTATGGATACCCGTTCCGCCAGCGCTGCGGCAAGTGCGGCCGGAGCGGATCAATGAGGCCGGGGACCGGCGCCCGCTCTGGAATGCCTTCGGCCCGTAGGAAACGCCGTACGATAATGCACTCAAGATCGAAATGGTGGGCAATCGCCCGAAACGACCAGCTTTGTTGCCTCAGGTTCACGACCGCTTCATGACGAGCCAGGCGGTAGGTCCGATGGTCGGCCCGCGCGCGTTCGGCGCGCATCAGCGCAGAGGTGGTGCAGTGGCAATTGGATTCAGTGGTGGCCACATTACCGCGTCCGTGGCCTCCTGCAAGGCCCAGTGATGACGGCTCAACAATCCACTGGTGCAGCACCGTCAGCGTACTCTCCTACTGCCGTATAGAATCGTCTCCTCAGCCGATCACCCGGCGTCGTTAGAATGTAAATGCGGCTATAGCACCAAGGCCTGTTAACACAACCTGAGTACTTCGATGAAAGGCGAAATGAATAACCGCCGCAAATATCAGGTCCAGATTATCGAAGCG
This sequence comes from Methylocaldum sp. RMAD-M, assembly GCF_017832375.1. Lineage (NCBI taxonomy): Bacteria > Pseudomonadati > Pseudomonadota > Gammaproteobacteria > Methylococcales > Methylococcaceae > Methylocaldum > Methylocaldum sp. RMAD-M. The sequence goes on along the minus strand of NZ_JAFIBZ010000007.1, from coordinate 147,783 downwards.
AGAGAAGAATCGGCGAAACCCTTTGAGTCGATGGACCAAACCAGACCTTTTTGCGCGTGCGGAACGTCGCGAGGTAGTACTCCTAGGGCGGCAAGCGGTCGCATTGAGCGTAACGAACCTAGGTACTCAGATCGAGCGCGAGTTGAAGGATTTCGTCGCCTGCGCTGGCGCGGTCCATGATGAGGCAGCGGGAGACCGGTGGAGCCCTCGAACCCGACAGCACTGGACGATCTTTCGGGATATCATGGGCATAGCCGGAAGAGAGGGCAAAGGTTATAGCACAGCATTCATTCGCGGCAACCACACGAATTTTGGTGCTCCATCGGGCGCGCGGCTTGCCAACGGCTTGGCGGCCGTTTTCCTTAATGCGCCGGTGCCATCCGTATGTATCTCGATGACCGTACTATCCAACGGCACCGCTTCGATCTTGACCGGAACAATTTCGATTTTGATCTGAATGATCTGCTGGTGCTGCAATTGCTCGAACACCCGGTCGAGCACGCCGCTTTTGGCCCAGCGCATCATGCGGGTATACACGGTGTGCCAGGGGCCAAAGCGCGGCGGCAAGCTGCGCCACGTGCAGTCATGTTTGGCGACATACAAGATCGCATTGAGCACCTGGAGATTCGAGAGACGCACATTACCGCGCTGGCGCGGCAGACAGTGGGCGATTTGTTGATATTGAGATTCACTGAGCTCCATGCGCGAAGTCTAACAGACATTGTGTTAACATGGCCTAAACCACATTCGGTGGGTGGATATTAACGGATCATCATATGGCGGTTCGCGACAGCCCCGCTCTTATTCAAGCCTCGCGACTTCACCGTCGCAAGGCCTTCGGCTTTAGCCTGAGATTACTTCATCATGCCTGGCATACCTCACGTTCCAGAGAGCATAGCGCAAGCAGTTGATATAACAACAAAGCATCAACCGCAGGGCCTGCCAACACTGGGCAACTACATCGCTACCGAAAAACTCGGAGAAAGCTTGCAGGCCTCGGTATTCAAGGGCTACCACATACACGTCCCCGACCAACCGCTGGTCATCAAACTGCTGAAGCAGCTGTCGAGCTGGGACGATCAGTCGCGGCATCTGCGCCAGAAGATCGAACGCCTGAAAGTGCTGCACGATCCGCGGGTTTGTACGCCGCTCGCGCTGGAGTCCTACGGCGACCTTCAGTTTATCGTTCAGTCCTGGTTCGCGGGCCAAACGCTGAATCATTGGGTGGCACACCAAAATAAACTCGATCTCAACGATTTTTTTACGCTGGCTTGTACGCTGGCCGATACGCTGCACGCGGTACATGATGCCGGCATTACCCACGGCGGCATAAAGCCCCATAATATTCTGATTCAACCGGGGACGCTGACGCTCCGGCTGACCGATTTCATCACCCCGCTCGACATTCGTGACGTCAGCCATTTCATCTACGATCCGGAATTCGTACGCCATACCTTGGCCTACACCTCGCCGGAACAGACTGGCCGCATCAATTATCGCGTGGATTTTTCCACCGATTTGTATTCATTAGGGATCGTGTTTTATGAGCTGCTGACCGGTCAGCTGCCGTTTTTTTCCAGCGATCCACTGGAACTGATTCACTCGCATCTGGCTGAGGAAACGCCTAGAGTCAATCAGCTCAAACCGCAGATTCCCCAAGCTTTGGCCGACATCATTGCCAAACTTACCGTCAAGCAGCCGGAGAAGCGTTACCAAAGCACCGCAGGGTTACTGGCCGACCTAATCCGCTGCAAGGACGAGTACGCCGCCACCGGCAGGGTATCAGCGTTCACGATCGGCCTGCACGATCGTAGCCGTCGGGTCATCTTCATCTCGAAGATGGTGGGCCGCCAGCACGAAAGCGAGCTGATACGGGAGCAATATGACGAGGTCATCAGCGGCAAATTCCGCTCGGTCTTTATTTCCGGACTGTCCGGCATCGGCAAAACCCGGCTGATTCAGGAACTGCAAAAACCGCTGGTCAAGAATCGCGGTTACTTCACCTCCGGCAAATTCGACCAGTATCAGAAAAACATCCCCTACAGCTCGCTGATTCAGGCCTTGCGCAATCTAATGCGCATCTTCTTGACCGAAAGCGATCTGCAGGTTCAGCAGTGGCGGAAGAAAATACTTGATGTCGTCGAGAACAACGGAAGCGTCATCATCGACGTGTTGCCGGAACTGGAATTCATCATCGGACGGCAGCCTGAAGTGCCGCATCTGCCACCGGTGGAAGCCCGCCATCGTTTCAACAATTTGTTCGGCCGGTTTCTCGCTTGTCTCGCCAGCGAAGACAATCCGCTGGTACTGTTCATCGACGACCTGCAATGGTGCGACAGCGCAACCTTCGACTTTCTGCAAAACCTGTTCGACAACCATGATGAACATCCCTATTTGTTTTTCATGGGCGCCTATCGGCACAACGAAGTCGACGGCAGCCATCCGCTCAGCAAGCTGATCCGCAAGATTCAGGAAAACAACGGTCCGTTCGCGGAAATTCGCCTGGAGGCGCTCACCGACGCCGACTGTCATGAAATGGTGGCCTACATCCTCGACTCTTCGCTGGAAGCCACGGCCAATCTGGCGGAATTTATCGCCCACCTCACCGAAGGTAACCCGCTGTTCGTCAGCGAAAGTTTGGCATGGCTGTATAACGAGAACTTGCTGAACACCGATGCCGAACACCACTGGCACTGGGACATCAAGCGGATTCGCGACACGCAGATGCCGACTTCGGTAGTTGAATTGTTCAGCTCCAAGGTGAGCAAACTGCCGGTCAAGACCCTGCATATACTCGACCACTGTGCCTGCATGGGCAACCGTTTCAGCGTCGAAGACGTGGCGCTGGTGTTGGACATTCCCATTGAAAAGCTGTTTGAGGATTTGAAGCCGGTCTTGAATCTGGGGATGCTGCTGGAAAACAAATCCGATCTGCAATTCGTCCACGACCGGGTTCAGGAAGCGGTGCTGCGCCAGGTCGACACTGAGGCCAAACCCGCGATTCACTGGCGCATCGGCAACCGCCTGCTGCAAGCGGTGCCGGCGGGAACCCATCTCGAACTCCTCGATAACTTGTTTACCATCGCCGCCCACCTCAACCTGGGCCGCCCGGCGGAGATGGAACCTGAGCTGGCGTATCGGCTGGTCGATATCAACTTCCATGCCGGCAACAAGGCGCTGGATGCGCTGGCCGGCGATGCCGCCAACGACTTTTTCCAGAAAGCCCACGACTACCTGCCCGACGATTGCTGGCAACAGGCCTACGATCTGACCTTTCGCATATACCAGCGTCTGGCCAAGACCGAGTTGATGTGCGGCCGTTATGAACGATCGGAAGCGCTGCTCAATCATTTGATCGAATACGCCGCCAGCGACTTGGACAAAGCCGAAGCCCTGGCGGAACAGACCACGTCGCTGTCCTCGTTCGGCAACTTCAACGAGGCGATAGCGACTGCCAACCGAGGCCTGGCCTACTTCGATAAATCAATCCCCGAACAAGCCGAGATCGCTCACCAGCGAATGCGGGCCTTAATGGCGGAAATCGAACGGCAAGGCGACGTCTGGACGACGATCCTGCACATGCCTTTTACCCAGGACCGCAAGAGCAAGATCGAGCTGGCGTTTTACAGCGAGCTCATTCCGGATCTTTATATGTCCGGCCTGGTGCCGCAGCTGTATCTGTCCGCCGCGCAATCGACCCTGCATTGCCTGCAGGGCGGCATGGACGAATCGGTGATTTACTCGTTTTCGATCATGGGCCTCAATCTCGGCGAGCAGGGCAAGTTCGAACTCGCGTTCCGTTATCAGGATCTGGCCCACGACCTGTGTGAAAGACACCCCAATACCTTTGGCGCCACCCGCGGCATGAACGGCATCGTCTGGTGCAACATGCATTCGCGCAGCCATCCGGCCGAGATCGTCGATTACTGCCACAAAGCCATACAGTGCGGCAAGAATTGCGGCGACCTGTATAACGCCGGCCTGTCCTACGGCCCCTTGATGTGGAATTTGCAGGTGCAGGGCAAAGATCTGCGCCTGGTCGAAGAAGCCGCCGAGGAATGCCTGCATTTTTCCCGCAAGAACCAACTGTCGTTCTCGGTCGGCCTCGCCGAAGCCGTGCTGGCCGGCTGGGTGGCGCCGATGAAACCCGATTACCAGCCGGTGGACATGACCGAAACCCTGGCGCGCTGGGAAGCCGACAATTATGTCGCCGCTTCCGGCAGTTATTTTGCGCTGCTGGGTTTTGCCCACCATTATTTAGGCGATTACGCCGCGGCAGCGGTGTCCTTGCACACGGTGGAACGCTATCTGCACGGTTTGACCGATAACGTGCTGAAACGGCTCTGGTATGTCTTCCGTATCGTCAATCGCCTGCGCTGGCCGGAGGGTGCCGACTGGCCGGCGCTTGAAGCGGAAATTGCGCCGTTGCTGGCCGAACTGGAAACCTGGGCCCGTCTCGGCCCCCTGCTGAAACCCTTTTTGGCCTTTGTTCATGCCGAGATCGCCCGCGCTCGAAACCAAATGCGCGAGGCCCGCAACTTGTATTTGGATGCGATCGCGGTCGCCCAGGAACAAAACTACGGCCTGCTCACCGGCCATTTATACGAAGCATTGGCTGATGTCATGGCAGCCGGCAATCTCGGCGATGCCGGACTTTATTACGGCGCGGCGCGACGTATCTACCGGGCGTGCGGCGCCGATCGCAAAAACGCGCAATTGCAGCAACGCCTCCCTTATACTGAAGCGGACTACCCAGTTCGTGCCGAAAAAACTGTCGCCCTCGACAAGCCGGCTACGCTGCCGAATCTCGATTTCAATTATCTGATCAAATCCGCGCTGGCCCTGTCGGCGGAAGTCGATCTGAATCGGCTCATGCAAAAAATCATGAGCGTCGTGCTGGAAAGCTCGGGGGCTCAGCATGGCTACCTGCTGATCAAGGAAGCGGATGAACTGCTGGTCGCCGCCGAAAGCCATGTCGGCGAAAAACACATCGTCAATCGCGAGTATCTCAGTCTTAAACAGACCCGCAGCAGCATTAGTCATGCTATCGTCAACTACGTACTGCGCACGCGTAAAAAAGTATTACTGCACGATGCGGTGGCCGAGGGCGAGTTTCAGGACACCGCGGAAGTGCAGGCGCTAAAACTGCGTTCGGTGTTGTGTCTGCCGATCATCAAGCAAAACGAACTCATCGGCTTGCTTTATCTGGAAAATCGATTGTCGGCAGGTGTATTTACCACTGAAAAAACCGACATGACCGAACTGTTGACCGCCCAGGCTGCGATTTCCCTGGAAAACGCCCGCCTCCTGGAACAAACTCGGAAGGCCTACACGAAACTACAGGAAAACCAGGAACACATGCTGCAGATGGAAAAACTCTCGGCATTGGGGACGCTGGTCGGCGGTGTGGCGCATGAGATCAACAATCCGCTGATGGGCGTGATGAATTTCGTCGAATTCGCCGCAGACAGAAGCACGGATGAAAAATCGAAGGAAATTCTCGATCAGGCGCTACAGCAAATTCACCGTATCAAGAAGATCGTCAGCAACATGCTGGTATTCGTTCACAACCGATCGACTCCGAGCGGCACCTGCCAGATAGCGGAGGCGATCAGGCAAACTCTATTGCTGCTGGAAGGCGAATTGGGCAAGCACGGCATCAAGGTCGAGGTGGATGCCGTCGACGATCTGCCGGCCATTCGCTGTAGCTCCGACAGTCTGCAGCAGATCCTGGTCAATCTGATCATTAACGCCCGCGACGCACTAGTCGATAGCCAGCAACCACAAATCAGAATCATGCTCAGGCCCGTGGATGGCATGTTAGAACTGAGCGTGGCCGACAACGGTCCCGGCATCCCGCAAGAGGTGCAAACCAAAATTTTCGATCCGTTCTTTACCACCAAGCCTCCCGGAAAAGGCACCGGACTGGGTTTGTCGGTCATCCGCCGTCTGGTTCAGGATGTCGGCGGCCATATACAGGTGGAGAGTTTACAGGGGCACGGCTGCTGCATGCGGCTACGCTTTCCCCATGTTTGAGCATTTGAATTCGATACATAAGAGAAACGATATACAAGGTTATGGCAAGCAAAATTCTGGTAATAGATGACGACCCGGCAGTGCGCAGCGCCTTCAAGCTGATTCTGGAAAATGACGGTTTCTCGGTTCGCGTAGCCGAGAACGGCTTACAAGGCATCGAGCTGGCCCGCGCGGAACGCCCCGATCTGATTTTTCTCGATCTGCGCATGCCCGGCATCGATGGCGTGGAAACCTTGCGCCGTCTGAAAACCATTGACGAAACGCTGAACGTTTACATCGTCACCGCCTTTGCCAACGAATACATGGAGCAACTGAAAGGCATCAATGAGGAAGGCTTTCAGTTCGAACTGGCCAGCAAGCCGCTGTCTTCCGCACAAATTCGCAATCTCGCCCAGATTGCCCGTATCGGCAATCCTCAGGAAGAACGGCGCGCAAACCAGCACAAACTGGTTCTAACCCTGTATGTGGTGTCCCTGAACAGTGAAACCCGCCGTCTGGTCGAGCAGATTTCCACTGCGCTCGCCAATCTTTACGATCCCGGACAATGGGTTCTGGACGTCGTCGAAGTCTTGGGCATGCCGGAAAAAGCATTGGAAAAGGACGTGTTTGCAACGCCGATGCTGGTGCGCGACATGCCGGAACCCGTATTGAAACTGCTCGGTGACTTGTCGCGGGCTCCTTCGATCATGGCGGCCATTACCACTCAAGCGAAAGGAATCGGCGTACAAACCATCATCGTTTAAGCACGCTTATCGACCATGAACACCCGGCTTCGCAAGCTTGATCTGATCCTCGACACTATCACCGACGGCGTTTTGGTTGTAGACAGCCAGGGTGTCGTACTCTATGCCAACCAAGCTGCCGAAACCCTGCTGGCGCGAAGCCCGATAGTCGGTCAATCGCTGGCGATTCCGATCAATCCTGATAAAAACAGCCATCAGGACATTAATTTAATCCGTCCGAACGGACTCGCCTGGGCGGAAATGCGCTCCACACCGATCGAATGGGACGGGCAATCCGGCTACGTCATCGCCCTGCGTGACATTACCGAGCGCAAGCACATGGAGCTGGAACGGCAAAAGTTCGTTTCGCTGGCCGATAACAGCATGGATTTCATCGGCATATGCGACATGAATTTCACGCCGTTTTACATCAACGAAGCCGGCATGCGCCTGATCGGCATAGACAGCCTGGAGCAGTGCATCCGAACACCGATCCAGGAATTTTTCTTCCCCGAAGACCAGCGCTTCATCCTTGAAGAATTTTTCCCGCGCGTTATGCGCGAGGGCCACGCCGATGTGGAAATCAGGTTCCGGCATTTCAAGACCGGCGCCGCCATCTGGATGATCTACAACGTGTTCTTCATCAAAGACAGCACGGGCGAACCGGTTGGCATCGCCATCGTGAGCCGCGATATATCTTCGCGCAAACAGGCCGAGGCTGCTCTGCGCAAAGCCGATCAACATAAGGACGAATTCCTGGCCATGCTGGCTCATGAACTCCGAAATCCGCTGGCCCCCATCAGCAACGCAACCCACATTTTGGACATGCTGAAGCTGGAAGACACGCGGTTTCACTGGGCTAAGGACATCATTAAGCGACAGGTGACGCACCTCGCTCGCCTGGTCGACGATCTACTGGACGTCTCCCGTATCGCGCGCGGCAAAATTTCGCTGAAGAAAGAGCGGCTTGACCTTGTAGAAGTGATTAAATCCGTCTTGGAGACGGCACAAGGCCTCATCTCGGCCAAACAACAACATCTCAATGCTTGTCTGCCTAACCAACCGATAATGTTGGAGGGCGATTCCGTGCGCCTGTCTCAAGTGTTGCTTAACCTACTCGACAATGCCAGCAAATACTCTCCGGAAGGCAGCCGGATCGAGGTTGATGTCCAACGGCTCGGGGGCGAAGTCGAGATCCAGGTGCGGGACAACGGCACTGGCATCTCGACGGAACTATTGCCGACGATCTTTGGGCTATTCCAGCAGGGTACGCGTACCCTGGATCGGTCTCAGGGCGGACTAGGCATTGGGCTTACCCTGGTAAAACGGCTAGTGGAACTACACGGCGGACAAGTAACGGCATCAAGCCCTGGCGCTGGACTCGGCTCCACGTTCAGCATCCGTTTGCCGACGATTGACGAAGGGACCACCCTTCCTGTCTCTAAGACATCAGTGCCATCGCCTAACGCAGAGATGCGGGTGGTGGACGATAATTCCGACGTAAGAGAGAGTAATACCCTCCTCCTGACTGCCAACCTTAGGTAAACTGGGCCTCGATTTCCTCGCTACCTCCGGCGGTGCCGAAGTTCACCGGGAATTGCATCGGACGCAAGACACCGTGTCATTATAAGCACTGATCCACCCCTGTCTTCGAGATGGTTTCGTTATAAAGATCATCGCCCTTACCTATCCGTGAAGCGGCTAGCAAATATTTGGTTATTAACCCGGCCTATAAATATAGGCCGGGTTAATCCGGGGCAGGGATGCCCCGGCGCGGCGACAAGCCGCGTGAGCCCAGGCCGGGCGTGTACCGGGCCTGGGCGGCGGCCCGAAATACCAGGAGGGTATTTACGGGCCTGATTAATAGCTCAGACGGAAATCCATGCTCGACCGATAGTGCCTACTGCGCAATGAAAACGGTGATAACACCCGACACAGGATTGGCATTGAGTTAAATCAGAATCATCCGGCCGCGGCCGGATAAGTAATCTTCCGAAGTTTAAAATACCGACGGATGCGCACGGGGCGTTTCTGCAACCGGCGCCGATGGAACCGAGTTTTCCGGTTCAGAGCGGCCACCCTGTCGACCGGATCAAAGAGCTCCTCGACCACGGCTCCCTACCCGCCCGACCCACGACGGCGCGAAGCAGTCACGACGGTATCCGTTGTGCCTTACCCTAGAACTCTAGACTTTCGCCATTGAAATGAACATCAACCATCCCGACCAGAAAAAGAACGTGATTTGCCGCTGTAGCGGGACGACGACAGGACAGATCAAGCGACTTGTCGATAAGGGAGTCAACGACCTGGACAGCATATCGAGAGCGACCGGTGCATGTTCAGGTTGCGGGGCCTGCGATACAGACATTCTGGCCTTATTAGCCGAATATGCTTCGCCTGTTTTGCAAGATGCCCTATAGCGCCGCTCTGTTTTCCTCGACAACACGACGAAGGAAGATTGATGCCAAACGATGGTGTTGGCAGCAGCTGATAACGGTGCTCATTTTCGGTAGCGCCATCGGAACCGCAAGCTGGCGGTCGCCAGATAAATTTCGTGCAGGAAGCAATAAAGGCCGATGATCAGGGCGGCCATCGCGGCGATAAAGAGAATCGCGATAGCGTTCGAAACATCCAGGCTTAAGAAGGCCCCGACGAACAGAACGACAATGAGTGTACAGATGAGCAAGGCACAGGCCGTACAGAGGCTAATCGCCCAGTACGCTATGCGGGCGCGGCGCGATAGCATACTGATCTCGCACTGAATGTCCGGATGGAGGTGTTCGTCCGTGCCGGCGTGTTTGTCCTCGATCTGGCGGGACCGATCAACGATGCGGCCAACGCGAGAGCTAAGCACCGACAGTAGAGCACCGATGCCGGTAAGAAGAAATACGGGCGCCACCGCAAGTTCTATGACATGAGCAATATCGGTGGCAGTGGCTTGCATCGACAGCCTCACAGATTAAATGGTTGAGCAAAAGGACAATTTGGAGGAAGACCGCGCTTCATGAGATTAATCTCCTCCTTACAGAAGGGTAGCAAGCTGCGCTCACATCACAGACCGGACTGGCGCCGCAACCTTGCCCACAGCTCACGGATAATCACGACCGAAGCCTCCTCGGGATTGAGAGCGCCACAGGATGCCATCAGCGCCTTGTTTCCGCGCCAAAGACCAAAGACCTTCCGGATATAAGCCCCTAGGCTGAAGTGGACAATGATGGCGTCCGCACTGGATGCCGCGGCAATTTTGTCTTTTTCGGCCTGACTCAGTTGGAGGGTCAACCGGTCCACGGCTTCTCGAAGGGTTCGAGGCAAACTCTGATCGGCCTCTGAATCGGGCGATGGTAACGGATTGGTCATTTTCTTTATGATGAGAGGAAGCTGCCGGAAATAAGGACCAAAATCGGGAATATTGGAGTTTAGCCATAAAGAGGCAAGGAACATTCGACCGCGCATTGGCAATACAAAAAGCTTAAGAACATGTACTGCAATACGGCCGTCTCCTACAGGCCGACCGTGGCTTCGGTCTCTTGGTCACCCGCCCCCATAGTTAGCGATTTCAACCGGGCAAGACAAGAATCCATGCAACTCACCGCTGCGGCTATCGGCAGCCGCGACCTGGATACCATGAAGAAGCGGGATATGGCCTGTGACACGTTTTCGAGTCTTATTCCATTCGGCATTCGAGTGAACATTCATCGTAGGATGGGTAGAGCGAACCGAAACCCATCGATGGTGGGTTATAGCCCCTCGGCTCCGCTCGTGACAGGCCCTTCGACAAGCTCAGGACAGGCCCCGCGTAACCCACCGACCCTTCGACTTGGCTCAGGACAGGTCCGAGGCCGTTCGGTGGGTTACGGCCTCGCGGCCTAACCCACCCTACAGAAATTAATGCCTTACTGAAAGCGATAATGTTCGTCACGACATGTCGCGGGATATGCCGAGTTTTTCCATGCGGGAGCGCAGGGTGCTCCGCTTGAGGCCCAGTCGTTCCGCGGCCCCTTTCGGCCCGCCGATCACCCAGTCGGTTTCCCGCAAGACTTGGAGGATGTGTTCGCGTTCGACGTCTTCGAGTGTTCTCGATGCGCCCCGCATTGTGTAAGATTCCTTGTGAACGGATACCGAATCGGGCAGGGGCACGCGCAGCACGCCATTGGGCGACAGAATCACCGCGCGCTCGATGACGTTCTGAAGCTCGCGCACGTTGCCCGGCCATTGATAACGCTTGAGCGCTTCGGTCACCTCGTTGGGAATGTGGGTGATCGGGCGGTTGATGCGCCGCGCGAACTTTTCCACGAAATGTCGCACCAGGGGCGCAATGTCCTGGGGACGCTCGCGTAGAGGCGGAACCGTGATGGGAAAGACGTTCAGACGGTAATACAGATCGTCACGAAACGTCTGCTCCTTGACCATCCGGGCCAGGTTTCGGTTGGTCGCCGCCACCAACCGGACATTGGTTTTAACGGTACGGGCACTGCCGAGCCGCTCGAACTCCTGCTCCTGCAGCACCCGCAGCAGCTTGGGCTGCAGATCCAACGGAATCTCACCGATTTCATCGAGAAACAGAGTGCCCTCGTGTGCGAGTTCAAACCGACCGATTCGCCGCGCGATCGCCCCGGTGAAGGCGCCTTTCTCATGGCCGAACAGCTCGCTCTCAAGCAGATCCCTGGGAATGGCCGCGCAGTTCACCTTGACGAAGGGATGAGCGGAGCGCGCGCTCAGGTCGTGAATGGCCCGGGCGATGAGTTCCTTGCCGGTACCGGTCTCACCGGAGATCAGAACGGTCGCATCGGTCGTCGCCACGATTTCGACCTGTTTGAGAGCGCACGCCAGCGCAGGACTTTCGCCGATGATTTCGCCAAAGTCGTGCTCGATCCGGATTTCGTCTTCAAGACAGCGCTTCTCCTCTGCCAGCCGTTCCTTCGCCTCACTCACTTCACGGTAATTCAGGGCATTGTCCACGGCGATCGCCACCTGCCCGGCGATCTTCTCCAGGAAATCGATCTCCCCATCGCTGAAGACGCTGTCCGCCAGCCGCAATAGATTCAAGGTGCCGAGCAAGCGGTCGCAATGGATCAGCGGAAAGAAACAACCGGATTTCAGACCCTCCGCCAGGCCAGGATTGATTCCCCTATCGAACTGGGCCATGCGCTGGGCGTCGAAGACCTGGAGGCGACCTGTCCGGAACGTCAGACCAGACGGCGTCCCTTCCATAGGAAAAAGCGCGCCTGCCCGGACGGTTCCTTTGCCGTCCGGGAAGTCGAGCGTGTAAAGGCGCATCCCGCCCGCCTCGAGATCGGGCAGAGTAAGACCCACGAAATCGCACTGCATGACGCGCCGGACGCTCGACGAAACGGCCTGGCAAAGTTGTCTCAGATCCAGGTGCGAAAGCACCTCGTTGGTGAGATTCAGCAAAAGGCGGAGTCGCTCGTGTTCCTCCTGCAATTGTTGCTGCAGCCGCTTGCGCTCGGTGACATCCTCGACCAATGCCATGACAAAGCCGGGGCAGTAGCCTCCGTCCAAAACCCGGGAAATGGTGTTGCTGACCCAGAGCACCCTCCCGTCCTTGCGCCGATAGCGCTTTTCGATCTTGAACTGCTGGAGCTTCCCGCTGAGAAACTCCTGGTAAAGGGCCAAGTTATTGCCGCGGTCTTCCTCGTGGGTGATATCGGGCCAGGAGAGTGCAAGCAGTTCCTCTCCGGTGTAACCCAGCATTCGCTGAAAGGCGGCATTGGCGGCCAGAAACTGGCCATCCACGTTGGATAATGCGATACCGATCGCGGAATTCTCAAACACCTGGCGCCAGCGTTCTTCACTGTGCCGCAGCGCCATTTCGGCCCGGCGGCGCTCCAACTCGGCCCCGGCGCGCACGGCAAAAATCTGCAGGATCGATTCGGCCAGCTTCGGGCTTTCGATGGGGTGGTCGAACAACACCACGATCAGGCCCAGGGCACGGCCGCCCGAATCAAGAAGCGGCGTTCCCACATACCCTTCAACCTTCATCTCGGCGAGAAACCGATCCTGGGGGAACGATTGCTGCACACCGCTCGCATAGGAGCACAGGCTCTTGCCGATCACGTGCCTGCAAGGGGTATGCGCCAGATCGTATTCAAAGTTGTCTACGATTTTCCCGTCCGCCCACACGGCGATGGTGCGCACCCGTTCCGAGCCGGCTTCCACCAGCTCGCCGATGAAGACGCGGTGGGCGTCAAGGGAAGCGGCAAGGTGTTCGACTAATGAGCGGAAAAAGCTTTCACCGGTCGCACTGGAAATCCCCTTGGCGATATTGAGCACCCTGTCCTCCGGCGGGCTGCGGTCCATCTTGGGAATACCGCCGGTGATCAATGTTTGCATGGTCGCGATGCTGCCTGAATGATGTAGGCCTGCATGTCCTCGAACTGATGTCCCCCCGTGAATCACGCGAACTTGGTGAAGTGATGCGAGAACGTCGGAACGGTCACCGTTTCAGCTATCCGCTTCGTTCTCCACGCATGACGGTATCAAAGATCAGTCTAGAAAAGAAGCCGGTTGAATAAGGCCGTTGCGCGAGGCCTTACAATCGCAAACAGCCTATCGATTGGCCATTCCTCGCTCTCGGCTTCGGGCTCGGTCGGGATGGCGAAGACACCCTCTTAACAGCGCGAGGCCCAGGGCCGAACCCACAGCGACGGGCTTCGCGCTAGTCATCGGACACCCTCCCCAGTTCGTCCACCACGGCGGGGACCGGTGCCCGCCCGCGCCTCCGTGCCACCCGGGCGCGGATGACCACGTAGAAGACCGGTGTCATGAACAGGCCGAACAAGGTCACCCCGAGCATGCCGGAGAACACGGTGACACCCATGATGCGGCGCACCTCGGCCCCGGCGCCGTGAGAGAACACCAGCGGGACGACGCCGGCGATGAAGGCCACCGAGGTCATCACGATCGGCCGCAGCCGCAGCCGGCTCGCCTCGATCGCCGCGGCGACGATGCCGCGGCCTTCGCCCTCGAGCTCGCGCGCGAACTCGACGATGAGGATGGCGTTCTTGCAGGCGAGCCCCATCAGCACCACCAGCCCGATCTGGACGAAGATATTGTTGTCGCCTCCCGTCAGCCACACGCCGAACAGCGCCGAGAGCAGACACATGGGCACGATCAGGATGACCGCCAACGGCAGCGTCCAGCTCTCGTAGAGCGCGGCGAGTACCAAAAATACCAATAACACGCACAGCGGAAACACGACTTTATTGGCATTGCCTTCGTGGATCTGCTGATAGCTCAGGTCGGTCCAGTCGTAACTCGTTCCGGCGGGCAGCACCCGAGGTGCCAGGGAGGCAATGGCGGCAATGGCTTCGTTCGAGGACATGATCCTGGGATCGGCCTCGCCGATGAGGTCCGCGGCGGGGTAGCCATTGTAACGGATCACGGGGTCCGGCCCATAGGTCTGACGGACCGTCACGATGCTGCCGATCGGCACCATCTCTCCGGCTTGGTTGCGGGCGCGCAGCGTGAGGACGTCCTCGGGCTGGTCGCGGAACTGGGCGTCGGCCTGAGCGTAGACCTGATAGGTGCGGCCGAAGCGGTTGAAGTCGTTCACGTAGGTGGAACCGAGGTAAATCTGCAGCGTTTCGAACACCTCGCTCAAGGGCACGCCATGTCGCTTCGCCTTGGTGCGGTCGACGTCGGCCGTCAGTTGCGGCACGTTGGCCTGATAAGAGCTGATGGGAAACCCCATCCCCGGTACTTCCGAAAGAGCGCCCGCCAGTCCCTGGACCGCATGCTGCAATTCACCGTAGCCCAGGCCCGCACGGTCCTGGACGTAGAGCGAAAAGCCGGACCCGGTGCCGATGCCGAGTATCGGCGGCGGCATGATCGCGAACGCGAAGGCCTCCTGGATCGAGGAAAATTTGCCCATCAGCTCGCCGACGATCTCGGGCGCCGGCCGCTGGCGCTCGTCGAACCCGTGCAGGCCGAAGAAGATCGTACCGGTATTTGGCGTGTTGCTGAACTGCAGGGCATTGAGCCCCGGAAACGCCACGGCATCGCGGACCCCTTCGGTGGACAGGGCCATCTCGCTCATGGTGCGCACCACCGCTTCGGTACGATCGAGCGAGGCACCTTCCGGCAGCTTGACGCCGCCTATCAGATACAGCTTGTCCTGGGTCGGGATGAAGCCCCCCGGCACCGCCTGGAAGCTCAGCCAGGTCAGGCCGATGAGACCGCCGTAGAGCACCAGGATTCGGCCGCTTCGGCGCAGGATCCTGACCACGGCGCCGGAGTATGCCTCGGCGCTGCGCTGGAAGCCGCGGTTGAAGGGTCGAAACAGCCAGCCGAACAGCGTGTCTAGCACGCGCGTCACCGGATCGGGTGTCGCGCCGTGCCGCTTGAGCAGCGTTGCCGCCAGCGCCGGTGACAATGTCAGCGAATTCACCGCCGAGATCACGGTGGAGATGGCGATGGCCACGGCAAACTGGCGGTAGAACTGGCCGGTCACGCCGGACAGGAAGGCCATCGGCACGAAGACCGCCGTCAGGACCAGCGCGATGGCGATGATGGGGCCGCTGACTTCGCGCATGGCCTGATGGGCCGCCGCTCGCGGCGCCAGTCCGTTGGCGATGTTGCGCTCCACGTTCTCGACCACGACGATGGCGTCGTCCACCACGATGCCGATGGCGAGCACCAAGGCGAACAGCGTGAGCGTGTTGATGGAAAAGCCCAGCAACAGCAACACCGCGAAGGTGCTGACGATGGAGACGGGTACCGCGAGCAGCGGGATGATCGAGGCTCGCCAGGTCTGCAGGAACAGGATGACCACCGCGACCACCAGGAGCACGGCCTCGAACAGCGTCTTCACGACCGCCTCGATCGAATCGCGAACGAACACCGTCGGGTCGTAGACCACGTCCCACTTCACCCCCTCGGGGAAGAAGCGTTCCAGTTCGCGCATCTTGGCGCGCACGCTGTCGGAGAGCTCGATCGCGTTCGAGCCGGGGGCCTGGAAAATCGCGACCGCCACCGCCTGCCGATTGTTGAGCAGCGAACGCAGCGCGTATTCGGAGGCGCCGAGCTCGATCCGCGCCACGTCGCGCAGGCGGGTGATCTCGCCGCCGGCGCCGGTCTTGACCACGATGTCGCCGAACTGCTCCTCGGTGACCAGCCGCCCCTGCGCGTTGATCGACAGCGTGAAATCACTGACGCGCGGCTGCGGAGGGCCGCCTATCGTTCCCGCCGAGACCTGGACGTTTTGTTCGCGGATGGCCCGGACCACGTCGCCCGCCGCCATGCCGCGCGCGGCGACCTTGTCCGGATCGAGCCAGATGCGCATCGAATAGTCGCCGCCGCCGAACACCATCGCCTGGCCCACGCCCGGCAGGCGCGCGAGTTCGTCCTTGACGTGCAGGGTGGCATAGTTGCGCAGGTACAGGGTGTCGTACTTCTGGTTCGGCGAGAGCAGATGCACCACCATGGTCAGATTGGGCGACTGCTTCTCGGTGGTGACGCCGAGCCGGCGCACATCCTCCGGGAGCCGCGGCAGGGCCTGGTTGACGCGGTTCTGGACCTGTACCTGAGCGAGGTCGACGTCGGTACCCGGCCTGAAGGTGACGGTCAGGTACATCACGCCGTCGGAGCCCGCCACCGACTTCATGTACATCATGTGTTCCACCCCGTTCATGGCTTCCTCCAGAGGGGTGGCGACGGTCTCGGCGATGACCTTGGGGTTGGCGCCGGGATAAACCGCGCGCACCTGCACCGAAGGCGGCACCACATCGGGGTATTCGGCCACCGGAAGCAACGGGATCGCGATCACTCCGACGACGAACAGGAGGATCGACAAGACTGCCGCGAAAATTGGGCGGTCGATGAAGAAGGCGGAAAAGTCCCTCATGCGCTCGGCTCCCGGGTCCGGTGTGCCGAGGTCTGCTCATTACCGGCGTTCAGCTTGGAATCAGCCGGATGCGGCGGGGGATCGCCCATCTTGATGAACTGCGGGCTGACCGGCATGCCCGGGAAGAAGATCTTTTGGACTCCGTGTACGACCACCGCGTCGTCGGCGCCCAAGCCCTCGGTGACGATGCGGAGGCCATCGAACATCCGCCCGAGCTTGACGTCGCGACGCTGCGCCCGGTTGTCGGCATCGAGCACATAGACGTACTTGCGGTCCTGGTCGGTAAGGACCGCCTTGTCGTCCAACAGCACGGCCGGGAACTTGCCGCTGCTCGGAAGTTTCACGCGCGCGAACAGCCCCGGCGTCAACATCCCATCCGGGTTGTCGACCACGGCGCGGGCGCGGATGGTGCCGACGGTGGGATCGAATCGATTGTCCAGAAAATCCAGGCGCCCTTCGTGCGGGAAGCCCTCTTCATCGGCCAGCCCCACGAACACGGGGTTCACCGCCTCCTGCAAGGTGCCCCGCTCGCCGGTTCGCCTCCTGGCGCCCTGGCGCAGATAGGCCTGCTCATCGACCTCGAAATAGACGTAAATGGGGTCCAACGAAACGATGGTGGTCAAGAGGGTTGCCGTCCCGGTTCCGTCGTTCACCAGATTGCCCTCGGTGACGAGTTCCCGGCTGATGCGTCCGCTGATCGGGGCGCGCACTTCGGTGAATTCCAGGTTGAGCTTGGCCTCGTCGACGGCGGACTGCGCCGATTGGACGGCGGCGACCGCCTCGCGCAGGTTCTTGTCGCGGGTGTCGAGCTCCTCCTCGGAGATCACGCGCTTCTCGAACAGCCGCTGCGCCCGCGCCAGATCGTTTTTCGCCAGGTCGCGCCGGGCCTGGGCGCGCGCCAGCTCTCCATGCGCCCGTCCGAGCGCGGCCTTATAAGGTCGGGGATCGATGACGAACAGCAGGTCGCCCTTCTTGACCAGGGATCCGTCCTTAAAATTGACCTTTTCCAGATATCCACCCACGCGAGCCCGCACCTCTACGGTCTCCACGGCGTCCAGCCGTCCGGTGTACTCTTCCCATTCCACGACTTCCCGTTGAATCGGCCGGCTTACCGCAACCGCCGGGGGCGGCGGTCCTGCCGGCTCTGCCGTCGGTTGGCCGCAGCCGGCGAGCAGGCTCAGGAGGAGACCGAGCCAGCTTGCCTGAACTATCCAGTACCTTTTGTTGATCACGTTCTTGCTACCGTTTACCTTGCACTATTCCCCGGAGCGCATCGCCAGCACGCCAGGGTTTTACCGGAACTTTCCACACGCTGGCCGGTAGGTGTCCGGTACCTTCCGAAAGCCGATGGCGAGCCGGTTCCACCCGTTGATGGCGATGGTCGCCAGCGTGAGCTTGACCAGCTCTTCGTCCGTGAATTGCGCGCGTGCCTGTTCGAAGACCTCGTCCGGGGCGTGTCCTTCGCTGATTTGGGTGATCGCTTCGCACCAGGCGAGTCCGGCCCGTTCCCGATCGGTATAGAACGGCGCCTCGCGCCAGACGCTGAGCGCGTAGAGCCGCTGCTCGGTGTCGCCCAGAGCCCTCGCCTCCCTGGTGTGAAGGTCTATGCAGTAGGCACAGCCGTTGATCTGAGAGGCTCGGATCTTGACGAGCTCCAGCAGGGATCGCTCGAGACCGCATTCGTCCGCGTACTTTTGTAGCGCGCACATCGCCTCCATGGCGTCCGGCGCCGCTTTGGCATAGTCCAAACGTCTTTTCGTCATGGCCTTCTCGTGGTGGGTTAACCTCTGGGACTGGACTCTCTTTTTATCAACTTTCGTACCAGCCCCGACCGGTTCATTCGAACTTTTATGGATCAAACGTTTACCTTGAGCTTGCGGTACCGAAGCGAATTTATCGCAGCAAGCCGCGGGACAGAGGCGGCGATATCTCGCCCCGAGGCGACATATCGCCGCTCATCGGGCTGGTCTCCTTCCGAACTAAACGCCGCATGTCCCGGTTGTCTAGGCAAAATGGGGCGACCCGGGCGTTGCCAGCCGTGTTTAATTCAACCTCATGCCCAGAAACGAAGGATAGCCAGTGGCGAGAGCCGTCGCCCAACCCGCGATAAAAAGCGCGCCGACAAAGACAGCGGTGCCGACTCCGGATCGGTAAAGAATTCTCACCAAAGCGTTCGAGACCGTGGGACGAAACTTCCAAGCAGCCAACGAACTTGCGGCGATACTAAAACCGATGCTTGTGGCCGCGGTTAGTGAATCCACACACCAAGGACAATGGGGGATTGGCGTGTTGACTATGGCGTTACAAACAAAGAAAAAGTTGACCCAAGGCCAATCACAGCCGCATGAGAACCAGAGGCCGCATAAAGGCGTTACCAAAACAATAGCCGTGCCCCAACTGGCGGCAATCGCCGGCGCCCTCAAGGGATTCATGTCGACCTTTCTTACCCGACGAGAAGGCGTCGGACCGTAGTTTGGCTTTTGCTCCATGCCAAGAGCATTCGTTTAGAGCTTGATGATGAGCGGATCTTCAGGAGTATCGGCCAGTTGCTCTTCCCACTCCACCAATTTTTGTGAACCTTTACATAGTTGACCGGGCCTACTTCGGCCTGAAGCCGAAAGGATACGGCCAGCATCCACACCAAAAGCGCTTTCATTCGTCGATCGCCGAGAATTGGAAATGGTGTTCAGAGTAAAACTTTCCGGCAGAGTAAAGCGCGCAGGGCTCGCATGGAGAACCCGTTTTACCAAACTCCGGATCGTTGTGCTCCTGAAACGGTCGATTACCGAAACGGCTGATATGGCTGATAGTAATAGGGGTAAGCGTAGCCAGTCCCTCGCCACTCGCGAGGGCCGAACCGATAGGGCGGGACGTAGACATCAGGGAGCTCCCAACGTTGAGGCCACACATGGACTTGGCCGCAATCGATCACCGGGTAGCGGACCGCCGGATAAATGTAGTGGAATCGACCCAAGGGCCGAATTTCCGCGTCTTGGACCGCCTGCTCCTGGATCTCCCCGGCCACGGTAATCAGACGGCCCGGAAAGTAGTCCGCTGAGTTCAGAGAGCCAAGGCACCGGACCAGAAATCGGCTTTGAGAGGCGTTGAACTTTTCCTTGGGACGGTCACTGGAATCCAGAGGCTTTTGCCAAACCTCGATTTCTGTCACTGACGGCAGAACGCGGGCAGCAGCCACCTTACCGCCCAAGATTACCGTCTGTCCTCTGAACGACTCCGGATCGGCGCTGATCTCTGCAAAGGACGGCTGATTTGTAGCCGCCTGCCGCCAGGACTCGGCTATCGGACTCGCTGCGCAACCACCCAAGAGCGGAAGAATCCATAACCACCCGCGCAACCGGTGCATCCTGCAATACCCGGTACCCCACGAACCAGACATCCCTCGCCTGGCCGGAAAGATCGAATGAATATCCATAGCGGCGACTCACAGGCCAAATTCCTTAATGGCTTAGATGTCCTGGCCGGACTTCCGGTTCATGCCCAGCCCAAGAGTGGGCTTATGAAGAGGACTAACATTTTCCGTGCTACGGCCTGCTTCAAGGCGCTGCCAGTCCGATCTCGGAGGGATTTGCCGCCCTCAGAAGGGCATCTTTCAGGCCAGCAAGGCAAAGGATGAACCGCCACTATCGGGTGGCTTATATCTACCTCGACTTTCCGAAACATAGACCACGATGTCTAGAGCGTATTCATCTCGCTCGTACGGCAAAACAGGCTTGGCGGACGTCGTTGGCGCCTTCGGCTCGGGTGAACCGATTCAAGCATTCGTCGGCAATCCTTTGCCGGCGAAGACGCTCGGCCGGGCCGTGGCGTCGGGAAAGGATTCCCGACCTACGGGGGCACGGTCGTAGGTCGGCAATCCCTTGCCGACGAAGACGCTTGGCCGGGGCATGGCGTCGGGAAGGGGGGCTTCGGCGCTCCAATCGCAAACGGCCTGGCCGGGAGCGCCGGCCAGCCCCTTCCCGAAGACGCCGTTTGCGATTGGAAGGTCGCGACTAAAGCGACGTTTGCGATTGGAAGGGGCCGATTAAAGGCCCGTTTGCGATTGGAAGGGTCGCGGCTAAAGCGACCGTTTGCGATTGGGAAAGGATTCCCGACCTACTCGCCAGTGCCCGTACAGTAGGTATGAAAATGCTCCAAAGCCCACTGCGACCACATACATTTCCGAGAAAGCTCTGGGCTCAGCCAACCCAATCCTTCTATCTTTGGCCTGATCGTCCGAACACCCGTCGCAAGCGCCGGTCAATATCCGTAAGCGTAGGCTTATCGCCGGCGCAATAATCCAGCAGGAGCAGCCATGAGCACATCGGACGTCGTCGTGATCACCGGAGCCTCGGCCGGCGTGGGGCGCGCCACTGCGGTGGAGTTCGCCCGACGCGGCGCACGGGTCGCCGTGCTGTCGCGCGGCGCGGACGGATTGGAAGGTGCTACGCGGGATATCCGGCAGGCCGGAGGCACGGCGCTCGTCATTCCTGCCGACGTGTCCGATCCCGATCAGGTCGAGCAGGCCGCCGGTCGGGTCGAGCGGGAATTGGGGCCGATCGACATCTGGATCAACTGCGCCATGGCAACGGTATTCTCGCCGGTGAGCGCCATGACGCCCGCGGAATTCAAGCGGGTGACCGAGGTCACCTATCTCGGCTACGTCTACGGCACGATGGCGGCGCTCAAGCGGATGCGGCAAAGAAACCGCGGCACCATCGTGCAGGTGGGCTCCGCCCTCGCCTATCGCGCCATTCCGCTGCAATCGGCCTATCGCGGGGCCAAGTTCGCCATCCGCGGCTTCACCGACGCGCTCCGTTCCGAGCTGATCCACGACCGCTCCGAGATCCGGCTGACGATGGTGCAGATCGCCGCGTTCAACACACCCCAGTTCGATTGGGCGCGCATACACATCAACCGGAATTCCCAGCCGGTTCCGCCGATCTTTCAGCCGGAAGTGGCGGCGTGCGGCATCGTTCACGCCGCTTATCACCCGCGCCGCGAATTCTGGATCGACTGGCCGACGGTGAAAACCATTCTCGGCAACAAGCTCGTCCCCGGCTTCCTGGACCGCTATATCGCCGACAAGGCTTACGAGGGCCAGCTCGGCCCGGAACCCTTGCCGTCGAACCGCCCCGACAACCTGTTCGACCCGGCGCCCGGCGATCATGGTGCCCACGGCCGGTTCGACAACCGGGCCAGGCCGTGGAGCTGGCTGCTCTGGGCGAACATGCACCGGGGCTGGCTCGCGGCCGGCGCAGCCCTCGTAGCCGGCTTGGCTGTTTGGGGCTGGCCCAGTCAACCCGAGCGCCGGATTCAAACCAAGCGCTCCCGCCTCATCGCCGGTCGTCCCGGAACTCCACCAAATCCCCGCGCACGGTGATCTTCGGCAGCGAAAACAGGATGAAATAGGGGCTCGTCTGATCGTACACCAGGTTCACGAAAACCTGCGCCGTGCCGTTCGAGACTCCGGCCTTTTCGTACAGGCGCGTGATCGCTTCGGCATAATCCGGGCTCTTGAAGGTCAGAAGGCCGAGCAGCCTGAAACCGGTGCTGCTGCCGATGACATCCGCTTTTAAGAGGCGGAAATTGGGTTGCGACAACGTGACCTGCGTGACGGTCGTAATCTGCGCACCCCCGGCGGCCGAAGGCGCGGCCAAAGGAAATCCGGTCGCAACGGGCGGGACGGGACAGCCGGTGAGCAAGAATAAAAACGGGATCAACAGCAGAAACCGCATGAGTACTCTCATCCCTCCGAATAAGCCGTGGTGGTCAGCAGCGCGAGTTCGGCCTGGCGCGAGTCCAGCCGGGTGTGCTGCACGACGATGGGTACATCCGATTCGATGATGCTGGCATAGTCGGTATCCACGGGGATGGGCTCGGGATCTTCCAGATCGTTGAAACGCAGGTGCAGCGTGCGCCGAGCCGGCACGGTCAGCCGATACGGTCCGGCCGGTTCGCGGTCGCTGAAAAAGATGGTGATGGCCACGTGGGCGTCCGTGTCGCCTGCATTGAGCATGCAGACGGTTTCGTGACTCTCGAGCGCCCGGCCCTCGCCGACGCTCGTCGGCGGGATATAGCCTTCGGCGATGGCCCAGAGTTTTTTGCCGATGGAAGTCGCCATAGTGCTTGCCTCATGTCTGAACCGGCAACTGTCGAAGCGCCATTTCCAAGATACTGACCGCGAGGCGCCGGCGCACCGTGGCCAGGCTCAATCCGTCTCCGGCAAAACCGTCGCTTTCATTTCCTTCGCGGCGGATTTGACGATGCCCCAGGCATCCACGTCTCCGCCGAACAGTGCCGAAAGATAAGCCTTGGCCTGCTCGAAGGTGATGTGCGGCGGCAGCGGCGGCACGTTGGGATCGGTGTACGCTTCCAAGAGCACCGGCCGGTCGGCGGCGAAAGCCCGCTCCCAGGCCGGGGCGATGTCCTCCGGCTTGTCCACCTTGAGCCCCATGAAGCCCAGCGATTCGGCGTATCTGGCATAGGGGAAATCGGGCACATCTTGCGACGCTTCGTACTTGGGATCGCCCGCCAAGGCCCGTTGCTCCCAGGTCACCTGGTTGAGGTCGCGGTTATTGAGCACCAGCACGATGAAACGCGGATCGCGCCATTCCTTCCAGTACTTTTCGACCGTCACCAATTCGGCGTTACCGTTCATCTGCATGGCCCCGTCGCCCACCAAAGCGATCACGGCCCGGTCGGGGTAGGCGAACTTGGCGGCGATGGCGTAGGGCACGCCGCAGCCCATGGTGGCGAGCCCGCCCGAGAGCGAGGCCATCATGCCGCGGCGGATTTTCACGTCGCGGGCGTACCAGTTGGTGCCGGAGCCGGAGTCGGCGGAAATGATGCAGTTGTCGGGAAGGCGCGGCGACAGTTCCCAGAAGACCCGCTGCGGATTGATGGGATCGGCAGCGTTCATGGCGCGGGATTCCAGCACTTGCCACCACTCCCGGATTTCCCGCTCGATGAAATCTCGCCAGCTGCGATCGGTCTTCCGTTGCAGCAGCGGGATCAAGGCCCGGAGCGTCTCCGCGCTGTCGCCCACCAGGTTAACTTCCATGGGATAGCGCATGCTCAGCATCCGCCCGTCGAGATCGATCTGCACGCCGCGGGCCTGGCCTTCCTTGGGCAGAAACTCGGTATAAGGAAAGCGCGAACCGATCATCAGGAGGGTATCGCAGTTCAGCATCATCTCGTAGCTGGGCCGGGTACCCAAGAGTCCGATGGAACCCGTGACGAAAGGCAGGTCGTCCGGCAGCGCCGCCTTGCCCAAGAGCGCCTTGGCGACGCCGGCCCCGAGAATCTCCGCCGTTTCGGTGACTTCGTCGGTCGCATGCAGGGCGCCCGCGCCCACCAGCATCGCGACACGCTGGCCCTGGTTCAGCACGTCCGCCGCCTTTTGCAGATCCTCCTCTTTGGGCACCACCCGCGGCGCGGCATAGCCGACCCCGGACAGAATATGGCCGTGTTTCCGGGGCGGCGTGGTGACCGCGTCCAGTTCCTGTACGTCGTTGGGAACAACGATGCAGGTGACGGTCCGCTCGCACACGGCGATGCGCACCGCCCGATCCACCAAGTGCCGAACCTGGTCCGGGCTCGATGCCATGTGGACGTACTCGTGGGCCACATCCTTGAACAGCGTCACCAGGTCCACTTCCTGTTGATAATCCCCGCCCAGGGCGCCGCGCGCCTGTTGCCCGATGATCGCCAGCACCGGCTGGTGGTCCAGCTTGGCATCATAAAGTCCGTTCAGCAGATGAATCGCGCCGGGCCCCGAGGTCGCGAGGCACACGCCCAGTTGCCCGGTAAACTTGGCATGGGCGCAGGCCATAAAGGCGGTCATTTCCTCGTGGCGCGCCTGGATGAATTGAAATCGGTCTCCGGCCCGCCCCAGCGCGCCTAGAATGCCGTTGATGCCATCGCCTGGATACCCATAAATGCGCCGGATGCCCCAAGCCGAAAGCCGATCCAGCAGAAAATCGCTCGCCGTGTACGCCATGAGTCGCCTCCTTTCCCAGGTCCTCTGTCGGCCACGCCCGCGACGCCCGATCATCGAGACCGGCACGCGGACGATCATGCTTTCGAGTTATTAACCCGGCCTATAAATATAGGCCGGGTTAATCCGGGGCAGGGATACCCCGGCGCGGCGACAAGCCGCGTGAGCCCAGGCCGGGCGTGTACCGGCCTGGGCGGCGGCCCGAAATACCAGGAGGGTATTTACGGGCCTGATTAATAGGACCGGTGGGATGAGCGAAAATTGCGCGAGGGCGCCAAAAGCCGTAAAGCGGCGCGATCCTCAAAAGAAGGGGGCACTCAGAAAAAACGATCCTTCTGCCCGCCCGTTCGAGAGAACTTGGAGCCTATCTGAGTTGGTCCCCAAATCCTTCGACAGGCTCGGGACAGGCCCTTCGACAGGCCGGGGCGAACGGCCTACTGAAATAGGCTCCTAAACTCGGCTCGAAAATTGACAGATATCAAGGCGATTATTGCGGTCAAAACATTATCAGCCGACGATATCGAAAACCCGTCATGGACAAGACCAGGTTAACCATCGCATTCGTCTTGCCGTACCTTACAGCATTGCTGCTTTATCCCGAGCCGACGGATTTTCCGCTCCAGACGCCCAAAGCTCCGTTGAGCCGTCACGGCGGGAATCCGCGCGATCGGCCGATACCGTATCGCATCGCCGACCGCCCGAGCCCGCAAGTGGACCGGGAGATCGCCGCGCTCTTCGCACCGACACGGCACCCGCCCTTGATCGCCGATCGACCGCCGGAACTCGACCTGTACAGACAGAGCCGGACATCGAAGCCCAAGATCGAATCAAAGCACGCGGCAAAGCCCAAAAGCCCCGTCATCATCCAAATCGATCAGACCCACCAACGCCTGTCGGTGCATGTTGGCGGCGAGGCCGTCGAGGGGCTCGAATCGGTACTAGTTTCGACCGGACTTCCGGGCAAAGCCACCAAAACTCCGGACGGCACCTATTCCCCGCGTGCCTTGGCGGTGCGCCGCCCATCCTATTTCGCGACCAGACTCTTGAACCGGCCGGTATACCTGACCCATGCGATTCAAATCGTGGACGGCATCTTCATGCACGATGCCTCGGACGGGGCCATGGCACATCTCGGCAAAAAGCGCTCCCATGGCTGCGTACGGGTCGATCGCCGGCAGATGCCGAAGATCTTTCGCCTCGTGAAACGGCACCGGACGAACACCCGGATTCAGATCTTTCATTCATCCATAAAGGACGCGATCCGGGGCGATCCTTCCATCGCCGCACGTTCGGAGATCGAAGACACGCGCTGAACCGGAAACCGCCTCGCGACCTTTCCGCTCCCTTCTCGGTCAAAACAAAAAGTGCAACCGTGCTTCCTCGACTGATCGAGGCTTCATCGATTCCGATTCGGAAAAAGCCGGCTTTACCACGCGCAAAGGAGGGCGCAATGACTCACCCCATCAAATCGCTTACGCTCCTGACCGCTGTCGCTGCGGCTCTTACCCCAGGTATCTGGAACATTGCCACTGCCGACCCTTTAGACCGTCCCTTTCTGGCCAGTACCGGTACGGTCATCGACGATACCGTCATCACCACCAAGATCAAGGCGGCCTATGTACGAGACCCGGTGGTCGGTGCTCTCGATATTCATGTCGACACGATCAAGGGCGTCGTCTATCTCAGCGGATTGGCCAATAGCGAGGCGGAAAAGGAAAAAGCCGCCACGCTCGCCAAGACCGTCGAAGGTGTCGTGGAGGTCAAGAACAATATCCAGGTGAAGCCCGCCGCGACCGGCGAGTGAAGCCTGCCGGGGCGGCTCGACCTAGATTCCGCCTCTGCGTGGCCGATTCACCCGTCTGAAGATGAATGATCTCTTATCGGTACTTGCAGTGGCGGTCTTACCCGCCGCCGGAAACATCGTCGGCAGCCTTTTGGCGGAGAGCCTTCGCGCGCCGCCATGGATCATCGGCGCCGCGTTGCACGGCGCGGCCGGTGTGGCGATCGCGGTAGTCAGCATTGATCTCATGCCCCGAATTCTGCCCGTGATCCCGACGTGGCTATTGATTTCGATGTTTCTCGGAGGATCAGTTTTTTCGGCAGCACTTGCTCGCGCGTTTCGGTATTGGACGGGCTCCCGGTCAGGACGGCCCGGCGCTTGGATGGTTTATCTGGCCGTGGCGGTCGACCTTCTCACGGACGGCCTGATGGTTGGCGCGGGTTCGGCCGTTTCCGGCGGCCTCGGATTACTGCTCGGATTAAGCCAGGTGATTGCGAATATTCCCGGCGGGTTTGCAGCGATCGGCAACTTTCGAAACCGTCAGGTGCCGCGAAAACGGCGGCTCGGCATCTCGGGCTCGTTCATTCTTCCGCCGATTTTCGGCGCGGCGATCGGCTATCTGCTACTACGCGACGCGAGCACCCAGGCCGAGCATGCGGCACTTGCGTTTCTGGTGGGCGTGCTGTTACTGGCGACTGTGGAAGACATGCTGCCCCAGGCCGATGAGCCGGGCGTCGCCCGATGGATTTCGACCCCGTCCTTCGCCGGAGGATTCGCCCTGTTCGCCGCCTTGTCCGCCTATGTCGATTGATCCCAAGCCTCGAATCAGCGTTCGCAGGCTGAAATGACGTTCGTCGCATAAACGACACCGATTCTCGCCGGTCCAATTTCAAAACAGGGAAGGCCCGGCCTCGTCACCGATAGGAGAGTAACAATGGATGCGCTTGTCCTCGCGCGAACTCAGTTCGCGTTCACGGTCAGTTTTCACATCTTTTTTCCGGCGTTCACGATTGGCTTGGCGAGCTATCTCGCCGTGCTCGAGGGGCTTTGGCTGGCAACCAAACGGGATGTCTTCCTGCAGCTCTACAAATACTGGCTGATCGTCTTCGCCGTGGCCTTCGCCATGGGCGTCGTGTCGGGCATCGTGATGAGCTATCAGTTCGGAACCAACTGGGGACCGTTCTCGGAAAAGACCGGCCCGGTCCTCGGCCCCTTGCTGGCCTACGAAGTGTTGACGGCGTTCTTCCTGGAGGCCGGCTTTCTCGGCGTCATGCTGTTCGGACTCGACCGCGTGGGCCCGAGACTGCATTTCGCGGCGACGCTCCTGGTCGCCTTCGGCACGCTGCTTTCGGCGTTCTGGATCTTGTCCGCGAACAGTTGGATGCAAACGCCGGCGGCGTATCACCTCGAGGCGGGCCGCTATGTGCCCGACAGTTGGATCGGCGTGATCTTCAATCCGTCCTTTCCTTATCGCTTCACGCACATGGTGCTGGCGGCCTATCTCACGACCGCGCTCGTGGTCGGCGCGAGCGGCGCCTGGCATCTTCTCAGGGACAAGACCAACCCGGCGGCCCGCGTCATGTTCGTCATGGCGATCTTGATGGCGGCGGTGGTCGCGCCGACTCAGCTGATCGTGGGCGATCTCCACGGCCTCAATACCAAGGAATACCAGCCGGCCAAGGTTGCGGCGATGGAGGGACACTTCGAGAGCCGGGCCGGCGCGCCGCTGATTCTGTTCGGCATCCCGGATGTCGACGAAGCCCGAACCAAATACACCATCGAAATCCCCAAGCTCGCCAGCCTGATCCTCGAACACGACCTCGATGCGAAAGTCACCGGCTTGGATGCCTTTCCGAGAGATCGCTGGCCCAATGTGCCTATCGTCTTCTGGGCGTTCCGGATCATGGTCGGGATCGGTGTGCTGATGATCCTGTTCGGACTGGTCGGCGCCGTGCAATTCTTCCGAAAACGCTTGTTCGATGAGGCCTGGTTCCACCGCTGGGGGGTCGCCATGGGGCCGCTGGGGTTCGTGGCGATCCTGGCCGGCTGGTTCGTGACCGAGGTGGGCCGCCAACCCTTTGCGGTATACGGGCTCCTCCGAACGGGGGACGCCGTATCGCCCATCGGCACGCCGGGAGTCGCCGGATCGCTGCTGGGTTTCATCGTGGTATACACGATCATTTTCGGTGCCGGCTCGTTTTATCTGATACGGCTCATGAAGCGCTCGCCGGATATCGGGCTCGAGAAACCGACGGAAAAAGGCCCTCTGAGGACGACCGGCGTCATGCCGGGTCCGGCACTCGAAAAAGGCCCGCATTAGGAGAAACCGAACATGCTCGATTTGCCAACCATCTGGTTCGTATTGATCGGCGTGGCCTTGCTCGCCTACGCCATTCTGGACGGCTTCGATCTCGGCGTCGGGATCCTTTTCCCCCTGGGACGCGACGAGGAAGAGCGCGACCGGATGATGAACAGCGTGGCGCCGGTCTGGGACGGCAACGAGACCTGGCTCATCCTGGGCGGCGGGGGCCTGTTCGCCGCCTTTCCCCTCGCCTATTCGCTGGTGCTGACCGCGTTATACGCGCCGGTGATCGCGATGCTGCTCGCCCTGATTCTGAGAGGCGTCGCCTTCGAATTCCGGTTCCGGACAGTGCGCGCCAAGAAATATTGGGATTGGGCTTTCATCGGCGGCTCCACGGCGGCGGCCTTCTTTCAGGGCGTGATGGTCGGCGCTCTCGTTCAGGGCATCCGGATCGAGGACCGCATTTACGCCGGCGGCTGGTTCGACTGGCTCAGTCCTTTCAGCGTGTTCTGCGGCGTCGCACTGGTCACGGGCTATGCCCTGCTCGGCGCATCCTGGCTGGTCATCAAGCTGGACGGCGATCTCCAGGAGCGGATGCGGCAGCTTCAGGAGCCGCTTGGCCTGGCGACGATTCTCGCCATCGTTCTCATCAGTTTCGGCACGATGTTCGTCAACGAAGCCATCAGGGATCGATGGTTCGGACCTGGAGCGCTTCTATTCCTGTGGATCATCCCGATCGCCACGACACTGCTTGCGGTCGCGTTTTACCGCGCGGTGCGGGCCAAGCGAGCCGTGACCCCGTTCCTGCTGGCGCTCGGCTTGTTCGCCGCGGCCTTCCTGGGGCTCGCCGGAAGCCTTTTCCCTTACCTGGTTCCGCCGAGCATCACCTACCGCGAAGCCGCGAACCCCGACAACAGCCTCGCGTTCATGCTGGTCGGCGCAGCCATCCTCCTACCGGTCATTCTCGGCTATACGGCTTACGCCTATTGGATTTTTCGCGGCAAGGTGCACGCCGGCGAGGGTTATCACTGATGGAACCGGTGGACGAAAGACCGCTCTGGAAGAAACTCGCCTGGTTCTTTCTGCTGTGGGCCGGCGGTGTCGGAACGGCCACCGCGGTCGGGTATGCCATCAAGCTGGCTGTCGGTATGTTGTGAAGGCGATGTTGCTCACATGCACCCCGGCGAAATACGGGAATCACCTGACTCCCCTCGTCCCGGATTGCGTTGCACTTCATCCGGGCTACCATTAGCCGCAACTGCACTAGATTCGATCGGCGCGCTCCCGGCGGACTTTCAGATACACAGAGCCCAGAAACAAAAAACCACTTGCCAGAATGATTGAAGGGCCGGGTGGCACGCTGATCGTTGCGTGGGCGAGAATTCCGGCGAGCGCGGAAAGACCGCCGGCAGCGCCGCTGATGGCGGCGTATTGCCCCAGATTCCGGCTGACGTTCCTTGCCGTGCAGGCCGGTATGGCGAGTAAAGCGGCGGTCATCAGTCCGCCCACGATCCGCACGCCGAGCGCAACGGTCAATGCGATGCAGATCAGATAGACCGCGTTGTGCCAGCGGAGATCGAGGCCTTGGGCACCGGCCAGATCGGACGAAATGCCGATCAGGACCAGGTTCGAGTAGATGTGCCGGACCATGAAAAAAATGCCCAGAGCTATCGCTACCGAAATCGCAGCGGTCGTCGCCGTTATCCGCGACACGTCGCCGAGCAGTGCGATATCGGTTTCTTCCTCGGGCAGAAACAGAAACGCGGTCGCGAGCGCCGTGGAAAACACGACGGCGGTGAGCGCCTCGAGATGCAGCCGCGTCACTCTTTCCAGATACCAGATGAGGAGCACCCCGAAACCTAAGAACAAGACCGCACCGATGGAAACATCGAAATCGTACAGCAGCGCCAACGCGATACCGGGCAAGGTCAGATGCCCCAAGGCACCGCCCACCAGCGCCATGCGCTTGCTCAGCATCAGCGAGCCGAGGTAGCCGGCGACCGCGCCGGTGGCGCCACCAAGGATCAGGGCAAGCAGGATTTTTCCGCTCATAAAATCACCGATGGTGATGCTCGTAATATTTCACGCCGGTACCGTAGAGCGCCTGGAGCTGCTGCGGCGTGAGCACTTCCTGGGGGGCGCCCATGCAAAGCTGCTGCCGGTTGAGGCAAAGCACGACCGACGCATATTCCCACACCACATGGAGGTCGTGCGTCACCAGCAGGATGGTCAGGGGTTTTCTTTGCCGGTAGCGGTTGAGCAAGGTATAGATCGTCTCCTCGCCCCCCACGTCGATGCCCGCGGTGGGCTCGTCCAGCAACAGCACGTCGGGATCGTTCACCAGCGCCCACGCGATCAGCATGCGCTGGAACTGGCCTGTCGACAAAGCTCCGAACGGTCGTTGCAGCAGGGATTCGTCCAGTCCGACCTCGGCGAACATCCGTTTCACGGCGTCGACATCGCGGGTCTTGAAACGAAAGAACTCCTCGATACTGAGCGGCGGAAGCTCCTGGCGTTGCAGAAACTCCTGAGGCGGCAGATAACTGATGTTTCGGGTCTGCCAGGTGACCGTCCCCTGATAAGGGATCAGGCCGAGGAGCGCCCTGAGCAGCGTCGTCTTTCCCGCGCCGTTCGGTCCCAGGATCACGAAGACGGCGCCCTCGGCCACCGAGAACGAAAGATCGCGGATGATCGTTTCGTCGCCGTAAGACACCGAAATCCCTTGGACGGTCAAGATCGAAGGCTGATTATCCGTCATGTTCCCGTTCGCCTTCCGTTATGCTTCCTGAGCGGATAGTGCCAAACCGGGAGCCAGAGGACAAGCCCGCAAAACTTCGTGTCCGCCAGCGCGCCTCACCTTAAGCGGCATCGCGTTAACCCCGTTTCTTGCTTTCGGCGGGAAGCCGTCGCAAACTCGAGTCTAATCATCAAGGAGGAAAAGCATGGTTTTCCGGAAAGACAAGCGAATACTGCGGCCATCGGGACGCATGCCGATAGACCGGCGGACGCTGAAAACGCTCGTCGCGCCGATTTTCTTGCTTTTGTCGCTATGTAACGCCGTCTTGGCCGAAGAAACCCGGATCATGCTGCGGGTGAAAGGCGTCGATTCCAAGTTCGTCGGCAGCGGTGTCGGTGGGGTACGGGCGGTGGTCGAGGACGCCGAGACCGGGGAGATTCTGAATCAGGGGTGGATTACCGGCGGCACCGGCGACACCAAACGCCTCATGGAAACCCCTCACCAGCGCGGTCAGCCGCTCGCCGACGACAACACGGCGGGTTATTTGGCCCGGCTCGACCTCGCCGAGCCACGACTGCTGCGCTTCAAGATATTCGGTCCGTACGGACAGCGCCAATCTCTGCAAGAGGCGAGCGTGACCAGTTGGGTCGTACCCGGCAAGCACATCATCGGCGACGGCATCGTCATCCATTTACCCGGTTTCATCGTGCGCGGCGGAATCTCCGCGCTGGAGAAAGGTCAGGCCAAGCTGGAAGCGGAGGTGACGATGATGTGCGGCTGCCCCATCAGCAAAGGCGGCCTATGGGATGCCGACAAATACGAAGTAAAGGCCTTGCTGAAACGGGACGGCAACGCGGTGGGCGAATATCCTCTGGCATTCACCGGCGAAGTCAATCATTTTGCGGCACAGGTGCCGGCGCGGGACAAGGGGGACTATGAAGCGGTGATTTACGCCTACGACCCCGGCACCGGCAATACTGGTGTGGACAGAGTGGTCTTCGGAGCCAAATAAGTCCGCCACAGTCCCGAGCGCTGGAGCGGCCCACCCAAGCCACTCGCTCTCGATTGCCCCGGCGCTCCATGGCTATGGGTCGCCTTTGGCGGTTATGACGCGGCCTTCTTGCAGAAGAACCAGCGAGTAGGTCGGGAATCCCTTCCAATCGCAAACGGGCCTTTAATCGGCCCCTTCCAATCGCAAACGGGCCTTTAATCGGCCCCTTCCAATCGCAAACGTCGCTTTAGTCGCGACCTTCCAATCGCAAACGGCGTCTTCGGGAAGGGGCTGGCCGGCGCTCCCGGCCAGGCCGTTTGCGATTGGAAGGGTCATCCCAGCGCTCCTGGGATGACCGTTTGCGATTGGAGCGCCGAAGCCGCCCTTCCCGACGCCATGCCCCGGCCAAGCGTCTTCGTCGGCAAGGGATTGCCGACCTACAACCGTGCCCCCGTAGGTCGGGAATCCTTTCCCGACGCCACGCGGCCCGGCCAACGGCTTTGTCGGCAAGGGATTGCCGACGAATGCTTGAATCGGTTCACCCGAGCCGAAGGCGCCAGCGACTTCCGCCAAGCCTGTTTTGCCGTACGAGCGAATTGTACGGCCTACGCGATTGACGCGACGTGGTCGTACTTATATCACGAGCTAATCGAGCATTATCTTCGAGGCGACGTTGAGGTCCTGGTCAAACATGTAGACCACGGGTACGCCGGTGGGGATTTCCACCAGAGGAATCTCTTCGTCCGAAATGCCGTCCAGCATTTTGACCAGCGCGCGCAGACTATTGCCGTGCGCGGCCACCAAGACATGGCGTCCCATTCGCAGGTCGAGAGCAATGCGGTCCTGCCAGGCGGGCAGGCATCGCACAAGGGTATCGAACAGCGATTCGCTCGCCGGGAGGACGCGGGGGTCGAGGTGGGCGTAGCGCGGGTCAAAACGCGGATGACGCGGATCATCGTGGCTCAGCGCAGGCGGCCGTACCGAATAGCTGCGCCGCCACACATGAACCTGCTCCTCACCGTGTCGCTCAGCCGTCTCTTTCTTGTTCAACCCTTGCAATGCGCCATAATGCCGCTCGTTGAGCCGCCAGCTACACTCCAGCGGCACCCACATCCGATCCATCTCGGTCAAAATAAGCCAGGCGGTATGGATGGCACGCTTGAGCATGGAGGTATAAGCGATATTCACGGAATAGCCTTGCTGGCACAGTATCCGACCGGCGCGGCGGGCCTCCTCGATTCCTTTTTCGATGAGACCGATGTCGGTCCATCCGGTGAAGCGGTTTTCGAAATTCCAGGTGCTCAGCCCGTGGCGCACCAATATCAGGCTTGCATGAGTGCTTTGATTCATTGCAGGACCGTTGGTCAAGCGAGCGTTTGCTGTGCCGCCATCTTCTTCTCCCAGCGATGCTCAGTGGCGGACCCGTACGGTGATAAAGGCGCCCTGGCCGGCACCGGCGCTGACCGGCTCGATGTCCCGGACCCGCTCAAGCGGTGTGGATAAGGTTTGCACCCAGACCGGGTCGTGAAAGCCCGTATCCATGAGCAGGGCATTGACCTCATCGGCGGAATAGAAGCTAGCCTCCCGATAGAAGACGTTCTCCGCCTGGTGGGCGAGGTAGTCCTGTCCCAGGGGACTGTTCCGGTCGATGAAACCGATGACGAGCACACCGCCCGGCCTAAGGACGCGAGCGGCCTCGCGCAGCATGGCCACAGGGTCGTCCACGAAGCAGATCGTGGTCACGATCAGCGCATAGTCGAACACCGCGTCCGCAAAGGGTAGCGCCTCGGCGATCGCCTGTGCGGCGCGCACGCCGCGGGCGCGGGCGTAGCCCAGCATCTCCGCCGCCGGGTCGATCCCGTAGGCGACGCCGAGAGGCGCGGCGAAGCGTCCGGCCCCCACCCCGATCTCCAGCCCTCGCCCCTGCCAAGGCAGCAGCGCACGCACGGCGAGCAGCTCGGAGAGGTAGGCCGCCCGGTGACGGTTGAACCAATCCTCGTAGCGTTGGTGATGTCGGATGAATGGCTCAGCCCTGGGATCGCCCGTCACAGCAGCTCCCGCAGCGCGGCGACGAAGCGCATGTTGTCCTCGGGCGTCGCGGTGGTCACCCGCATGTAGGCGGGGCCGAGCTGCGGGTCGTTCAGGGGCTTGATGAGGACGTCCTTTTGCCTCAGGCTTTCAGCGATCTTGCCTGCGTCATGCGGTGTGAAATCGGCCAGGAAGAAATAGGTCTCCGTGGGGAATGTTCTCACCCCCAGCGCCTCGAGTTCACCGGCCAAATCACGGGCCCAGCCGCGCAGGGTGGCGGCCCGCTCCCGGATCTTGTCCTCTTTTTCCAAAGTGGCGATGGCGGCCGCCTGGCTGGCTCTCGCCAAGGGGTAAGCATCGTTGCTCGTGTTCAGATCGTCCGCCAGGGCTTCCGGCAATATGGCATAGCCCACCCGAAAACCCGCCAGGCTGTGAGCCTTGGACAGGGTCCGGGTGACCAGCAGGTTCGGGTATCGCGGCACCAGGTGGGCAACGCTATGGCCGGCCATGCCGATGAAGGCCTCGTCCACCAGGAAATAAGTGTCGCGATATCGTTCGAGCAGGCCGGGCAGCGGCGCCATGTCGCAGGTGCCGCCGTTGGGGTTGTTGGGATTGACGATGACGGCGAGACTGGTGCCAACGGGAATCTCCAGCTCCGAGAGGTCGAAGCGGAAATCCGCTTCCGGCCGCAGCCGCGTTTCGGTGTAGGACTGAGCAATCTCCGGAAACAGGACATAGGTGGGAGTCAGCAGGTGTACCTGATGCCCCAAGCGCTGGAACAGCTGGCGCAGAATAAGTTCCGAACCGGCATTGATATGGATGAGCCGCTCGGGCACGCCGGTCCGTTCGCTGATGAGCCGGCGCAACGGTTCCGAGTACGGCTCGGTATAGTAATTGCTCAAGGGCAGCTCGGCGCGAGCCGCCTCGATAGCCTCCTCGATCGGGGGCAAGGGGTTTTCGCACAGCAGCAGCTTGATGCCTCGGAAGACGCCGCCACCCTTTTCTGCCTTGCTGCTCATTTTCGAAATCCTTTATCAGCGGCCGGGCATGAAGAAAGTGATGGCACCGATCCCGGCCATAATCAGCATCGCTTAGACCAATTTTCACCACAGTTTTGGCAGTCTGGATCGGGAAGGTCGTAGGTCGGCAATCCCTTGCCGACAAAGCTCTCGCCGATCCGAGGGGTCAGCAACGAATTGCCGGCCTACGGCACCGCTTCATTTTCGCTCCCTCCTGTCGGCGCGCGGTGTCAAGCAGTCCATCCAAGTCACTTATTCCCGATGCCCCTGCGCTCTGCGGCTATGATGCGGCCTTCTTGCAGAAGAACCAGTCGACGCACTCGTATCCCTCCTGGAGCCGCGCCTCGGCGTCCTGGGCCGTCTTCGGCGGCGGCACGATCACCTTGTCGCCCGGCTGCCAGCCTTCCGGCGTGGCCACGCCCTGCTTGTCCGAGGTCTGCAGCGCCTGCACCAGGCGCAGGAACTCGGGGATGGAGCGGCCGTTGGTCATGGGATAGTAGACCATGGCGCGCAGGGTGCCCTTGTCGTCGATGATGAAGGTGGAGCGCACCGCCGAGGTGTCGGAGGCGCCCGGCTGAATCATGCCGTAGGTATTGGCCACCCGCATCGACAGGTCCTCGATGATCGGGAACGGGATCTCCACGCCGAACTTCTCCTTGATCGTGCGCATCCAGGCAATATGTGAATAATTGCTGTCGATGGATAACCCGAGCAACTCGCAATTCAAGTTCTGGAATTCCGGATAGGCCTTGGCGAAAGCCATGAACTCCGTGGTGCACACCGGCGTGAAGTCGGCCGGATGGGAGAACAGCACCAGCCATTTGCCGCGGTAATCGCCGAGCTTCTTGACGCCGTGGGTGGTATTCACCTCGAAAGCGGGCGCCGGCTCGTTCAGGCGCGGCATTTCGAGTGGTTTGGATGAAGTGATATTTTCCATGATCTATCTCCTCTGAAACGGGTACGGAATCGGACAAGGGACGCTGTGCGTCTGCCCGACTCGTTTGTCCAATGATTAGATTTGAGACAGAATCGGCTCTTTAAAGGTCCCCCGAGCCGTATCCGCAAAAAGCCGTGTCGAGCGGTGTCCCATATCAAAGAAGGAACGGAAGTTCTTATGGATACTCAATTGACAACTTTGTTGCAGCAACTGGATCGACGCATCCTGAGCCTCAGCCCTCAGAGAGACGTATTCCTGCTGCGCCTTATCGTGGCGTTGTTGGCGGTCATCTTCCTGGCCATGGACGCACTTTACGGCATGCCGTTCTTTTACTGGCTGGGGCTGCCGTTTTATCTCTTCTGTTTGGCGCTCTACGTTCAAGGGCTCGTAAAATCGCTCCTGATTTTGCGGCAGGTTTCCGCGGAGCTGCTGATCGTTCTGGTGATGACCGTCACCCTGATCGACGGCAAGCCGCTCAGCGGCGCGATGGTCGCCTGGTTCATCGGGCTCGGTTTGTACATTTCCTTCACCATCATCCGCAGAAATCGGGAAAAGATCGAAAGTCTGGTGAAGCAGGCCAAGCGAACGGCCCTCGTGCTCGCCGGCGGCGAAATCCGCGAAATCCCGGCGGAAGAGGTGAAGCAGGGCGACGTGCTGATCGTGCCCCGCGGCACCGCCGTCCCGGTCGACGGAAGCATTGCGGAGGGAAAATCGTCCATCGACGAATCCTTCGTCACGGGCGAACCGTTTCCGATCCACAAGGTGCCGGGCGATGAAGTCACTTCCGGCACGCTCAATCTTTCCGCGCCCTTGCAGATTCGGGCCACCAGGAACGGCGACGCTTCGTTTCTTGCCCTGATCGCGGGCGAAATCGAAAAAAGCCTTCAGAAAAAATCCACGCTGCAGCAAAGGGCGGACAAGATCGTCCAGTACCTCATCCTGGGCGTGACCGGCTATGCGTTCCTGCTGTTTTTCGTCACCGGCAGCCTGGATTTGATGGCGACCGCCCTGTCGGTATTGTGTCCCTGCGCCTGGGCGCTCGCGACACCGACCGTATTCGCGTCCGGCATAGGCCGCTCGGCGCGGCTCAATATCCTCGCCCGGGGCGGAGAACCCCTGGACATCATGCACGAGATCGACACCGTAATCCTCGACAAGACCGGCACGGTCACCCTGGCCGAACCCAGGGTCAGCCGGGTGATACCGATAGGTGCCGATGAGCGCGAGCTGATCGAGATCGCGGCGTCGGTGGAAACGCGGTTCAGCCATCCGTTGGCGCGGGCCATTTTGAATTTCGCGCGAAACCAGGACATCACGCGATTCAAACCCGTGAGCGACGCCGAGGACCTGCCGGGGCGCGGGGTCAAGGCGCGACTGGAAGACCGCGAAGTGCTGATCGGGAGTCCCGAAACCTTGGAGGCGCTCGGAATCGAAATACCGGACCTCGAATATTCCGGCCGCGCGATCTGGGTCGCCATGAACCGTGAAGTCAAAGGCGCCATCGTCGTTCAGGACGTGATGCGCGCGGAGATGACCAACCTGGGGCAAGCGATCCGCGAACTGGGCGTCAAGCGCGTACTCGTCGCCACCGGTGATCACGAGGAGTCCGAAGCCAGGCGAGTGGCCGATCTGATCGGCGCCGACGGATATTATTTCAACTTCAAGCCGGACGACAAGGCGGCACTGGTGAAGGAACTTCAGTCGTCCGGCAAGGTGGCGATGGTGGGCGACGGGGTGAACGATGCTCCGGCCCTGGCCGCCGCCGATGTGGGCATCGCCATCGGCGGACACAAGAACGTGGCCCTCGCGATCGCCTCGTCCGATATCGTGATTCTCGGCGACGATGCCGGCGATTTGCTCACCGTACTCGACATCAGCCGCAAGATGTCGGAGATAACCAAGCAGAATTATGCCTGGGCCATGTCGTTCAA
This sequence comes from Methylocaldum sp. RMAD-M, assembly GCF_017832375.1. Lineage (NCBI taxonomy): Bacteria > Pseudomonadati > Pseudomonadota > Gammaproteobacteria > Methylococcales > Methylococcaceae > Methylocaldum > Methylocaldum sp. RMAD-M. The sequence continues at coordinate 109,442 of NZ_JAFIBZ010000007.1, read as the reverse complement.
TACCGTCGGGCTCGCTCTGGCCACCTTCGGCTTCCTCAATCCCGTACTCGCCGCGTTCTTACACCATATCAGCTCGGTCTTCGTCGTCGCCAATGCGGCACGGCTCTATGCCGGCATCAACACGGCCGCCGATCTGATGGACCGAGTGATGACGGGCCTGAATCGATGGCAAAGCCAGGTGAGCCGGTTTCTGACGCACAGGGGCCAGGAGGCATGAGCATTCTCGAGACGAGTAACGATCCCCTTCTCGTCCCGCAGCCGAAAAGCCGGTACACCGAACCGGCTCGAGCGGGACGGGACAGCCGAGTTCGGATACGGTTGATGAAACTTTGCCCAGGCAGGCACCGTCCGAACCCTGAAACGCTTGCCCCGAGACACAGGAGCACATCGCAGCGCCGTCTGCTTCGAAGCTTTGGCGCATGATCGCGGACTCTCTTTGCTTGGCCATCGACTAGGCCGCCGATCGAGGATGGAGAAACTTTTAGAATGAGCAATCGCAAATCCAGCGACCTGACGCGACCGGCGGACCTCTTGCAACACGGGCGGAGCACCGGCCCCTTCCGTACGCGGCGTCCGATTTACGTCGACCTCCTGCCGCCCTGCAATAACGCCTGCCCGGCCGGCGAGAACATCCAGTCCTGGTTGTTCGACCTGCGCGCCGGTCGCTATGAGAAGGCCTGGCGGGTCTTGATGGAAGACAACCCGATGCCGGCCGTGCACGGACGCGTCTGCTACCACCCCTGCGAAACCCACTGCAACCGCGGCCCCATCGACAGCCCGGTGAGCATCCACGCGGCCGAGCGGTTCCTCGGCGACCTCGCCTTGCGCGAAGGCTGGCAGGTCGTGAAAGCCCCGGCCAGCGGCAAGCGGGTCCTGATCGTGGGCGCGGGGCCCAGCGGCCTGTCCTGCGCCTATCACCTGGCCCGGCTGGGCCATCAGGTGGAGATCCACGAAGCGGGTCCCCTGGCCGGCGGCATGATGCACTTCGGCATACCCGCCTACCGCCTGCCGCGCGCGGAGCTGATGGGCGAAATCAGGCGGATCGAGGCCATGGGCGTCAAGATCGTTCTCGATCACAAGGTGGAAGACGTGCTGGCGGAAAAGGAGTCCGGCCGGTTCGACGCGGTGTTCATCGCCGTTGGCGCGCATCTGAGCAAGCGCGTCGGCATCCCGGCGCGTGACGCCGGCAAGATCCTGGACGCGGTGACCTTCCTGCGCCAGACCGCCACCGGCGAAGCGCCCAAGCTCGGCCGGCGCGTGGCCGTCTACGGCGGCGGCAACACCGCCATGGACGCGGCGCGCACGGCCAGGCGCCTGGGCGCCGAAGAGGCGCTCGTCATCTATCGGCGCGACCGGGCGCACATGCCGGCCCATGAATTCGAGGCCGACGAAGCCATCGAGGAAGGTGTCAAGATCAACTGGCTGCGCACCATCAAGGAGATCGACCAGACGCATATCACCGTCGAGGTGATGAGGATCAACCCGGAAGGGTATCCCGAACCGACCGGCCGGTTCGAAACCCTGGAGGCGGACTCGCTGATCCTGGCGCTGGGCCAGGAAACCGATACGCGCTTCCTGCACGAGGTGCCGGGCATCCAGTTCAAGCCCGACGGCGTCGTGATCGTGGACGACAACATGATGACGGGGAGTCCCGGCATCTTCGCGGGCGGCGACATGGTACCGAGCGAGCGGACCGTGACCGTCGCCGTCGGCCACGGCAAGAAAGCCGCGCGCTGTATCGACGCCTATCTTCGCGGCACGCGCTACGTCAAGCCGCCCAAGCATCCGCCGGTAAGCGCCGATATGCTGCGCCTGTGGTACTTCACCGAAGCCGAACGGAAGCGGGAAGCCGAACTCGAACTGGAGAAACGGCGTTACGGCTTCGAGGAAGTGGTCGCGGGGCTCTCCGAGAACGAGGCTCTGTTCGAAGCCAAGCGCTGCTTCTCCTGCGGCAACTGCTTCGAGTGCGACGGCTGCTACGGCGCCTGTCCCGAGGACGCCATCGTCAAGCTGGGACCCGGCAAGCGCTATCGCTACGATTACGACCTCTGCACCGGCTGCGCGGTCTGCTACGAGCAGTGTCCTTGCCATGCGATCGAAATGATTCCGGAACCCCGAGGGGAATAACGATGGCGAAACCGAAAGTCATTACGCTCGACGGCAACGAGGCGGTGGCCCATGTCGCCTACCGCGTCAACGAAGTGTGCGCCATCTATCCCATCACGCCCTCCTCCACCATGGCGGAACTGGCCGACCAGTGGGCGGCCGAGGGCAAGACCAACATCTTCGGCGAGGTGCCCGTGGTGGTGGAGATGCAAAGCGAGGGCGGCGCCGCCGGGGCCGTGCACGGTGCCCTTCAGACCGGGGCCTTGACCACGACCTTCACCGCTTCGCAGGGTCTCCTCCTGATGATCCCGAACATGTACAAGATCGCCGGCGAACTCACCCCGACGGTGTTCCATGTCGCCGCCCGCTCCCTGGCGGCGCAGGCCTTGTCCATCTTCGGCGATCATTCCGATGTCGCCGCGGTGCGGGGCACCGGTTTCGCCCAGATCGCCTCGGGCTCGGTGCAGGAGGCGCACGACTTGGCGCTGATCGCCCAGGCCGCGAGCTTGAACAGCCGGATTCCTTTCCTGCATTTCTTCGACGGCTTCCGGACCTCCCACGAAATCAGCAAGATCGTGCTGCTTTCGGACGACGAAATCCGGGCCATGATCGACGAGGAGACGGTCCGCGCGCACCGGGCGCGGGCCTTGAATCCCGACAATCCGTTTATCCGCGGCACCGCGCAGAACCCGGACGTTTATTTCCAGGGGCGCGAGACCGTAAATCCCTACTACGCGCGTTTGCCGAGCCTGGTACAGAAAACCATGGACCGCTTCGGAGAACTGACCGGACGCCGGTATCGCCTGTTCGAATACCACGGCGATCCGGAGGCCGAGCGCGTGGCCGTGATTTTGGGCTCCGGCGCGCACACCCTGCGCCAGACCGTCGATTTTCTGGCCAAGCAGGGCGAGAAGGTAGGCGTGATTCAGGTGCGTCTGTGCCTGCCGTTTTCCGTCGGGCATTTCCTCGCCGCCCTGCCCTCGACGACCAAAGCCATTGCCGTCCTGGATCGCTTAAAGAGTCCCGGCGCGCTCGGGGAACCCCTGTACACCGACGTGGTCGCGGCGCTGGCGGAAGCGGAGGCCAGCGGTCTCCTTCCGGCCGGGAAACGGCCCGAGATCGTCGGCGGCCGTTACGGGCTTTCCTCCAAGGAGTTCAATCCGGCCATGGCGAAAGCCGTGCTGGACGAGCTGAAGAAGGAAAGACCCAAGAACCACTTCACCGTGGGCATCGTCGACGACGTTTCGCACACCAGCCTGGACGTCGATCCCGGTTTCGACATCGAGCCGGACGGCGTGGTGCGCGCCGTGTTCTTCGGTCTGGGCGCGGACGGCACGGTCGGCGCCAACAAGAACAGCATCAAGATCATCGGCGAATCCACCGATCTCCATGCGCAGGGCTACTTCGTCTACGACTCCAAGAAATCCGGCTCCAGGACCACGTCTCACGTGCGTTTCGGGCCCGAGCCGATCGAATCGCCCTATCTCATCGAATCGGCCAACTTCATAGGCTGCCACCAGTTCAGCTTCATCGAGAAGCTCGACGTGCTGGCCAAGGCCAAGCATGGCGCGGTTCTCCTGCTCAACAGCCCGTACGGCCCGGACGACGTATGGGACCGGCTGCCCTACGAGGTTCAGCGGCAGATCATCGACAAGGCGCTGAAGCTCTATGTGATCGACGCTTCCAGGGTCGCCCTGGAAACCGGCATGGGCGGACGCACCAATACCATCATGCAGACCTGCTTCTTCGCCCTGTCCGGCGTTTTGCCGCGCGATCAGGCGATCGCCAAGATCAAGGAAGCGATCAAGAAGACCTACGGCAAGAAGGGCGAGGAGATCGTGCGGAAGAACTACGAGGCGGTCGATCGAACCCTTTCCGCCCTGCACGAGGTGAAAGTCCCGGACCAGGCGACCGGCACCCTCAAGCGCCAGCCGGTGGTTTCCGAGGAGGCGCCCGATTTCGTGCGCCGGGTCACGGCGATGATGATGGCCGACCGGGGCGACGAACTGCCGGTGAGCCTGATGCCGGCGGACGGCACCTTCCCGTCGGGCACCACCCGGTGGGAGAAGCGGAACATCGCGCAATCCGTGCCCGTGTGGGAGCCCGATATCTGCATCCAATGCGGCAACTGCGGCTTCGTCTGTCCGCACAGCGTCATCCGCGCCAAGTTCTACCACGAATCCCGGCTCGAGAACGCGCCCGAAACCTTCCTGTCGGCGCCGGTCACCGCCTACGGTTTTCCGGAAACCCGCTATACCTTGCAGGTCTATGTCGAGGATTGCACGGGCTGCGGCCTGTGCGTCGAGGTCTGCCCGGCCAAGAGCCTCACCCGGAGCGGCGTCAAGGCCATCAACATGCGGCCCAATGACCCGATACAGGAACCGCAGAAGGCGAATATCCACTTCTTCGAAACCATTCCGGTGAACGACCGCGCCCGGGTCGATTTCTCGTCGGTGCGCGGCGCGCAGTTTCTCGAACCCTTGTTCGAATTTCCCGGCGCCTGCGCGGGCTGCGGCGAGACGCCCTACGTTCGGCTGCTGTCGCAACTCTTCGGCGATCGCCTGATCGTCGCCAACGCCACCGGCTGCTCCTCCATTTACGGCGGCAATCTTCCGACCACGCCCTGGACCGTGAATGCCGAAGGAAACGGCCCCGCCTGGTCGAACTCGCTGTTCGAGGACAATGCCGAATTCGGCTTCGGCTTTCGCCTTACCGCCGATCAGCACTTGGCTCTGGCGCAGCGGCTCGCCCGCGAGCTGAAAGATTCGCTAGATCCCGAATTGGTGGACGAAATCCTGGCCGCACCGCAGCTCACCGAGTCGCAGATCCGCGCCCAGCGCGAGCGCGTTGCCAAGCTCAAGGCCATGCTGCTGCAGCGGACCGACGACAAGGCGAAGGATCTTCTGTCGGTGGTCGACCAACTGGTGCGGCGCAGTATCTGGACCGTCGGCGGAGACGGCTGGGCTTACGACATCGGCTCGGGAGGCCTCGACCATGTGCTGGCCTCGGGCCGCGACGTCAACGTGCTGGTGCTGGACACCGAGGTGTATTCCAACACCGGCGGGCAGATGTCCAAGGCGACGCCGCTCGGCGCCGTGGCCAAATTCGCCGCGGCCGGCAAGACCGTCGCCAAGAAGGACCTCGCCCTACAGGCCATCGCCTACGGCAATGTCTATGTGGCGCGCATCGCCATGGGGGCGAACCCGCAGCAGACCCTGCTCGCCTTCCGCGAGGCGGAAGCCTATCCCGGTCCCTCCCTGATCCTCGCCTACAGCCATTGCATCGCCCACGGCTACAATCTGCAACACGGCATGCGCCAGCAGGATCTGGCCGTCGCCAGCGGCTATTGGCCCTTGATCCGGTACAACCCGGCGCTGCGCCGGTCGGACCGGAATCCGTTCGTGCTGGATTCGCCGCGTCCGCGCATCCGATTCAAGGAGTATGCCTACAACGAGCTGCGCTTTATGATGCTGAGCCATACCAATCCCCGGAACTTCGAACGCTTGATGGAGATGGCGCAGCAGGTAGTCGATCAAAAATGGGACATTTACGAGGAAATGGCCAGCCGCGCCGGCAGCCGCTTTCATCCCGACGCCAGCGTCGACCTTCCGTAACAGGGGAGCCCGCATGGATCTGAAGACACGCTATATGGGACTGGAGCTCGATCATCCCGTGGTCGCCTCGGCCTCGCCGCTTTCCGAGACGCTGGACGGCATTCGCCGGCTGGAGGACGGCGGGGTCTCGGCGGTGGTCCTGTTCTCGCTGTTCGAGGAGCAGATCCGCCAGGAAAGGATGGCGTTCGTTCAGCTGATGGATCACCCGTCGGAAAGTTATGCCGAGTCGCTGAGCTACTTCCCCGATGTGGGCGATTTCCGCGTCGGCCCGGACAGCTATCTGAGCCTGGTCCAGCGCGCCGCCGAGGCGGTGGACATTCCGGTCATCGCCAGCCTCAACTGCGTGACCGGCGAGGGCTGGATCGACTACGCCCGACAACTGCAGGAGGCCGGCGCCAAAGCCCTGGAGCTCAATATCTACGGCATCGAAGCGAATTTCGATGTCTCGGGGCGCGAGGTCGAGCAGCGCTACCTGGACATCCTGCGGATGGTCAAGCAAGCCGTCTCCATTCCGGTGGCGCTGAAGCTGAGCCCTTTCTTCAGCGCCTTCGGCCATATCGCCCGGCAGTTCGATGCCGAGGGCGCCGATGCCCTGGTCCTGTTCAACCGCTTCTATCAGCCCGATCTCGATATCGTCAACCTGGAGGTCGCTCCGACCCTCTCCCTCAGTCACGCCGGGGAGATTCGCCTGCCCCTGCTCTGGATCGCGCTTCTGCGCGGCCGGATCAAGGCTTCGCTCGCGGCGACGCGGGGCGTGGAAAGCGCCGTCGAAATCATCAAGTATCTCCTCGCCGGCGCGGACGTGGTGATGGTCGCCTCCGCCCTGCTGCGCAACGGTCCGGACTATGCCGGCACGCTGGTGGACGGTTTGAGGGACTGGATGGACCAGCGCGGGTTTCAATCACTGGAACCCATGCGCGGCATCATGAGCCGCGCCAAAGTAGCGAATCCGGGAGCCTTCGAACGCGCCAATTACATTAAAATACTGGAAAGCTACTGATGGCCTGCGCGGCCTCCAGGTAGACCGAGGGAGCCGAGGCCGGACCAGAAGTAGGTCGGCAATTCTTTGCCGACGCAGCCTCAGCAGGTGTCGGCAAAGGATTGCCGACCTACTTCGAGCGCCAATTTCATTTTTCGAACAAGCCAAGATATTTTTAAGGAAGCTCTGAACGAGTGGATTCCGTTCATGCCCCTTCGACAGGCTCAGGAGAGCCTTCGACAAGCCTGTCCCGAGCCGAGTCGAAGGGCCTGTCCTGAGCCAAGTCGAAGGGCCTGTCGAAGGACTTAATCAGAGACTCCTTAAATCGAGCCACAGTATCGGCCACGACCCTCACCGATTCGCAATAGTCATCCCGGCCAACAGCATCGTCTCCGTTCTATCGCACTTCTGCACCGCCGTTTAGGTCTAATGCGTCGAAATGTTTGCTGTGGCGCAAACATTTGAGGAGCGACAGAGTTAGTGTTTGCCGCGGTAGCCGACCCGCATGCCTGTTGCACTCATGGAAAATGGTCCGAATTCGGCCGATACCTCCGGCATGAGAGGAGAAGCACGATTGAATGTTCCTGTGGAGCGTTCGCAGCCGTGGGCATCGCATCAGCCACGGCGCCGTAAGCGGGGGCTGATTCTTATCCTGGGCTTCTGCTGTGGACTATCTGCATGCGCCTATCGCCCGATGCAAGAGATGTCAAATCACTGGCATGGCGAGTGGGGCTGGTTACCGCCTCCGATCAAGGAGCCGATGGAGGAACCGGCGCAAGAGTCGGCGCCTGTTGCGAGCCCACCGATCGCGTCGTTGGAGAAGCACCGATTCTCTGTCGCCAAGGACGAAGGGGTAGTCGGGTCGTTCGGAGTTATTACGCTTCAGCAAGGGGACACGCTTCCCGATGTCGCGCGGCACTTCGGATTGGGATACGAAGAGATCGTCGCGGCAAACCCCGAGCTCGATCCGTGGCTACCGGACGCGAGCGGCAGAGCGTTGATCCCGGTGCAGTTCGTACTGCCGCGGGCGCCGCGGCGGGGTCTGGTCATCAATCTCGCCGCCATGCGGCTGTTCTATTTTCCGGCCAAGGGAAACGGCGCCGAGGTTGTCACTTATCCCATAGGTATCGGCCGGGAAGGGCGAGCGACTCCCAGCGGGGCAATGCGAATCGCCCGAAAGATCAAAAACCCGACCTGGTATCCGACAAAGAACATCCGAGACGACCACCTCCGTTGGGGGGATCCCTTGCCGGCCGCAGTGCCGCCTGGACCTAACAACCCCTTGGGCAAGTATGCCCTGTACCTGAACCGACAGATGTATCTCATTCACGGCACGAACAAGCCTTATAGCGTCGGGCTTCGAGCCAGCAATGGCTGCATCCGCTTGTATCCGGAGGACGCCAGTAAGCTGTACTCGCAGATTCCACTGAACGAGCCGGTGTATATCGTCAATCAGCCTTATCTCGTGGGCTGGCGTGACGGGGTAGTCTACCTGCAGGCTTACCGGAGCCATGAGGAATTAAACGAAAAATCGCTCAAGAAAACCGTCCGCGCCAATCTTAAAAAGTGGGAGCAGGATCAGAACCAGCCCCTGGATTGGGGAAAGATCGAACGCATTCTCCAAGAAGGACTGGGCATTCCGCTACCGATTGCCGCGGGAACACCGCCTATCGATGCCGTACTCGCGGGGGCGCAGCCTATCGCGCGACCCGACAAGTGGTTCGGACAACCCGAATCGGCGCGGAAAGCCAGCAACGGCTGGTACGTGTCCGCCGCCGTCATGTCCAGCGAAACGGCAGCGCAGCGACTCGCCGCCATACTCAATCATCAGGGTCCTCCGATACCGGCACAAGTTGTTCCGAGCGGCGAACGCCATCAGGTTATAGCGGGGCCGTTCGGCAACGCCAAGGCCGCCAAAACCGCCGTGAAGCGTCTCAAGGTCGATCTGGAACTGGACGGGCGCATCTTGCCGCCAAAAGCGAGCAGGCAGCTAAGTCGCCCGCCAAACCTGCCACCCGGGAAACGTGTTTTCCGAACATATCGGAGCCGGACCGACCAACCTGAAGACGGTACCGGAGGAAACGGCAATCGAGGCGACGAGCGGCTCAGGAGCAGATGACGTCGTGAATGCAATGCTTGAAGACACCGCTTCGGATACGACAGTAGACGAAGCGGTCGCCCGGCGACTCGCATTGGTAAAGAACTGATATTGCGCGTGCTTTCCGGATACCGAGACTGCCCTGCGCATCCTCTCCGCTTGGCTTGATCCAAATGTCTCAACCCCATTCAGCCCAAGGCCACATCCAGAATCATCATGACAATGAAACCGAGTATGGCCCCCAGCGTGGCGACGTCGGTGTTGCCCCGTTCCCGCGACTCGGGAATTATCGCTTCGATCACCACGTAGATCATGGCCCCGGCCGCGAAGGCAAGCGCGTAAGGCATGATGGCCAAGCACGCGGATACGGCGGCGGCGCCTATGACGGCGGCGACCGGTTCGACCACGGCGGACAGCTGCCCGTACCAGAAGCTGCGCAGCCGCGACCAGCCCACGCGGCGCAAGGGCATGGCCACCGCCGCGCCCTCCGGAAAATTCTGCAGACCGATGCCGATCGCCAAGGCAATCGCACCGCCCAGACTGGCCGTATCCAAACCGCAGGCCAAGGCGCCGAAGGCCACGCCCACGGCCAGCCCCTCGGGAATGTTATGCAGGGTGATGCCGAGCACCAGCAGCATGGTACGCCGCCAGGTCGTGACGCCCCCCTCCTCCGTCTGCATCGCTGCGCCGAGTTGGAAATGGGGCAACAGCCAGTCGCAAAGACTCAGCGCATAAGCGCCGAGGGCGAATCCCGTTGCCGCCGGAAGCCAGGCAAAACGGCCATAGCCTTCCGATAAATCGAGCGCGGGCGCGAGCAAAGACCAGTAACTCGCGGCCAACATCACTCCCGCCGAGAATCCCAGCATGGCATCAAGCAGCTTTTGGTTCATCCGCTTGGTAAAAAACACCAGGGCGGCGCCGAGCGCGGTCATTCCCCAGGTGAACAACGAGGCGAGAAGGGCTTGCAGAATGTGGGCACGCTCGGCGAACCAGCGGGAAACGGTCGAAAAGTGGGCTTGAACATACATGCCGAAGGCGGATAGGTCGCCGTTCGCGGCACGGGAAGCAAAATCGCTCGCTGCGTCACTCATCAGCGAAAAGTCTGGAAAGCGCTTCCTGATACTCGTCGCGAGCCTTTCGCCAAGCCGCGTATTTTTCGAGTTCGACCTTCACGAGCTTCAAGATCAGCGCCATGACGGCCACATCGTCCAGATAGCCGACGATAGGGATCACATCCGGGATCAACTCCGCCGGGTTGATCAGATACAGGAGACCGAAGGCCACGGCGGCGATCGCCCAGGCCGCGATATCCCGGTATGTCCCCGATCGGTAATCGCGGATCAATTCCAGGCAGAGCAGGATATCCAGCCAGACCTGATACAGCGCCGGAATCTTCTTGACCTTGTTCTCGATCTCGCGAGCCTTTTCGATGATGCGGTCGAAATGCCGATCCGTGATTTTCCCGCCGTTGCGCTTGAAGAAAGCTTCGTTCAGTTCGTTCCGGTCTTCTTCATCCACGGGTATCCCTCCCTTCCGTCAGCGGCCTATACCGAAAAAGCGAGCCATTCGGGTCTGAACAGCAGCAGCAAGCCGATGGCGATCAGCACAACGCCGCCGATGGCGTGAGCATACCGCACGTATGTCCCCGTCAGCCCGGTCACCCGCAGGGTCTGCATGGCGACGAAAAACACGAAGAGGTCGTCCAGCATGAACACCAGTATGTAAAGGCCGAGGTAAGCATGATATTGCCATGTCGGCAGGTTGCTCAGAGCAAGCACCTGGGTATAAATAGCCGGTATTCCGACGGAACAGATCAGTTCCACCAGGTTCACCGCAAAGGCAAGCAGGATAATGCCCGCCAGCGCGAGCAGGAAGCGCCGCTCGCTGGCCAGGGAACGCAGCCGCTCGAAAACGCGCTTCCGCGATTCGGGTGCGGTCACTTTACAGATAGCCTCGGGATTCACGAAATATTCGCGAAGGTAATAAGTACCGCCGCCCAGCGCCAGCGTTCCCACCAAGATGCGAATCCAGAGCAGCATGCCGAAAAAAAGCAGCAAGTTTAACCAGGCCGCCATGAACAGATAGTAAACCGCAGCCGAGGCGACGATGAATGCGCTGCCCAGCACCCACATCCGAAACCGGTTGCGCAATCCCACCAGCAGACTGATCAGGAAAAGCAAGGTCCACATGGCGCACGGATTGAAGCCGTCCACGGCCGCGAGCATCAAAGTCAGCACGGGAAGAGAGACCTGGCCGATGGTCACTTCTCCGAATATCGGCAGTTTCAGAACCTTCGGCGTTTTCTTGACCGGCTGGGGCCGGTCGTCGGCGCGCGTATCCGCTTTCCCGGTCAACAGCGGCCAAACCAGATCCGTGCAAAGAGCCTCGAAACAGGTCTTTGCGGCGGACTTGATCTCGGCTCCGGTCGTCGAGTCGTCGTTGTAGCCATCGAAGAACGTCTCCCCGATCACGGTCAGAGGCACCCCCGGCCGCTCGATTCCAAAATGCCTGACCAGCCCCGCAAAGACCTCGTAGTTTCGTGGTTCTCGGCTGATTTCCAGAAAATGAACGCGAACTCGCGTTTCCTCTCTTTCCCACCGTTTGAGGAAATCCTTCTCACGTTCACAGTGCGGACAACCGTCCTTCCAGAAGAAGTAAACATCGACTTTACCTTCTTCCGATTCGGCACCGTTCGCATACCGAACCGCGCCGAGCAGCGAGAAAACAATCAGAAAAAGTAGCCACACCGAGTTCCTGCTGCATCGCACCACCGATCAACCTCCTACAACAGTTTCGACCTCTCGACTCCCTGAACTATACGACGAGTTCACGGGCCGGCGCGAATAAATCAAGACTTGCTCAGATGGATGGCATCGCGGTTGCCCGATTTCTGAAATAGCGAAAGCGGTTATAGCCAAGAAAAGCGGAATGTTCGCCATTTGCCATCAGAAAGAGGTCGGTCGTCATTCGAGCATCCGCACCATCTCCATGGGGTTTTCATTTCAAAACGGAGTTGTGTGTATTTGCGTGGTATGGGTTCTTGACTCAACACTAATTACAAATGAGAATCCTTATCATTACAAAAAACAAAAAGGACGATCATGAAGGTCAAAATATGGGGCACCGTATTCACGCTCCTTGCCATTCAGGCCGCAGCCGACGATCAAGCCTTGCCCGGAGGCCAGTGGCTCACGCCGAAGGCCAAACTGGGCCGGGAGTTGTTCTTCGACGCCAGTCTCTCCTCGCCGGCCGGGCAATCCTGCGCCAGCTGCCATGAGCCCAAACGCGCATTCACCGACCCGGACAAGAGGATTCCCACCTCCGAGGGCGTGATTTCGGGACGGTTCGGCAGCCGTAACACTCCCACCGTCATGTATGCCGCATTCAGCCCGGCATTCCACTACGACGAACAGGAGGGGCTGTTCGTAGGCGGCCAATTCCGGGACGGCCGCGCCGCGACTCTGGAAGAACAGGCGAAACAGCCGTTCCTGAATCCGGTCGAAATGGCCAATCCGAGTCGAACTGCCGTGGTGGAAAAGGTACGTCAGGCCCCGTATGCCCGGTTGTTCGAAGAAGTGTATGGACGGGGTGCCCTGGATGACACCGAACGGGCCTACGATCTCATCGCCGACGCGATCGCCGCATTCGAGAATATCCGTGCATTCAACCGCTTCAGCTCGAAATACGACGCGTATCTGGCCGGAAAGGTCAAATTGAGCCCGCGGGAACTCAGGGGGCTCAAGGTGTACGAGGATCCCGCCAAGGGCAATTGCGCCGCCTGCCATCCCAACCGGCCGTCGGAGGAGGATTCCCCGCCGTTGTTCACGGATTTCACCTATGACAACCTGGGCGTTCCAAAGAATCCGGACAATCCCTTCTACGCCTTGCCGCCCGAGTTCAATTCCGCCGGCCGCGACTTCGCGGACCGGGGCCTGGGCGCCAGCGTCGGCAGCGTTGCCGAGGACGGGAAGTTCAAGGTCCCGACCCTTCGCAATATCGCGATAACCGGTCCCTACATGCACAACGGTTATTTCCAGACCTTGCGTGGCGTGGTCGAGTTCTACAACAACCGGGACGTCAAGCCCGCCTGCCGGGACGCCATGCCCCGTGAGCGCGATGCCCTCAAGCAAGGTTGCTGGCCCGCCCCCGAGATAGCGGACAATGTCAACCATGACGAACTGGGCAACCTGGGACTGACCGAACGGGAAATGGACGACCTCGTTGCCTTCTTGAACACCCTGACCGACGGATATCGCCCGCTCCAAGGGAGGCGTGGCAATTAGCGCGTTTTTCACCACGGTTTAGCGGTACGGGAAGCGCGTAGGTCGGCAATCCCTTGCCGACAACGTTCCTTGCCGACCCGGTTCGTCGGCAAAGGATTGCCGACCACCCTGCCGCCCCGTAGGTCGGGAATCCTTTCCCGACGCCGTGCTCCGACCGAGCGTCTTCGTCGGCAAAGGATTGCCGACCTACACCTTGGGGAAGCGCTACAGAAAACCGGAAAATGCTCTAACCCGTTCCACCGGCGATGTTACTGGGACAGCATTTCTCCCACGCGTTAAAACCGCCCACGAGATCGATCGTATTATCGAATCCCTGATCTTCCAGCAAGCTGGTGGCGATGGACGAGCGGTAGCCGGTGCCGCAATGGACCACGATGGGCCTGTCGCGGGGCAGTTCGCCGCTCCGTTCCGCGAGCCGGTTTAACGGGATATTGAGGCTTTCGCCGATGCGTTTCTGCTGCCATTCGTTTTCGGTACGCACATCGAGAACCAGGGGCGACTGCGCCGAGGCCAGCTTTTCCGCCAGGGTCGGGGCTGCGATCCGGTCGGTCCGCCGGATGAGATCCGGCCGCTGCTCCAGCGCTTCCATGCCCCCTTCGAGATAACCTGCGACATTGTCGAAACCTATTCGGCCGAGACGCATCGCGGCTTCCTGCTCGCGGCCGGGTTCGGCGATGAGCACGATGGGCCTAGTGCGATCGAGCAATGTGCCCGCCCAAGTGGCATAAGGGCCGCCGAGGCCGATGTTCACGCTGCCCGCCAGGTGCGCCCCTGCGAAATCCGCCGTCTCGCGCACGTCCAGAAGCTGCGCCCCGGCCTGTTTCATCGTGAGCACCGCGTCGAGCGAGAGCGGTTTCAGCCCGGTCGCCAGGGTTTCTTCGAGGGTTGCGCGCTCCTTGCGGTTGAGTACCGCGTCATGGGAAAAATATTTCGGCGCTTCCGGCTGGCCCGCCGTGACCAGGCGAATGAAGTCTTCCTTGCTCATGGGTTTGAGCGCGTAGTTGTACCCGCGCTGCGTTCCCATGGTGGAGAACAGGTCGGTGCTGAGACTTTTCCCGCACATGGACCCCGCGCCGTGAGCCGGGTAAACCAAGGTTTCGTCCGGCAGGGGCAACAGCTTTTCGTGCAGAGACTCGTAAAGCATCGCGGCCAGGTCTTCGGCCGAAACGCCGAACGAGGCCAAAAGGTCGGGGCGTCCCACGTCCCCGATGAACAGCGTATCGCCCGTCAGCACGGCATAGGGAATCTCCGTGCTCTTGGCCTGATCGTAAACCACGATCGAGATACCTTCGGGGGTATGGCCGGGTGTTTCCAGGATCTTCAGGCGGACCTGACCGAATTCGAGCGTATCGCCGTCGGGATGCGGAATGAACGCATATTCGGCATCCGCCCTCGGCCCCAAATGGATGTTGGCGCCGACACGATCCCGCAGTTCCAGGTGTCCCGCAATGAAATCGGCGTGAAAGTGGGTCAGGAACACATGGCGAATCTCGAGGCCTTGCCGGCGCGCCTCTTCCAGATATTGCTCGATGTCGCGCTGGGGATCGACGACGACGGCGGTTTTCGTCCCTTCATCGCCGATGAGATAAGAGGCGTGGGCGAGACAGCCGAGATAGAACTGCTTGAAGAACATGGAGGCCTCCTCTTGAGTTGGCGTGCTGCATCTGGTTGGACACCACCCGTCGACGCAATGATCCCCCATCGGCCTTTCGGTTGCGCATGCCCTTTGACTGAGAGTCGTGGTTTTCATGAGTCGTCGGAAGCTTTTTGGCAATAAGCCGGGCTTTCCCGATCCCCCTCTAACGCGGCCTTTTTCGCCAGCCTCGAGATGATGCAATCGCATAACCGTTACGCAATTTCCTTCCTGAAATCGAGTCTAATTGCTACCCCAATGCGAAGCTTTCGGCCCGTTACCGCCGGGTTTACTCCGGCATTGTCGGCCGCCGCCTTGGTCGGCTAGTCCAACATCCCTAATCAGAACTGGAGCAAGAATCATGCGACGCATCTATTTCTTGGTACCGAACATCGAAATTACCAAAAAGATTGTGGACGAGTTGTTGCTGGCGCGGATCGAGGAACGCCACATCCACGTACTGGCCAAACGCGGCACGCCTTTGGAAGATCTGCCCGAAGCCACTTTCCTGCAAAAGACCGACTTCCTTCCGGCCCTGGAACAGGGCGTCGCACTCGGCGGCGCGACGGGACTCTTGGCCGGGCTGGTGGCGATCGCCTTGCCCACGGGGCTGGTTCTGGGCGGCGGAGCGCTGTTTGCGATCACCCTGGCTGGCGCGGGGGTCGGAGGATTGATGTCGAGCATGGTCGGCAGCAGCATCGGTAACCGGCGGATCGATCAATTCCAGGAGGCCATGGAAAAAGGCGAATTCCTGCTGATGATCGACGTGCCCCGAGACCGCGTAGAAGAAATCGAGGCCATCATCAAGAAACACCATCCCGAGGCCGAGTGCGAAGGCACCGACCCGCATACCTTCCCCTAGGGCTTTGCGGTCGGAATATGCGATGGTCTGGCCACTCAGCACCCGCCACTTTAGGAAATGTTCATGAATTCGAGCTTGAAGGACCGCCTGACCGAAGCGCTCGATGACGAATACAAGGCGCTCGCCGCTTATCGAAAAGTCATCGAAAAGTTCGGTCCGATACGTCCCTTCGTTAACATCGTCGAAGCCGAGGCGCGGCATGCCGCTGCCCTGCTCTCGCTGTTCGAACGCTATGGCATACCCGTGCCGGAAGACCGCTGGCCTGAGCGCGTGACAGCGCCGGATACGGTTGAAGAGGCCTGCCGCAGCGCGGTCGAGGCCGAGATATACAATATGGCGATGTACGACCGCCTGCTTGCCGCTACCCCGGAACCGGATGTTCGCCGGGTTTTGGAAAACCTTCGGTCCGCCTCCCGCGATCGTCATTTACGCGCCTTCGAACGTTGCCTTCATTAAGGCGAAGGTAAAGCATTACCTCCGATCAAATCAGAACGAGACCGCTATTCAGGAGACTAGGAATGGACGTGCAAATCATTGAAAAAGAAGGCTCGAAATGGGCGATGATTCCATATGACGACTATCTGTCCCTCGTGGAACTGGCCGAATTGGCGACGGACATGGCGTCCGACGTCAAAACCGAGGAACGGCTTGTGCCGGGCGAAGAACAACTTCCGGACGACTTGAAGGCGCGCCTTTTGGCCGGAGAGAACGCCATTCGGATCTGGCGCGAGTTCCGCGGGCTGACGCTGGAGGAACTGGCCGAGCGGGCTGGCATAACGGAATCGTTCGTTGCCCTTGTCGACCGGGGACGGCCGACATGCCGAATCGACAAGCTCAAGCGTATTGCCGAAGTGTTAGGCGTGCACCTGGAAAATATCCTTCGCACGGTATAGTCAAGGCCTTCACCATGCGGAGCGGATGCGGTCGTTTGACGCATCGGCAATTTGAAGGTCTACCGCGCGAGCTCGAGCACTGCGGCATAGATTCCCGCTACCACTTGGGCCATTCTCCGGTAGTCCAGCGTGTCGGGCGTGTCGGTGGCGGCATGATAGTTCGGATTACGATAGAAAGCCGTATCGGTGATCATTACGGCCGGATAGCCTGCTTCCCAATAATTGAGATGGTCCGAGAAGTCGACGCCCGGGAGAAAGCGCGGAGCATTGATCGAATGCACCGGCAAGCTTGAGGCGTTGGACATCGCCTTCTTGATACTTCGCACCAGCCGTCCCTCCCCTATCCTTCCCACGACGGCGATGAAGTTTCCGGTGGTCGGATAGAAAAGCGAAAGTCCCGGCGCGGGAAATGACTGGCTGTCTTTCGCATCGGTGAAATAGCCGATCATTTCGAGCGCAAGCATCGCGCGTACGTTCGCCCCCTTCGCCTTGAGCGACTGGGCATGCACGGCACTCCCCATGTGCTCGCTCCTGAAAAATGGCGGTTCCTCCAGGGTATAGGCTACGAGATCCACCCGGATTGCGAGATCGGCTTTGCCCAGTAGTCCCGCCAGTTCGATCAATCCGGCGACGCCGCTCGCGTTATCGTCGGCTCCGGGATAGGGACCGGCCGTATCGTAATGTGCGCCGACGACGATCCGCTCCTCGGACGGCGGGCCAAAACTAGCCATGATATTGCGGTAAGTCGTTCGGCCGACCCGGAACGGCTGGTCCGCGGTTTTGCCCTGCGCTTGCTCGAACGCCGAACGGATATACGATGCCGCACGATCGAGATTATCCGGATGACCGGCATCCCTTGGCCCTAGCATCTCCGACAAGGTTCGGACATGGGCTTCCAGGCGCCCGGGATCGATGGTGGGCGGCGCGGCCTCGTCCGTGCCGGCAAACGAGGGCTCCGCCAGACAGAACCGGAGTGCAATCACCAGAAAGCATGCCCAGGCTAGTACGATTGCTCCGCAAACCGACATGGGCGAACGATTTCGGACATCCATGCAATACACTCCAGACAACCGTGGAACTGCACGGCTCCAATTCCGCTTTCAAGACAGGCATACTGAAAACCCGCGCGGCGAGGGTCAACAGTAACCGTTGGATCGCCGCCGAGTCTTTCCGTTCGGCATCACCGGGACTCCGCGAGCGGTCGAATACCTTGCCGAGGAATCCCACCGAGATTTTGTCTAAGCCTTCGTCGAACTCTCGAAAAACCAGTCGCCTAGCGCTTTGACAGAAAGAGGACGGCTGAAGAAAAAGCCTTGAGCTTGATCGCAACCTTCATCCCGCAGAAAGGCCAATTGCTGCTCCGTTTCGACGCCTTCGGCGATAACCGTCAGTCGAAGGCTGTGGCCCAGACTGATCACTGCGCGGGTTATCGCAAGATCGTCCTGATCATCGATGATGTCGCGCACGAAGGACTGATCGATCTTCAGCTTGTCGATCGGGAATCGCTTGAGATAACTGAGGCTTGAATAGCCCGTCCCAAAATCGTCGATAGCCAACTTTACGCCCATGTCCTTGAGCTTGTGCAAGCGTTTCTGAATCGATCCCTCTCCTTGCATGACGATTCCCTCGGTCAACTCGAGTTCAAGATACTCGGGCTCCATACCCGTTTCTCCCAACACCCGTGCGACGAGGTCTTCGAATCGCTGAACGAATTGTGGCGAGGCAATGTTGACGGCAACCGGAACCTTGGCGAAACCGAGGGATTGCAAGTACACGTTTTGGCGGCAGGCCTCGCGGATCACCCATTCCCCGATCGGAACGATGAGGCCGCTTTCTTCGGCGATGGGAATAAACCGGCCCGGCGCTACCCGGCCCCATTCCGGATGCTGCCAGCGGATCAAGGCCTCGAGGCCTACCAATCCGTGCGTCTCGATATCGTACTGAGGCTGATACTCCAGCAAGAATTCGTCACGTTCCAGAGCCTGCCGCAGACCGCTTTCGATCGTAAGCCGCTCCAGCACGGCGGAATTCATGCTTTCGGTAAAGAATTGATAAGTATTGCGTCCTTTTTCTTTAGCGTGATACATGGCGGTATCGGCATGTTTGACCAAGGATTCCACGTCGCCGCCGTCCTGCGGATACATGCTGATGCCGATGCTCGGCGTGATGCTCAGCCGGTAATCCTCGATGACATAAGGCTGCGCGACCACGCTCAGAATCCTTTCGGCGGTCTGAGCGGCCGAGTCGCCTCCCGTTTCCGGGAGCAGTACGACGAATTCGTCGCCTCCCAGCCGGGACACGGTGTCCGTATCCCGCAGGCATCCCCGCAAGCGGCCCGCAATGCTCCGCAATAGCCCGTCGCCGACATGATGTCCCAGGGAGTCGTTGACCGTTTTGAATCGGTCGAGATCCAGAAACAGCAGGGCCGTTTCTTTCTTGTCACGGGCTGAAAGCGCTAAGGCCTGCGCAGCCCTGTCCATCAACAAGGCACGGTTCGGAAGCCCTGTTAGCGCATCGTAAAAAGCGAGACGCTGGATCCGGTCCTCGACCCGACTGCGCTCGATGGCGATCGCAGCGGTATGAATCGCCGTCTCTACCAGCCTGGCGTGTTTGTCCGAAGGCCGCTGCGGTTCGCGATAGTAAACGGCAAAGGTACCGATGACGTTTTGCCTCGCGTCGAAAATGGGTGTCGACCAACAGGCGCGAAGTCCGTACTGCTCGGCGAGATCGCGAAAGGCGGCCCAACGGGGATCCGTCCGAATATCGCTGGTAATTACCGTTTGCCGGTGAAATGCCGCAGTGCCGCAAGATCCCACGGAAGGTCCGATGGCGATACCGTCTATTTGCCGGTTGTAATCGTCGGGAATACTCGGGGCGGCCCCATGCCGCAAATGAACGCCGTCCTTATCCAGGAGAAGCACCGAGCAGAGTATTTTGTCATCCTGCTGTTCGATCGTACGCGCCAGTGCAGCCAGGGTATGCTCGAGGGACGCTCCGTTGGCGATCATCTCCAGCATGTCTCTCTGGCCGCGCAACAAGGCCTCGGTACGTTTGCGCTCGTTTTGTTCGATCACGAGAGCGGCGAGATTGGCCACGGCAATGGCGAAAAAGCGTTCTTCCGCAGACCAGCTGAGCGTTTCGCCGGTGTGCTCGCAGCATAGGACGCCCTCGACGCGCCCGAAGACGTGTATCGGCACATCGAGCATCGAGCTGATCCGTAAAGGACGCAGGTACACAGCGGAAAACTCGGCGGTAGAAGGATGATGACACGCATCGTTCGCCACGATGGCTTCCTCGGTTTCAAGTCCTTTGAAATAGCTCGGAAAATCCTCCTGGCGTAATGTCATCCCGGAACTGTGCCGTTGCCGGGAGCGCTCGTAGAGATCCATGCATTCGATGGCGAGCCGGTCTTCGGTAAACCGCCATACACTGATGCGCTCGATGTCCAACTCCGTCGCGGTGGTTCGAGTCAGCAGGCGAATCGCCTCGAGGGCATCCTCAGCCGAAAAAATTTCGCTACGCGTTAGCGAGGCCAGCGCGCGTTGTTGCTCCAGCAAGGAGTTGCGGTTTCGCCGAAGCCGTTCCTCCGATTGCATTAGTGTATCTACCTTCATCCACCACCCCGTTGAGAACGACTCGCATCGGTCGCGTTCAAAGCCCAATGCCTTGAAAACCGTTTCGGCAGTACGCTACCGATCTCGCATAGGCCGTTCCGAATCGCTGCATTCGTTATGGCCGATCGGGCCGCAGCTAACCGCGATCGACTGTATAGGAGCTAAGTATGGGACATTTTCATCGGGTTAACGGTACACCCCTCAATTCTAAGGCGAGTATCGTAAAGGTGAGCGCCTGGCACGGTCCAGCGAACAACCGCCAATCTTTCGACGCCCGTCTGTCGTTAAATCCGGAGACGGCCGTCGGACGGGTCTTTGCGTTGCCGTTCTGGGGAGCAATGAGCCGGCCGAGGAGTCAAAGGGCAAAGTCTGCCGTGAGCGGTCATTGATAAAACACAAGGATCTCCGCATTGTGAAGTGCAACCATCGTTCGTCTCGACCGCCACACGCCTGAAAAATGCAAGCGCATTCGACATTGCAACGCCTAAAGCCCGGTAGAACCGTTACGCTGGTCGGCACGCTCGGAATCGTGTTCGGCGACATCGGCACCAGTCCGCTTTATGCCATGCGCGTCGCCTTCAGCGGACCTCACGCCATTGCGCCCAGCGAGACCAATATACTCGGCGTGCTGTCGCTTATTTTCTGGTCGCTGATCGTGATCGTCTGCCTGAAATATGCCGCGATCATGCTGCGGGCCGACAACCGAGGCGAAGGCGGAATCATGGCCTTGTTATCGCTTGCGTCTCGCGCTGCGATCGATTCACCCCGCCGGCGACGCGTAATCGTTCTGATCGGTCTCATCGGCGCC
Source organism: Methylocaldum sp. RMAD-M (assembly GCF_017832375.1). Lineage (NCBI taxonomy): Bacteria > Pseudomonadati > Pseudomonadota > Gammaproteobacteria > Methylococcales > Methylococcaceae > Methylocaldum > Methylocaldum sp. RMAD-M. Next base: position 88,552 of record NZ_JAFIBZ010000007.1, on the reverse strand, counting down.
GCCTTATTTTATGGCGACGGCATTCTCACACCCGCAGTTACGGTTACGAGCGCCGTCGAAGGCCTGGCGGTCGTGGCTCCGAAACTCAACGAATTTGTCGTGCCGGTGACCCTGGCGATCCTGACCCTTTTATTTCTTCTCCAACGCAAGGGTACGAGTCGTGTCGGCCGGCTGTTCGGCCCGATCATGCTCCTATGGTTTTTTTGCCTCGGAATCCTCGGTGCGCGCAGCATTCTCGCTACCCCGCAGGTATTGGTAGCAGCGAATCCGTGGTACGGCGCTCGTTTTTTGATCGAAGAGGAATGGTATTCGCTGGTGGTCCTGGGCGCGGTTGTCTTGGTGGTGACCGGAGCCGAAGCTCTTTATGCGGATATCGGCCATTTCGGCGTTCGGCCGATTCGCATGGCCTGGTTTGCCGTGGCTCTTCCGGCCCTGTTGCTGAACTACTTTGGCCAAGGCGCATTGCTGCTGCGCGAATCGGAGGCTACCCAAAATCCGTTCTACCTTCTAGCACCGGAATGGGGAGCCCTCCCGCTGCTCATATTGGCGACGATTACGACGGTGATTGCGTCCCAAGCCGTAATTTCCGGGGTATTCTCGACGACGTTGCAGGCGATCCAGCTTGGTTACTTGCCGCGGGTGCGTATTTATCACACGTCGCTGTTTTTCCCCGGCCAAATCTACCTGCCGGTCGTCAATTGGCTTTTATTGGCCGCAGTCTTTACCCTGGTCGTGCAATTCGAATCGTCCCAACGATTGGCCGCCGCTTACGGCATCGCCGTTACCGGCACGATGGTCATCACGAGCCTGTTGGCTTTCTTCGTATTCAAAAGGCTCTGGCAATGGAGATGGATGACCAGCCTGGCGGTCGTAGGCTGCTTCTTGATTATCGACACCGCCTTCCTTATGGCCAATAGCTTGAAATTCACCCAAGGCGGGTGGATTCCCCTTGGGGTTGGCGTTGTCCTGTTTACCGTGATGACCACCTGGCAACAAGGACGCACGTTGCTCGGAAAACGCTTGAACGAAAGAGCGATATCGTTCGAAACCTTGCTCATGCGTTTTCACGCAGAACCGCCGCGGCGTATTCCCGGAACCGCCATTTATCTCACAGCCGGCCGCCGGGGTGTCCCTCAGTCCCTCTTGAACAATCTGGCGATCAACAAGATTCTGCACGAACGGGTGATCGTGCTGACCGTAATCGTCAAAGACGTGCCCTGGGTGCCTCGCTCCGAACGCATCAAAATCAGGCACTTCGGCGACGAGTTATACCGAGTCAAGATTTACTTCGGTTTCAATCAGGAGCCCAATGTGCCGGACGCCCTGGCCTTGTGCAAAGAACGGGACCTCGAGATCGATTTGGCCAATGCCTCGTTTTTCTTCAGCCGGGAAGCCGTCATTTCGACGCCCCGCCCGGGTATGGCTCTCTGGCGCGAGCGCCTCTTTATCCGCCTGGCGCGCAATACCGAGAGCGCCATGGACTTTTTCAGAATACCTCCGGACCGTGTGATCGAACTCGGGACCGTGGTCGAAATCTAACTGGCTCCGCTTCGTAAACTGAAATCGTTCGCAATGGCTTTGAATTTTTCTCTTCTACTAAGTGACAGCGTACCTCACGATAGGAGCTCGACGTGTATTCGCCAGAATATGGACGGCAAATGAACGTATCGTCCCTCACCATCCTGATCCGCCGATGGCATTTGATCGTCGTATCCGCGATAGTGCTGCCGCTCGCGGCCTGCACCAGCATTCGGTTCGGTTATAACCATGCGGATACCTTGCTGATCTTCCGGCTTGATGAGTATTTCGATCTGGAAAAGACGCAGAAAACCTTGGCTAAAGATCGAATCAACGCGTTACTGGCCTGGCATCGCGCGACGCAATTGCATGCTTATTCGGCCTTACTCGACGACATTCGGACGAAAGCAAAGGGGCCGATGACGCCATCCGAGGTTACTGATTTTCAGCAGAGGATCAACCGACGCCTGGAAATACTCGGCGAGCGGGCCGCCCCGGAAATCGCCAGGCTCGCACTGACGCTCAAGCCTAATCAGATCAGGCAGGTACAGCGCGAACTCAGCGATGACAATGCACAATTCCGAAAGAAATACGGTTATCTGCATAACAGCGCGGACAATGCCCCCGGAGCCAAGGCGAAGCTTTTTATCAAGCGTGCCGAGTTTTGGCTCGGGAAACTCACCGACGAACAACGAACCATCATCCGAAACGCCATAGCCGGACGCGACAACGGCAACTACACCTGGGCAGACGAGCGCGAAGCACGGCAGCGCGATTTTCTAACCCTGCTTTCGAAAATCCAGGAACGGAAGCCGGAGGAGCGAGTCGCAACGGACTGGATTCGCACCTATTTCGCCGAACTGGCCGACCAAACAGACCCCCAGCGGCGCGCCTATATTCAGACCCTACGTCAGTCGAATGCGGAGTTGATCGCCAAAGTAATTACGTCCGCAACGCCCGAACAGCGAGCTGCCCTGGACGAGAAATTACAAGGCTATGCCGCCGACCTTGCCGCCTTGGCCGGAGAAGATCGCAGGTTTGGACAGTGGACTTTTCCATCGCGCCCGAACGAAAAATTAAGAGGACCGGAAACGAAGAGCTTCCGAAGTTCTCCTTAGCGTCGTTTTTCGCTCTGCCCATGGCCTAACCGTGGGGCGGAATTGTTCGTTTTTTGTCTCGAAAAACAACAAACGATAAGTATCCGGCCCGTCCAAGTACCGATCGCAAGATCTCGAAATCCACAGAAATTCACGGCTATCGCGATCTTGGTCTTCATAGCCGGCAGCCTGCCGGTCAGTGAACCAGTGTGCCTTTTCGGTGTCGGGAAGGAGAAGCGATTCAAGAAATTCTATGGAGCATGCGATTATGGTCCGATTAAGCTTCGAATCCGTCATTCCGGAACATGCTGTTACTTTGGGTCCGGCCCCGTATTTTCGAATCAGCGGTCATGTGATTCGCCAAGGTCCGGACAACGAAATCGTGGGGCGCTATCAAAACCACTTCTGGGAGATTCAGGGCAATTTATTTTCCCGATGCGACTGCCGGACCGGCGCCTCGATTCATTTTGAGGACACCTTTGGCGGCGGGTCCGAACGTTTCGGTCCTTTCGAGCATTTCTTCATATCCGACGGAAGCGTCTACACGGATCACGAACCGTTCGCCCGGTTCCTCGAAGAGGAGCGATGTTGGCAGCACGGCGACACGAACGTTTGCTGGCCGGTTCTTGTCATATGCTGACTGCCGAACCGGGCCGACTCCGATCTTCGCGACATAAGCGGTTTTGGATAAAGCGATGCCATCGCGGTATCCTTGACCTATTATCGTTCGGTGGCGAAGAGCGCTGCACCCCGAGGATTCGATCTTGTCAGGCAACTACACTGCCAGACGTCCCCCAAGCCTCGCCTCCTCGTCCAAATCTCGTGCAGCGCATCGGGCCTCACCCCACCAGGCGGTTTTCCCCAACGAAACGTTGCAGCCCGGTTGGACTTCGTATGGAACCATGTCAGGCCTATCCGGACGGCACCAAAGGAGAAGCATTATGTTGAGAGTGTATGCCGGCAATCTCCCCCCGGATATGACGGAACAGGAGTTTACCGAACTATTTGCGGCCTATGGACGAGTACGCTCGATCGAATTGGCTCGCGATATCTTTTCGGGACGTTGCCGCGGCTTCGGCTTCGTCGAGATGGAGGGTCATGAGGCGCGTGCGGCGATCGCCGGATTGAACGGCCGCAATCTGCGGGGCAACACGCTACGCGTTAACGAAGAGCGGCCGCGCGGCCGGCGCGGCGGCGGTGGCCGCCGACGTTAGCTGGAAAAACTCTGCTAACTCGAATGTCCCCCAACTTTCCGCATACTCGAGCTACAATGATTTTATCCACGTAGCCGAATTTCGATCCGCAATCGCGGGTCGTTTGAGTTCTCGGCGAAAAGCGTTTCTTCCGAAAAAAATTCTTGAGCCGGCTTGGGGGGCTCGTCGATGACTCGCAGACTGATCCAGTGTCTTCTGATGGTTGTGCCTGTTCTCATGGCAGGCGGCTGTTCCGGTCCTTCCACGATGCAAAAACATCATCGGATTCACCATGGAAGCCTTCACCAGAAGGCCGTAGCACCCGCGGCCTCGATGGCGCAATCGGCGGATGCATCGTCGCGGCTTCGCGCGATGTCTTCCGTCTCGATTACCTCGGGTATGTTCCCGAAGCCCGTGGCCCTGGAAACGCAAGTCGCCTTCTGGCGCAATGTCTACGGCGTCTGGAGCCGTTCTCAAGTCGTTCTGCACGATAACCGTTTTCTGGATGTGATTTATGAAGTGATTCAGCTCCCCGGCAATATCACCGAGGGCTATACCCCGATCCAGAAAGAACTGGTGCGCGAACGGACAGCCTATTGGCAGTCCCGATTGCGCGACCTGGAACAAAAGGTCTCTGCGGGAATTCCTCTGACCCAGGACGACCGAAGACTGGCCGTGAAGATCAGTCCACGCGGGGATCTCAAGACGGCACTACTGGGCGCGAGCGAGCGGCTCCGCGGTCAGCGCGGCCTTCGCGAGCGCTTCAAGAGGGGTTTGGAAATCAGCGGTCGTTATGATCGCCACTTTCGGGAGATTTTCCGCCACGCGGGCCTCCCCGAGGATTTAGCGCATTTGCCCCATGTGGAATCGTCGTTCCAAACGCAGGCGCGTTCCTCGGCAGGCGCCGTGGGCGTGTGGCAGTTTACGCGCGGGGCGGCCGAGCGATTCATGAACGTCAACACGATCATCGACGAGCGCCTGGATCCCGTCGCTTCGGCTCACGGCGCCGCCCGTTATCTAAGCTATGCCTACGGCAAGCTCGGCAGCTGGCCCCTGGCAATCACGTCCTACAATCATGGCATTTCGGGCATGATGCGCGCGAAGCAGTCTTTCGGCCATGACTTCATGCGGATCGTTTCCGATTACGACCATCCCCAATTCGGTTTCGCTTCCCGTAATTTCTACGCCGAATTTCTGGCAGCACGGGAGGTCGCCAGTCAGCCCGAACGTTTCTTTGCCGAGGGCATACGATATGAAAAGCCTCTTGACTGGGACCGTGTCGTCATAACGCAGAATACCTTCGTTTCGACTTTGGCTCGTCAATACGCAACCGACAAGTCTCAGCTCATCGCCCTGAATGCGGCCTGGAGCGGACCGGCTCAGTCCGACAGGGCGGCTTTACCCGCCGGCACGGCGGTCTGGCTACCCTCGGGTACACTCCGGCAGATCGCGTACCGGGCGCAGCAGAATCGTCTGGCAGCGCAGCAACCGGAAAACAAAGGGGCATCAGCTCACGTTAAGGTAAGCTATCCCGGCAACGTCAAGGCCGGCGGCACCGCGACCAGAACCAATGCGTCATTAAGCCCCAAGAACGGCAACTACAAGCTGGCAAAAACTCAGGCGTTCGCTCGGTGAAAAAAGCGGACGGTTGTGGTTGATCGAAAGGTTAAAGTGGTACTTGCCATACCGCCGTGCTGTCGATGTTCCATGTTCGAATACGTTTTCTACGATCGGACTAGCTTCTTTGACGAAATTGGAGTAGGCTGCACATAGTTTGTCGCGGCGCAAGACCGGTCTTCGCCACGAGGATACGGAATTTTCCTTTCAGTCAATGCCTTAACGGCACCTGCTAGTCCCCGCCTCCTCCCGCAAACCGCACGCGGTGCGTCCTTCGGGTCCGCCCTGTGGTCACAGCAACAGTGCTCGTGCTCGACCGGTGCCACGCTCGTCGTGGCAGGCAAGAGCCAGGAAAGTTCGAATGCCCTTTGAGTCTCTCAGCCTATCCAACATCCCGTCACGCATTGTCGCCGATCAAGCCCACACGGCTCCCACGCCGATCCAATCGCAGACCATTCCAGCCGTACTAAATGGAGGTGATTTGCTAACCGAAGCCCAGACGGGTATCGGCGGCAGAATACGTACGTCGCATAGGCCGTACCGGCTCGAACAACGATGCAGCATCGCCGGTCTTTCGACACGAAACTTTACAGCTGAAAAACATCGAGCAGCTGCTTGGCCGCAAACTTCCCGCTCTTCCTTCACCGGAAGGCTATACACCGCAAACAGTCGGAAATCCTGGTCCACAGATTACCCGGCTGATGCGGCAATCAACGCCGAGGCGCGGATCGATCGGTCCATGCCCTCGGATCATTCAACCATGACGCCGCCTATCTTGGTTGCGCCCACAGGAGACAATCCATGCTGAGAATTTATGCCGGAAATCTGCCGGCCGATACTACCGAACGGGAGTTCAACGAACTTTTTGCGGAATACGGCCGGGTACGCTCGATCGAACTGGCTCGCGACATTTTTTCCGGTCGTTGCCGCGGCTTCGGCTTCGTCGAGATGGAGGGCCACGAAGCGCGCGCGGCAATCGCCGGACTGAATGGCCGCAACTTGAGGGGCAACAGTCTTCGGGTTAATCAGGAGCGTCCCCGCGAGCGGAGCGGCCGCGGCCGGCGACGTTAAGTACCGGGCGAGTGAACCGGACTAATATACGAAAGCTTTCGTGTCCAGCACGAACTTTTACCTACAGAATCCTTTCCAGAAAAGGTGTTTATTAATAGACCCAGCGCACCCGCGATTACGGGCTCGATCTGTGTTTATTAAGTGTTTTTTGTTTGTTTTCCTATCGAGGAATTTTTGATGAGTACGAAATTGTATGTCGGCAACCTGAGCTACAGCATTGACAACAGCGAGCTGGAGCAACTCTTCGCCCCACATGGTACGGTGCAGTCCGCGAACGTGATCATGGATCGCGAAACCGGCCGCTCCAAAGGCTTCGGCTTCGTAGAAATGGGTACCGATCAACAGGCCCGAGCCGCAATCAGCGCCCTGCATGGCAAAGAGGTCGGTGGACGTAGCCTCACCGTTAACGAGGCCCGCCCCCGCGAAGAAAGATCCGGCGGCGGTTTCGGTGGCGGCCGACGCAGCGGCGGATTCGGCGGCGGCGGACACCGCTATTGATATTCGCTAAACCGGCGGCAGAGCCCCGCCTCGGCGCCGGTTAGAATCCGTTCCGGCCTCTCCGAACTCGGAAAGGCCGGAACGACTTACCCGCTAAGTCACTCTTCGGACAGCACCTGCGATCGCAGGGCGCCATTCTTCATCGTTTGCCCGTTTTCATGCCGGGCAAAGCGGTGGTACGTCCATTGCGGCAATCTGTTCGCGCAGTTCAAGTATCCGGTCGTGCCAGTAACGCGGCGTATTGAACCACGGAAATGCGATCGGGAAAGCGGGGTCATCCCAGCGTCTCGCGATCCATGCGGTGTAGTGAATCAGCCGCAGGGTGCGCAGCGCTTCGATTAAATGCAGCTCGCGGGTATCGAACTCGAAAAAACTTTGGTAACCGGAGAGCAAAGGACTCAATTGCTGCGTCATCTCCGTACTGTCTCCCGACAACAGCATCCACAAATCCTGGATCGCAGGCCCCATGCGGCTGTCGTCGAAATCGACGAAATGCGGACCATCGTCCGCCCACAACATATTTCCGGGATAGCAATCTCCGTGCAGCCGCAGCGTGCGCACGGGACCCGCGCGCTCGAAACAGCGTCTCACGCCCGCTAGCGCTTGATTCGCCGCTTCCCGATAAGCGTCGACGATGTCCGCCGGAATCACGCCGTGAGACAGCAGATAATCTCTGGGCTCTTCGCCGAAACTGGCGATATCCAGGGCAGGACGGTGCCGATACGGCTTGAGCGAACCGACAGCATGAATACGGCCGATTAGCCGCCCCATTCGCATCAATGCGGCGTGGTCGTTGAATTCCGGAGCATATCCGCCTTGGGTCGGAAACACGGCGAAGCGAAAGCCGCCGAACTCGTGCAATGTCGAGCCTCCGGCACCCGGCAAGGCCGGCACGACCGGCAATTCGGACTCCGCAAGCTCCCGAACGAAGGCATGTTCTTCGAGAATGGCGGCTTTGCTCCACCGTCCGGGTCGGTAGAATTTCACGACCACCGGCGATCCGTCTTCCATGCCGACCCGATAAACACGGTTCTCGTAGCTGTGGAGCGCCAACAGGCTGCCGTCGCTGTGAAAGCCTGCGCTGTCCAATGCGTTCATGACGCAATCGGGTGTTAAGGACGAAAAGGGATGGACGTCTGTGACCGTATTCATGAACGCCATTCTACAGGTTGCCATCCTCGTCTCTCCCAAAAAGCGCAATCTAAGATTAGATTTTTGATTATCCTTGAGCCGGCAACGCTCCGCACTTCAAACTCTACGTATAAACCCTAATGAAAATTAAGCTCACGCCTTATGAAGCCCGCGTCATCGGTTGTTTGATCGAGAAGGAAATCACCACCCCCGAACAATATCCCCTATCGCTCAACGCCCTGACCAATGCGTGCAATCAGAAAAGCAATCGCGATCCGGTGCTCGATCTCGACGAAGCGACGGTGCAGCAGATAGTCGATGGACTCGTAAAGAAATACCTCGTCAGTGCCGGCAGCGGATTCGGCAATCGAGTCACCAAATACCAGCACCGGTTCTGCAATGCGGAATTCGGCGATCTGAAGCTCTCCAAGCAAGAGACTGGTATCGTCTGCGAGTTGCTGCTTCGCGGGCCGCAAACGCCGGGCGAATTACGCACCCGGACCGAGCGCCTATGCAAGTTCGGCGACGTGCAGGAGGTCGAGAACACGCTGGCCAAGCTGATGAATCGGGAAGAGCCTCTGGTCGCGAGATTGCCGCGCGAGCCGGGAAAGCGCGAATCCAGGTTCATGCATTTGTTTTTTGGCGAAGACCAGCTAACGGCGAACAGCGAGAATACGGAAAGAGAGCTTGAGCTTTCGGTTTCCGACCGCGAACGGCTCGATCGCCTGGAGCGATTGGTCGATGAATTGAAGACAGACGTGAATCGGCTCGAATCGAAATTGGCCTCACTCACGCGTGGGTCATAGGATCGGCATCGCCCGCCCTACTCGGCTGGTTTGCGTCTCAATGCCTTGAGTCGTCCGTGTTTGTCCTTGCTGTCCAACCGCCTTTTCTGAGAGCTTCTGGTCGGGCGAGTCGATTTTCGCGTCTTGCGGGTGGCCGCGGCGCTTTTTATCAGCGAAATCAGCCGCGCAAGCGCATCCTCCCGATTCTGTTCCTGGCTTCGAAACTGCTGAGCCTTGATAATGACAAAGCCTTCGCTCGAAACGCGCTGATCTTTCAGCGTCAGCAGTTTTTCCTTATACATTTCGGGCAAGGACGATGCCCTGATATCGAAGCGCAAATGAATGGCCGTCGACACCTTGTTAACGTTCTGCCCGCCCGCTCCCTGGGCACGCATGGGGTTGAGTTCCACTTCGGAGAGCGAAAGGCAGACCTGGTTCGAAATTTTCAACACGGCATTTCAATAGTGGGGCGGTTTCTCATCCACGATCTTGCCCAGCTCGGCAGCCGCCGCCAATTGCCCGATGCGGTCGATGAGAAGCTTGCAAGTCGCCTCCAGTTGATCGATCTGTTTTTGCTGTTCGCACACGACGTTATTCAATGCCTGAATCGTATCTTCCTGATAGGCGAGTTTGGTTTCCAAGTCTACCAAGCGTTCTTCGATCATGCTTCGACCTTCGAGATGGAAAACGCGGATTAGGCCTCATTATTCCTGCTTTTTCAACAGGGTATCGAGGTTGGCGAACGGCTTGAAGGTGGTGCTCGCATTCTGCCGTTCTTCTCCGCTCGATTGCCCTGCGTTCAAATAACGGGAATGTTCGTTATCGTGGCAGTAGATGCAAAGCAGTTCCCAATTGCTTCCGTCCGGCGGATTATTGTCGTGATTATGATCTCTATGATGGACCGTAAGCTCGCTGAGATTTTCGCGTGAAAACTCACGGGCGCAACGCCCGCAAACCCAAGGGTATAGTTTCAGAGCCTGCTCCCGATAGCCGCGTTCCCGCTCCTCCCGGTTACGCCGGGCTTCGGCAACGACCTGATCGAGCCTATTGCTATCGGACCCGGTTTTCATGACGGTCATGATTCGCCCTCCGATCGTTCATAGCCAAGTTTGATTCAAGAATACACCCGATGTTCGCGATGAAAGCAACCGGTCCCGCGGCTCAAAAGCGGCGCTATTTCGTCCTGCTGGCCGGCATGCTGGCGCTCATCACGATATATTGGGCGCTCCCCGCAGTCATTGCGGAATTTCTTCGATACCGACTCGCCCTGGCCGGGTTTACTCGGATCGACGTCAATTCCGGACGCCCGTCCTGGGATGAACTGCGCTTCGACACCATTCAAATGAGCCGCCGTTCCGGAAACCGGGCGCTTACCCTGCGCGCGACGGGATTGAAGGCTCGCTATCGACCCTTGGAATTGCTGTCGGGGCGGCTTGTCAGCATTCGGATCGCAAGAGCAGAGGTCGAAAGCAGCTTTGTCGATAGCCAGGTGCCGGCTCAACATGATGCCGGCAAAAACATCGCACCTACCGCTTTCGCACCGAATCATTGGCTGTCCCGTTTGCCGGCGGATGAACTGTCTCTCGAGCGCTTAGACCTATATTTCCGAACTCCAGCAGGCGGTAATTACACGGCGCACGCGACGGCCCAGATCCGAAACGGACAGGGGACACTGACCGGAGAAATCCGTCCGGCGGAGGAACAAGCGTTCACGTTCTCGGCACATGCCGCCGTGAGCGGCGAGTTCGAACTGGATATCCGGCCTGCCGAAACTTCGGCACCTCCGGTCCTTCATGTCGCCAACCGTGCCGACGAAACCGAAAAAGGCCGCCTGAACATAGCCGGCTCGGCTCGGGCGAGGCTGGACGCCGTCAACGGTTTGCTGCGGCCTTGGTTCGGACCCGACCAAAAACTCCCGTTGCTGGCGGGCAGCGTCGAAAGCCGCTGGCAAGGCGCCGTTCCGGTTGAGGGCAAAACATGGGAAGGCGTGAAGATCAGCAGCGATCATCATCTCGAGATCAGGATCGAACCGTCGAGCGGCGCCATCCGAACCGCCGCGTCCAGCATCGAAGCTAGCGCTTGGATCGAAGGGAGCCGAATCCGTTGGCGCATCGGGGATAAATCGGAGTTGTCGGCGCGCATCAAGAGTCCGATGAACTCTCCGGCTGAGCCCATGGTCGCGATGACTTTCCCGAAAGGCCTGGCTGGCCTCGTCGAAATAGCACCGGAGAATCTGACGTTTAACTTCACGCCCGAATTTCCGATACATCTTGCCCCAGTCGACTGGAATGGCATCTCATCCTCCGGAATCGATGTCGAACTCGCCAATGGAGCGAAACTCCGCTACGGCACGGAACCCACCCGATGGGACTTCGAGCCTTTTACGCTCTTGACCCGGCCGGCAGCCCTAACTGCGCCGAAGGGCGCGATCGAGGCCGATGCGCTCAGCTTCGAGGTCGCCGAGCTCGGTGGCGGAAACGCCGGTTGGAAAGCTAGAGGCGATCTGCGCATTAAGGGCCTCAAACCGAAATTTCAGGGCAAGCCCTTACCCGCCGGCGACATACTGATCAAATTCCAGGGAGATTCGAAGCAGCTTGATCTCCAGAGTACTGCAACGCTTTCCCAGGGAAAATTGCTCCTTAACGGTCGGGCACGCCACCGATTCGCCAGCGGCCAAGGATCGGCGCAGTTCGAACTGGCACCTGTCGTTTTCGGTGAATCCGGCTTCACGCTGAGCCGATTGCTGGAACCCTGGCCTTTTCCCATCGACTTCCATGGGGGCCGTATCCACGGCTTCGGGGGCAGCTCCTGGAGGCGGTCGGCCAAGCATGGCGCCGGCGAAACGCTGCGGTTCGAAAACGAGGTCACCGTCGACGCAAACGGTCTGGCCGGCCGATTCAAAACAATCCGGTTTGAAGGCTTGGACGCCCATCTCGTCCTGTCTGACCGAGACGGTTTACGAACCGTCGATCCCGCTCGAGTCAGCGTCGAACACCTGGATTCGGGAGTTTCCGTCACTCACCTGAACATGAAAGCGGCGGTTACGAGTCACGCCGGAAGCGCCGGCCCGATAATCGACCTGAGGCAGTTTGGCGCCAGTCTCCTCGGCGGAACGGTCCATGCCATCCCTGTTCGATGGGATACCGTCCATCCGGGGACCCCGGTGACCCTTACGCTAAAAGGGCTGTCCCTGAGTCAAATCATCGCGCTTGAAAAACACCAAGGCGTGGAAGGTTCTGGCCTCCTCGACGGACGGCTGCCCTTGGAAATCACCAATACCCACGTTGCGCTCCGCGGGGGCGAGCTTGAGGCGCGTCCGCCCGGAGGCTGGATTCGCTATCGGCCGACGGAACAAGTCAAAGCGATGGCGAAAGACAATTTGAGCCTACAGTTCGTGAATCAGGCCCTGAGCAACCTCCAGTACAACACACTGAAGGCCAAGGCCGACAGCACCCCAAAAGGCGACTTGACGCTACGGGTCGAACTGAAGGGGCACAACCCGGATTGGCAGTCCGGCCGGCCTATACATCTCAATCTAAACCTCCAGGAAAACATCTTGATGCTCCTGCGCAGCCTGAGCGTCGCCGACGATTTGACCGACCGCATGAACCAGCAAATCCAGGAGCATTACCGGAAAATACATTAGACGGAATCGATAAGGCGGCTAGATCTCGGGAAATCCCGATGCTATCCTCAGCCGCTCTTTTCGGCCTCGATACAGAAAACAACAATGATGCGAGACACTTTTTTTGCAAAGGTCTCTTCTGTCGCCGTGATGGCGCTCTTGGCAGCATGTACCCCTCGAGTCGAGTTGGCTGCGCCGCAGGAGCCCATCACCATCAATCTCAACGTCAAGATCGATCACGAAGTCCGGGTCAAAGTCGAAAAAGACTTGGAAGAGATTCTCTCGAAAGAGAGCGGACTGTTCTGATTCGAACGAGGATTTGCCATGTCCAAATATTTTCCTTTGCGTGGGGTCATTGCTCCCTTATTGGCGTTGCTGCTAGGCATGGTCGGCTGGCCGTCGCAGAGTTGGGCGATCGGTCTCGACGAGGCGAAGAGGCAAGGTTTGGTGGGCGAACAGCCTAACGGTTATCTTGAGGCGGTCGTGCCCAATCCGCCCGCGGATGTCAGGGCTCTCATCGCGGATATCAACGCAAAGCGCCGCCAGAAATACGAACAGGTCGCCAAAACCAACGGCACCAGTTTAAATGTTGTCGAGACATTGGCCGGGAAAACGGCGATCGAGAAAACTCCGCCGGGTCAGTACGTCAGATCGCCATCGGGGCGCTGGATTAAGAAATAGAGTGACGACGGTCCGAAAATATTCCGGCGGCGTCGGGATCGCGCACACCTTCGGTTCCCTACCCCGGATATCGACTTTTTCAAAAAACAATTAAGGAGACAGACCATGTCCGACAAGATCATCTTCAAGACCGGCGAAGCCACCGTACTCGCCGCCGAGGGACAATATACCGACGCCATGCCGGAAATTCTGATCGGCGATGTGAACGGCCCGGTCGGACAAGCCTTCGCCAACATGATGGGGCAGACCGCGGGCCATACCCGCATGTTCGCGATCAGAGCCTGCAATCAGCAGGTGCGCCCGGCCACCCTGATGGTGCCGAAAGTCACCATGAAAAGCAGCGCTTACGTCAACCTGTTCGGCGGCGTGGTTCAGTCGGCCACGGCGGATGCCGTGCTGGATTGCGTGATCGAAGGCATCATTCCTCGCGATCAGGTCAATGACCTCTGCATCATCAGCCTGGTCTGGATCGATCCCGAGTGCGCCAAAGATCCCAATCTGGACGAAAAGGACCTGTACCGCACCAATTACGAGGCGACCAAGCTGGCCATCAAGCGAGCGCTCAACGACGAACCGTCGATCGACGAACTGATAGCCAACCGCCATACGATAAAGCACGATATGTACGATCCGGAAGCTTAGAGTCATTTGGCCGAATCGAAACAAAAACGCCGGCTTCCTGCCGGCATTTTTTTCTCTTCTAAGCGCGTTTCAGGAGCATTCAGCCGGCTTTCGTTTATTCAACCGTATATCACGCGATGCTCCGCGGCAAAGGCGGACGATTCGTCTTTTCTCACGATGAGGGCAGAGCCGTTTTCCAAAAACTCGCTGCCGATGGCGTTTCCTGTTTCGGCCGCTGGATTCACGTTTACTGCGGTTGGCGGTCGGTGAACATTCCCTCAACCTGCACATCTTGCTCGACAAACGGCTTCTGCCATGCAGCCTCGGACCCGTAAAAATCTTTGACGCGCTCTTCAAAAAAACGAGGCCAAAGGAGCCCTTTATCCGACCGGAAATGTTTCACAATAGTGATATCTGACCGGCTTCTCACACTAAAACAAGGCGTTAGATACGTAAAATTCCCTGACGCCGCAAACGGGAAAGCTGAGATGGAAATTGCATCATTTCCGTTACAAATAATGGGCCCACGGCATGAACCGCTCCCGTCAGCTCGTTTTGCTCTATCTCGCAAAGCTAGATGATACGGCGCCTGCGAGCTATCAATAAGAATTTACGTGCTATTGCCCGAGGTCCAAAAGCCGCAAAAACAAACATGTTACGGTAAAGAAACAAAGACTTGGACCGAGGACCATTTGAAACGTCGGCTGTTTTTGGCCGTATCCCCAAAACGGAAGAATACCGGCTGGAAACTGATCACCGATACAGCAGTACCTCTTCCCGCTCTTCCTGCCATGAGCGTTCATCCGGCAATGTCAGCGCATCGAGATCGCGCGGAGCGGCATCGGCGTCGTCCACCCATTGGCGCAGCAGTTCGCTACCGTTAATCAGATCGATGGCGAGACGATCGTATTCGTACTCGTAAGGAAAATCGCGCCAGAGATCGTAGTCCGGCCAGAGATTGCGAATCGCTTTGAATGCCAGTGCCTGCAGGCGCCAGGGCCGAAATCCTTGATGATCGTAGGCGCCGTCCTCGACGTGAATCTGCACGCCTTCGCATAGCTTTCCGGCATGCTTGTGGAACGTCGGTTCGAACCAGCAGACGCGCAGCCGACAGCCTTGCAGCCAGCCCGGAGCCAGCGCCCGCATCTCGGCGACGATCCGGTTCGCGTCCAGATCGGGCGCGCCGAAAAGTTCCAAGGGACGGGTGGTGCCGCGGCCCTCGGACAAGGTCGTGCCTTCCAGCATGACCGTGCCGGCGTAGCAGCGCGCCATCCATAGATTCGGCGCGTTAGGGCTGGGATTGATCCAGGTGCGTTCGCCCAGCGGCCAACCGTAGCCCGGCGCATTCGCCGGGTCCCAGCCTTCCATCGTCACCACGTGGTAATCCACGTCGAGGCGCAGGCTCTCCACGAACCAGCGGCCCAACTCGCCCAGCGTAAGTCCATGCCGCATGGGAAGCGCGCCGGCCCCCACGAAACTCTCCCAACCGGCTCGCAATCGCAGCCCCTCGATCGGACGGCCCGCCGGATTCGGCCGGTCCAGCACCCAGACTGTCTTGCCTTTCTTGGCCGCCTCCTCCAGTACGTATCGCAAAGTCGTGATGAAGGTATAAATTCGGCAGCCGAGATCCTGCAGATCGACCAGCAGCACGTCGAAGCTGTCCATCATGGCGTCGGTCGGGCGCCGGACTTCGCCGTATAGGCTGAAGACCGGAATGCCGTGCGCTGGATCGGTGTAATCCGGCGACTCGACCATATTGTCCTGCTTGTCGCCGCGCAGACCGTGCTGAGGTCCGAAAGCGGCCGCGAGCTTGATGCCGTCGAGCGCGGCCAGCGCGTCCAAGGAATGAACCAGATCGGCGGTGACGGAGGCTGGATGAGCGAGCAAGGCCACACGGCGGCCCCGGAGCGGCTTGCGAAGATCCGGGCTGTCGAGCAGCCGGTCGATGCCAAACTTCATCGATGTCTCCTTGTGGCAAATCTCAGTTGTTGCCGGCGGAATCGAGCCTGAGCGCGAAACCGTCCGGGTGATGGAAATCCGGCTGGCCCGGCGGGTGCTTGAACGCCCAATACGATAGCCTGCCGTCCTGCTCTTCGATCACGGCAGACAATGCCAGGCTCAGGGTTGCGCTCTCGATCTCGGTCGATAGACCGTTCAGGTCGATCATTGCATTCAGCCCAAGCCGATAGGCATCGAGCGTCAGGGAAATTTTCGGAGGTGGGGCTTGTCTAACGACCGACATGCCGTCTCGATAAGACTCAAAATGATAGACGGCCCATTCGCTCGACGGCGCGAAATTGAATTCATAATACCCTTCGCGGTGCATCAGAAATGCCTCGAAGCAAGTATGCCGCCAAAGGCCGTCGGTGCGTCGTGCAACCCGAGGGCGCGGAATATGCAGACCCGCCACATCCCCTTCGACCGTATACTCGAGGGCGAGTACCCCATCCGATGTCTTCTGCACACGCACCGTGAAACGGCGGATGAGCTCGCAGGGCGTGGACGGGTGACTATTCAACGGAATCGTTTGCATGGGAGGATTATATCCCGAGCCGACGGGGAGCCCGTACAAACCGCGCCGATTGAAGGTCCATGGCTATCCAGTACCGGCTAACCGGATCGACGATTGTCACGGAGCGTATGCGGGTAATGACTTTTTTACACCTAAAAAGGGGATTTTTTCAGATGACAAACGGTCTACGAACCAATAGCGGAACCGAGCACTGAGAACAGCGTTCGTTCGCCGCCTTGGACAGCGGACGAAGTCCGACCAGGAACACCATTATCTGCTTGAGGCATGTCGTCACTAATCGAGTCCGATAACAATCCGATGACAACGGGCTGCCCGTCCGGCGCGATCACCGGAACCGAGAGCTTCCGGGAATTACTGGAAACGGCGCCGGACGCTATAGTCATCGTCGACCGCGGTGGCCGGATCGCATTCGTAAACTCGCAAACCGAGAAATTGTTCGGCTACGACCGCAGCGAACTGCTCGGCCGCAACGTCGATATTCTGATGCCCGATCGTTTCCGCGGCGAACAGGCCGGGCGCAGCAATCCTTTT
Organism: Methylocaldum sp. RMAD-M; assembly: GCF_017832375.1. Lineage (NCBI taxonomy): Bacteria > Pseudomonadati > Pseudomonadota > Gammaproteobacteria > Methylococcales > Methylococcaceae > Methylocaldum > Methylocaldum sp. RMAD-M. The sequence continues at coordinate 71,651 of NZ_JAFIBZ010000007.1, read as the reverse complement.
TTGGACGAATCGGGGGTTCGGCCGATCGATGCCGCATTTGACCTACACGGCCTGCGCCGGGACGGCTCCGAGTTCCCGGCCGATATCGGGCTCAGCGCGCTCGAATCCGAAAACGGCATCCTCGTTATCGCCTCAATCCGAGACATCACGGAGCGCAAGCATTTTGACGAGTCCCTGCGCGAGAAGATTCTCGAATTGGAACGGGCCAATCTGGCCAAGGACCATTTTCTGGCCGGCATGTCCCATGAACTGCGCACGCCGCTCAATGCCATCATCGGCTTCACCGGCACCATGCTGATGAGGCTGCCGGGGCCTCTCACCGCGGCACAGGAAAAACAGCTCCGGATCATTCAGACCAGCGCCAAGCATCTGCTGTCGCTGATCAATGATTTGCTGGACCTCGCCAAGATCGAATCGGGCAAAGTCAAATCCAATCCGGAACCCTTTGTGTGCCAGGAGGCGATTCGGGAGGTCGCCGAAACCCTGCGTCCGATGGCGGAACAAAAAGGCCTCGGACTCGATATCGAGCTTCCGCGGGACGACATCGTCATCGAAACCGATCGGCGCGCGTTCGTACAAATCCTAATCAATCTCGCGAACAACGCCCTTAAGTTCACCTCACAGGGCAAGATATCGATCGAGTTGAGCCGGCGCCATGAAAACGGCAACACGATGATCGACGTCAGCGTGCTGGACACCGGCATCGGGATCAAACCGGAAGACCAAGCCAAGCTGTTTCGGGCGTTTACCCAAGTGAACGCCGCCGCCAACCGTCCCTCCGAAGGCACCGGACTGGGCTTGTACCTTTGCCAAAAGCTGGCTTCCCTAATCGGCGGACACATCGATGTACGGAGCGAATACGGTGCCGGCAGTACATTCACCCTAAGCTTGCCGTCAAAGACATCTGGCTGATGCCGGCGCGTATACTCCTCATCGAGGACAATCCCGACAGCATGGATCTAATGGCCTATCTGCTGGAAGCGTATGGGCATGTCACGCTTGCCGCCCGCGACGGCGAAGTGGGTGTGGAGATCGCCCGCCGGGAGCTGCCCGATCTTATTATTTGCGACATCCAGCTGCCCAAGCTGGACGGCTATGGCGTGATTCGGGAACTCAGACGCCGTACCGACCTCCGGAACATTCCCGTGGTGGCAGTTACCGCTTTCGCCATGGCAGGCGATTGCGACGCTCTGCTTGCTGCCGGGTTCGACGGCTATCTCTCCAAACCCATCGAGCCGGAGTCTTTCGTCGGGCAACTGGAACGTTTCTTGCCGAACTATTTGCGTTCCAACTCGCTGGGGTTCGATTTTGACCGACCTGAAGATGCCCAACATGAACGACCGGAGCATTCCTAGAGCGGCCAGAGCCGCGCCAGTCATTCTCATCGCCGCCTGGGCGCCTGGTGCCAAGGCACGGGAACTCATGCCGAGCCAGGGCGTCAACCGCTTGAAACCAATTAATCAGGCCCCTAAATACCCTCCTGGCGTTTACTGGCCATCGCCCAGGCCGGTACACGCCCGGCCTGGGCTCACGCGGCTTGTCGCCGCACCGGGGCGTCCTTGCCCCGAAATAACTCGGCCTACATTTATGGGCCGGGTTAATAAACCCATCGAACCGCTGACTCGCTGAAAATGATCGAGCATTGTCTGGACGGAGCCCGGTATGGCTAAGATTCTGATCGTTGACGACCGCCCCCTAAACCGAGAGTTTCTGGTAACGCTCCTCGGCTACGGCGGCCATCGCCTGCTCGAGGCTTCGGACGGCGCGGAAGCTCTGGACCTCGTCCGAGCCGAGCATCCCGATCTGGTTATCACCGATATCTTGATGCCGGCTATCGACGGATACGAACTGGTAAACCGTCTCCGCGCCGAACCGTCGCTCGCGGATACCCGCGTGATCTTTTACACCGCAACCTACCGCACGCCGGAAGCGCGAAGCTTGGCCGAGGCCTGCGGAGTGACCGCCGTGTTGGCCAAACCCTCCTCGCCCGAGGAAATTCTCGGCGTCGTACAAAACGTGCTCGGGCTGCCCGCGATAGAACCCGACCGTCTGCCCGAGACGGCGACTCAGCGCGGTACGGAGTCGCTCGGCGATATAACCGGCCAACTCACAGGCTACTTCTCCGATATCGAGACGATCCGCCAGTCGGTAGCGCGGATCATCGAGTCCGCACCGGCGGCAGTCGGAGAGCCCGAGTTACGCGACATTGCCGCACGCTTCTCGATGTCCCTGACTCGTCTGCAAGAGATCAGTCTCAGGCTCGCCACGCTCATCGAGTTGGGACTGGAACTTACCTCGGTCCGCGATCCGGAACGGCTGCTCGAGACCTTTTGCCGGGCTGCCCACGACGTCTGTGCCGCCCAATATGCCGTCGTCGGCTTGCTGGAGGAGGACGAGGTACACCTGTGCCGGGTCTACACGCGCGGCATGGAAGACCTAACGATAGATCTTTCGAACTCGTTGCCGCCCAAAAGCGGAATTTTGGCCCGTTTGCTGACCGAACGCCGTCCACTGCGCGTTGCCGGATTGAGCGGCGATCCCGAGGTCTTGGGTCTGCCCGCCGCACACCCGCCGGTCCATTCCCTCCTCGGTTTGCCGATTGCATCCTCGAGCCGACTCTATGGCTGGGTTTATGTCGCCAATAAGGTGGGAGCGGCGGAATTCGACGAAATCGATGAGGATATCGCCGCTACCGTAACGGCCCAGGTGGCGACCGCTTATGAAAATCTCGGATTCTACGACGAATTGCAGCGCCGGGCCGTGGCCTTGCAGCTCGAAATCACCGAACGTAAGCAGGCTCAGGAGTCGTTGCGCAAAACCTTGCGTGCGCGCGCCGTGATGGCCGAATGCAACCACGCGTTGATTCATGCCCGGGAGGAGCACGACCTGTTCGATCAGATGTGCCAAACCATGGTCGAAGCGGGCCACTATCCGATGGCTTGGATCGGCGTGGTCCGCGACGAAGAACACAGAACGCTGGTCCCGGTCGCCCACGCAGGTTGCGAAGTCGGGTGCCTTCAAGAATGGCGATTCACCAAGATGGACACGGACAGCTGTTGCACGCCCGTCGGCAGGGCGATCCGCAGCGGAAGAACGGTTGTCGTGCCGGACCTGGCGATCATTCGGGAATGGCCCGGTTGGCGGGAAAACGTTCTCTCGCGGGGCTATCGCTCCGTCATCGCCCTCCCCCTCAAAACCGACTCCCATACATTTGGCGCCTTAAGCATTTACGACAACGTGCCGGGCGCGTTCGGTCCCGATGAACAGGCCCTGATGGAAGAGCTGGCGGACGATATCGCATACGGCATAGCCAACCTCCGAACCCAAGCAGCCCGCGATCGCGCGGAACGGCGTCTGACGACGCAATACGAAGTAGCCCGGATTTTGGCCGAGTCGGCAACGGTAGCGGAAGCGAGCCCAAAGATTCTGCAAGTGATTTGCGAGACTCTGAACTGGGATGTGGATGTGGGGGCGCTATGGGTGGTGGACGACAGGGCGAAAGTGGCGCGCTGCGCGGGCCTCTGGCGCAGGGACGGTTCCGATACCGAGGAATTCGCAGCGTCCAGCCGGTCGATGAGTTTTGCGCCCGGAGCAGGACTGCCGGGACGCATCTGGATGTCCGCAAAGTCCATCTGGATTGCGGATCTCTCACGGGACCCCAGCTTCTTGCGAGCCTCACTCGCCGGAAATGCCGGGCTCCGCGCCGCATTCGGCTTTCCGATACGCTTCGAGGGCCGGGTGCTCGGAGCCATCGAGTTTTTCAGCCGGGAAATCCGCAAACCCAAGGAAGATTTGATGAACATGTTCACCGCGATCGGCAGCCAAATCGGCCTGTTCGTGGAACGTAAACGTACCGAGGAAGAACTCAAGATTTCCGAAGAAAAACTGAGCAGCATCCTCGGCTCGATAGACAATATCGTTTGGTCTCTCTCGCCGACGACCGGCGAAACGCTTTACGTCAACGCCGCGGCGGAGAAAGTTTGGGGCCGGCCCGTCGCTGACTTCATGAAGAACAAGGACCTCTGGCTGCAAAGCGTCCATCCCGATGACCGGGAGCGGATGCAGAAAACCCTGGGAGAGCTATTGGAGACGGGTACGTTGACCGCGGAATACCGTATTCTGCGTCCGGACGGCGAAATACGCTGGCTGGAAGACCGGGTCAAGGTCATTTACGACAAGGCCGGAAACCCTATGCGTCTCGACGGCGTCGCAAGTGACATTACCGAGCGAAAGAAATATGAGGCCAGCATCGAGTACCTGGCGACCCACGATGCCCTGACTCATTTACCCAACCGCACCCTGCTCGCCGACCGCCTGTCTCAGGCGCTGGCCCACGCCAAGCGCACCGAGCGGCCTTTAGCCTTGCTGTTTCTCGATCTGGACCGGTTCAAGGATGTCAACGATAGCTTCGGCCACGCGCTCGGCGACGCCTTGCTACAGGCCGTCGCCGAGCGTCTCCAGGCGTCCGTCCGCGAGGGCGATACGGTAGCCAGGCAAGGCGGCGACGAATTCCTTATCTTGCTCTCGGATCTCGAAAGAATGGAAGACATCGAGTTCGTAGCCGTCAAGATCTTGCGGGCTATCGCCAAACCTTTCCTGATCGAGGGACGCGAACTGTTCATGAGCGGCAGCATCGGAGCGAGCGTTTATCCCGCCGACGGCGAAGACATGGAGACGCTGCTCAAGCATGCGGACACGGCGATGTACCGAACCAAGGAGGAAGGCGGCAGCGGTTTCAGGCTTTATGCCCGCGAAATGAGCCAGCGCGCGATCGAACGCATCAAAATGGAAAGCGCGTTGCGGCGGGCTTTGGAACAGCAGCAATTCGAGCTCTTTTATCAGCCCAAGGTCGAACTCAGGGGCGGAAGGATCATCGGCTCGGAAGCGCTGATCCGGTGGCGCCATCCGGACTTAGGCTTGGTGTTGCCTTCCCGGTTTATCCCCATGGCCGAGGAAACCGGTTTAATCCACGCGATCGGCTCTTGGGCTCTGAAAACCGCATGTTTGCAGAGCAAAGCCTGGCAGGATGCGGGACTGTCGCCGTTCGACGTCGCCGTCAATCTTTCGGCTAAGCAATTGAAACGCGGAAATCTCGTCAAACTGGTCAACCAGACGCTACGGGAAACCGGACTGGAAGGCCGCTATCTGGAATTGGAATTGACCGAAACCATGGTCATGCACGATCCCGAGCGTTTCATTCCGATTTTGGAGGAATTGAAAGAGTTGGGCGTAAAGCTTTCGGTGGACGATTTCGGAACGGGCTATTCCAGCCTGAGTTATCTCAAGCGGCTACCGTTCGACCGGCTGAAAATAGACCAGTCCTTCGTCCGCGACATCGCAACCGACACCAATGATGCCGTGATCGTGCAAACCGTCATCTCGCTTGGCCACACCCTTGGTCTCAAGGTCATCGCGGAGGGCGTGGAAACCCTGGAACAATTGACTTTCCTCTGCCGGCACAGGTGCGACGACATGCAGGGTTATTATTCGAGCCGTCCGGTCACGGCGGAGCAATTCGGCCGTCTGCTGCGCGAGAACCGAAGGCTGCCATTGCCGTCGATCGCGGCGTAGGGCGTCATGGGATAGGCGCCGATCAACAAGCCTTTGCCGACGAACGCCTAACCAACCCGCGATGTCGGGAAAGGATTCCCGACCTACTCGGCTGACGAATCCGTCTGTAGGATGCGCCGACGACGCCAAGCCGCGAAACTCAAGCCCATCCCCAGAACCACGACGACCGGCCAGTCGCCCCACCGCGCGTAAGGCGTGCTGCCTTCGATGGGCGTGATCGTCCCGGCCACCTGAGTACGCTGAAACAAAGGCGCGGCGACATCGATTTTGCCCTTAGGGCTGATAATCGCGGTTATACCGGTGTTGGTGGCGCGCAGCATGTAACGTCCGGTTTCGAGCGCCCTCATCCGTGCCATCTGCACATGTTGGTGGGGTGCGATAGAGTCGCCGAACCAGGCGTCGTTCGTAACGTTTACGAGATACGCCGCCTGAGGTAGAACGGCCAGCGACTCCTGGCCGAAGATGTCCTCATAGCAGATCGAGGCTGCCAGAGGATGCCCCGCAGCGACCAGAGCCGCTTGGCCGCCGTTTCCGCTGGCGAAATCGGACAGAGGAATTTCCAGAATGTCCAGTATGAAACCCAGCACCGGCCGCAGCGGCAGATATTCTCCGAAAGGTACCAAATGCCGTTTGAAATAGATCCCCGGCGTTTCTCCCAGCGCAACGACAGCATTGAAATAGCGGTCTTGGGTTTGATCGTAAAACGGTACGCCGATCAGGAGATCGGTACCCCGCGCCGCCGCTTCCGTCTCCAGATCGGCAAGAAAGGTCTCCTTGACCTGATGGTAAAACGCCGGAATGGCGGTTTCCGGCCAAACGACCAGCCGCGAACCCCACGATTTCCGCGTCATCTCGGTGTACATTTGCAGCGTTTCCCGCTGGAATTCGGGCTGCCATTTCATGTCTTGAGGCACGTTACCCTGGAGCAAGGTCACCTTGAACGGCTCACCCGCAGGCTGCGTCCAGGAAACGCCGCTCAGCACCCTACCCATGCCGAGCACTAAGACGATCGCAACGGCTATGAGGGTCCGCGGTTTGCGCGCCGAGTAAAATGCCGCGAGGACTCCTCCCGCCACGAAGGCCACCACCCAGCCGATACCGTAGACCCCGAGGACGGGGCCGTAGGCGGCCAACGGGGTGTCGATTTGGCTGTAGCCGACTTGCAGCCACGGAAACCCTGTCAGGAACCAGCCTCGTACCCATTCCCCCAAAATCCAAACGGCCGGAAAAACGATGAGCGATTGATAGATCCGGCTTCCGATGAAAAAGCGACGCGAAAGCCAACCTGCCAGTGCCGGATAAAGCGCCAGGAAGGCCGTGAACACGAAGGTCAGCGCTGCGGCCTCCAGCGGACTGGCGCCGCCGTAATCGTGCATGCTGACGTAAACCCAGGAAACGCCCAGGCCGAATTGTCCCAAGCCGAATAGATAGCCGCGCAAAAACGCCCTCCCCGGCGAGACGTTCAGCCAGCTTGCGAACAAGAGAAATAAGCCGATGACGGCAAGAATGGGATAGTCGAACGGGGCAAACGCCAGCGGCAACAATAGACCGCCGATCAGAGCCAGGATGTCGTAAAACACGGTCAGAATCTTATCAATCCACGCGAGCGCTAGTCTCGGATTGACTTTCGGGCTGGGGCAGAAGGATCAGCTTCAGTAAGTGCACGCGGCGACTGTCGGCCCGCAGCACGATGAAGCGGAAGCGATCGATCTCCACTTTCTCGCCCCTCTTGGGGACATGGCCGAGTTGGTGAACGATCAGCCCCCCGATGGTATCGAATTCATCGTCGTTGAAGTCGACGTAAAAGTAATCGTTGAACTCGTCGATCGGCGTCAGAGCCTTCAACGTATATTCGCGATCGTTCTTCCTGAAAATGTATTCCTCTTCGCCGAAATCGTGCTCGTCCTCGATCTCTCCGACGATCTGTTCCAAGACGTCCTCGATCGTCACCAAACCGGCCGCAGCGCCGTACTCGTCGACCACGATAGCCATGTGACTGCGGGTCGTACGGAATTCTTTGAGCAGCACGTTGAGTCGTTTGCTTTCCGGGACGAATTGGGCGGGACGCATGATTTCCTTTACCCGCTTCGTCTTGTCCTTGAGGCTGTGAATCAAAAGGTCCTTCACCAGGAGAATGCCGACCACTTCGGTACGATCCTCTCCAATGACGGGATAGCGGGAATGGGCGGACTCGGCCACCAACGGAAATATCGTCTCCAGTTCCGCATCCTGCGAAACCACGACCATTTGGGCTCTGGGAATCATGATGTCACGGACCTTGAGTTCCGAGACTTGCATGACCCCTTCGATCATCGAAAGCGCTTCCAGCTCGATCAGATTCCGCTTCTGAGCAGCGCGCAACAATTCCAATAAATCCTCGCGGTCCTCGGGCTCACCCGTGAAGAAAAGGCCTAGTCGTTCGAGCCAACTTCGATGCTCGCCCGTTTGCTCCTCGTTCATGACGTGATGATCTCCTCATAGGGATTGGGAAATCCTAGATCATTGAGAATAGCGATCTCTTCCGCCTCCATGACGGCGGCGTCGCTTTCCGAGATGTGATCATAACCTTGCAGGTGCAGCACACCGTGCACCACCATATGCGCCCAGTGGGCTTCGAGTGTTTTGCCTTGCTCGCGCGCTTCGCGCTCGACGACGGCGGCACAGATGACGAGATCGCCCAGCAACTGATTGGGAACGCCTTCCGGCACTTCAAAAGGAAAACTGAGAATATTCGTCGGTCCGGCCTTGTGCCGGTAATGCTCGTTCAATTCGGCGCTTTCCGTCTCGTCCACAATCCGTATGACTAACTCGGCATCCTCCCGTTTCGCCGCCGCGCTCGCCCAGTGCAGAAATTTTCCGTCTTCCGGGACCCACTGCCGCACTGTGGCGTGCTGGACTTCGACGCTTATCATCCTAGAAACGGCAGTTGGACGCGCGCGAGTGTGCGGCGGACGGGCCGGATGGCAAGGCGCGACGCCGCCGTGGGGCCGTCCCCCACAAGAAGGAGCAACGCCGCCAGGCGGCCCGTCCGCCGTGCAATCGCGCGCGTAGTGGTTTCACCGAACAGGTGAGATCGGTACACGGTTGGACACTTATAATTCATTGGACTTTTCTGATGCATCGAAGCGGTCAACTGCCGTTTCTAGGATCATGCTGATCGATCGGTCACATTCGCTCGCTCGTAGGCCTCGTAAGCTGCGACGATACGTTGCACCAGAGGATGGCGCACGACGTCCTGAGACGTAAAGAAGGTAAAGCTGATGCCTTCGACATCGCGCAAGACCTCCAAGACATGTCTTAGCCCCGATTCCTTGTTGCGTGGCAGGTCGATCTGGGTAATGTCGCCGGTGATCACGGCCTTGGAACCGAACCCCACCCGCGTCAGAAACATCTTGATCTGCTCGACGGTCGTGTTCTGCGCCTCGTCCAGGATGATGAACGACTCGTTCAAGGTGCGTCCGCGCATGAACGCGAGAGGCGCCACCTCGATCACGTTGCGCTCGATGAGCTTGGCCACCCGCTCGAAACCCAGCATTTCGTAGAGAGCGTCGTACAAGGGCCGCAAATAAGGATCCACCTTTTGCGCCATGTCGCCCGGCAAGAAGCCCAACTTCTCGCCGGCTTCGACCGCCGGACGCGCGAGAATCAGGCGCCTGACTTCGTCCCGTTCCAAGGCGGCAACGGCACAAGCCACGGCCAGATAGGTCTTGCCCGTTCCGGCGGGGCCGACGCCGAAGTTGATATCGTGGCTCTGGATATTCTTGAGATAACGCTGCTGATTGGCGCCTTTCGGCTTGATCGCGCCACGCTTGGTTCGGATGGCGAGCGGTTCGACCTCGTCGCCGGCACTTTCCAGCATGGCGGCGATATTGGAGTCCTGCAAGGACAGATGGACGCGCTCGGGCGTCATCACCTCGTGCGAGGTCGCATCGAACAGGCTTTGAAGCACTTTGTACGCGGCCTGCACCGGTTTGCCGGAGCCTATGATTTCGAACTGATTGCCGCGGTTGGCGATCTCCACGCCCAGCCGTCTTTCGATCTGGCGCAGATGTTCATCGAATTGGCCACACAAACTGGCCAGCCGCTCGTTGTCGGCGGGTTCTAAAGTGAGATGCAAGGAGTTCAGATGATTAAGCAAGTTATGCGGTGAGACCGCTGGTCTCGTGGGTTGAAAAATCGGGAGCCGAGGTGTTTACCCATCTGCCCCGCAGCGAGTTGGGCAGTGCTTCGACGATCAGGACATCCAGAAATTGACCGATTAGCTTCGACGGGCCCGAGAAATTGACTACCCGGTTGTTCTCGGTACGTCCGCTCAGTTGAGCGTAATCCTTTTTCGAAAGGCCCTCGACCAATATACGCTGCACCGTATTGACCATGCCGAGGGAAATTTCCGCCGACATTTCGTTGATTCTCGTCTGCAACCGGGCCAAGCGTTCCTTTTTCACCGTCATGGGCACATCGTCTGTCATTTCGGCCGCCGGCGTACCGGGACGGGGACTGTAAATAAAGCTGTAAGAATGATCGAAACCCAGAGTTTCTATCATATCCATGGTCTCTTCGAAGTCCTGTTCGGTTTCGCCGGGAAATCCGACGATAAAATCCGACGACAAACTGAGGTTGGGTCTGACCTCCCGCAGCCTCTGCATTTTCTCGATGTACTCTTCGCGGGTATGTCCGCGTTTCATCAAGCTCAAAACTCGGTTGCTGCCGCTTTGTACGGGGAGATGCAAATGGTCTGCCAGTTTTGGAATTTCCGCGTAAGCTTCGATTAGACTGTCGGTAAATTCCACCGGGTGAGACGTGGTGAATCGAATGCGCTCTATACCGTCGATCGCAGCCACGTAATTCAGCAGCAAAGCAAAATCGGCGATTTCGCCGTCGGCCATCACACCTCGGTACGCATTGACGTTCTGTCCCAACAACACCACCTCGCGCACGCCCTGCTCCGTCAAAGCGACGATTTCCGCGATCACGTCGTCCAAAGGACGGCTGATCTCTTCGCCCCGCGTGTAAGGTACGACACAAAACGTACAATATTTGCTGCACCCTTCCATGATCGAGACAAAGGCTTTGGGTCCTTCCGCGCGCGGCTCCGGAAGCGCATCGAACTTTTCGATCTCCGGGAAAGAAACATCGATGGCGGGCGCTCTATCCTTTCTTACTTTGTCCAGCAGTTCCGGCAGCCTATGCAGGGTCTGCGGACCGAAAACCATATCGACATAGGGGGCGCGCCGCTGCAAGGCCTCCCCTTCCTGGCTGGCGACACAACCGCCGACGCCTATGACGACGCCGGGTTTCTTGTCCTTGAGCGGGCGCCAGCGTCCCAATTCCGAAAAAACCTTTTCTTGTGCCTTTTCCCGGACTGAACAGGTATTCAGCAGCAAGACATCGGCTTCCTCGGGGTCGTTGGTCAGCTCGAAGCCATGGGAAGCATGGAGTACGTCGCGCATCTTCGCGGAATCGTACTCGTTCATTTGGCAACCAATGGTTTCTATGAAAAGTTTTTGGGTCATTCTCGGCAGGAAAACGAATCGGTGGCCAAATTTTACCAAAATTAGCCACCGATCGTTTGTTCCAAACGACCTAGTATCGCGTGAATACCGAGGGCCAAGCGTAAAGGATTAATAATTCAGGCAGGTGTCGTTTTGGCAAACTCGAACGGATTGACGAAAGTCGAGCCCACCCGCATCAGCCGTGCTTCCGGATGCTTTTCCCCCATCAGCGAGCGGACGCTCTCCTCCTGGTCGCGGCGCACGTCGATCATGATCAGATATTTCCCGGCGTTAATGTCGTCGTGGTACTGGGCTATGGCGTGATTCTCCGTAGCCAAGCCGCTCAAACCGCCTACCCAGGCTCCGAAGAGCGTGATGAAGCCGAAGATCGCAACATAGACCAAGCCGCTGACGTCCGATCCGAAGGGCTCAGCGGCCATAACATACGCCGTAGCTAACAATGCAACGATGCCGCCTATCACCGCCCCGCGTTCGCCGGATCGGATAACGTCATGTTTTTGAATGAGATTTGCAGCGTGTATATGACGTCGGTAAAGGCCTGCCTCGTCTTTGCTGACGACATGAAAATGCCAGTCGGTAATGCCTGCTTGGTGCATATCGTTCGAAATCTGCTCGGTGCTGTCGAGATTACTGGTGAGATAGTACATACGCTTCATGACCGTCCTCCTGATTGCTGATTGACACAACTCGCTACATGAAGGAAACAATTCATTTCTTGATATCGGCGTCGGTTTAGCATTCGACAATCGAGCTTGTCAAGAGGTCAGCGTCGCGACGAAAGTTGCGGAATTATGGCTGAAGCAATTCGATCCAGTGACGGACCGGCACCTTGGCCCTGGACCGCAAATGAGCCCAGCAGCCTATGTTGGCGGTCGCGATGCACTCCGGCCGGCCTTGTTCGAGACCTCGGATTTTCTCGACCAAAAGCCGCCGGGAAAGCTCCGGCTGCAGCAACGAGTACGTTCCGGCCGAACCGCAGCAGAGATGGGGCTGGTCGATGGGAGTCAGCTCGAACCCCAATCCCGACAGCAGGCTTTCGACCAATCCGCTCAATTTCTGGCCGTGCTGGAGCGTGCAGGGCGAATGGAACGCGATTCGGCGTTCATTCGATCTCCTGAGCGGGGACAAGTCCTCGCCGGCCAAGACCTCGCCGATATCCTTCGCCAGCGCGGAGATGCGTTCGGCCTTCGCGGCGTACCCTGGGTCGTGCTTGAGCACGTCGACATATTCCTTGAGCATCACCCCGCAGCCGCTGGCGGTGCTGACGATCGCCTCCGCCCCCCGTTCGATATGCGGCCACAAGGCGTCTATGTTGCGCCGCATGAACGCCGCGCCTTCCTCATGTGCCGCCAGGTGATGGCTCAGTGCCCCGCAGCAGCCGCTCCCCTGGACGCGAATCGCGCTGATGCCGATTCTGTCCAGGACATTCGCGGCGGCGGCGTCGACGGCCGGTGCCATCACTGGTTGCACGCAACCTTTCAGGATCAGCACCCTGCGGGCATGTCTCGCGGGCGGCCACGCCGGGCTCCAAGTCTTGGGGGGGATCTTGGCACGGACCGCCGCCGGCAGCACGGGCCGAGCCAGCCTGGCAAGCCCCACGAGCAGGCCGAAGCGCTCGGGATACGGCATCAGCTTGCGCAGAGCCAGCCGCTGAACGCGTTGCAGCCAGGGACGCCGGACTTTCTCCTCGAGTATTCCCCTTCCGATATCGGCCAGCCTGCCGTACCGAACGCCGGACGGGCAGGTCGTTTCGCAAGCCCGGCAGGTCAGGCAGCGGTCCAGGTGCAATTGCGTCTTGGCCGTGACCGGCTGTCCTTCCAACATCTGTTTCAGCAGATAAATGCGGCCGCGCGGACCGTCCAGTTCATCCCCCAAAAGCTGGTAGGTCGGGCACGTGGCCGTACAGAATCCGCAATGCACGCAATTTCTGAGAATCGCGTCAGCTTCCCGACCATCGGGCGTGTCTTTGACGAAATCGGCCAGCCTGGTTTGCATCAGAGGTCCTCGTAAAGCCGTGCGGGGTTGAACAAGCCCATGGGATCGAAGGCCCGCTTCAGACTCGCATGCAAAGCTTTCAAACCGTTCGGCAATGGCTGAAACACCCGCCCGTCGCCGGATCGACCTCGAAACAAGCTCGCATGACCGCCGGCCGCTTCCGCCGCCCGGAATACGTTCTCCGACGGAGCGCCGGTCTTCAGCCAGCGCAGCGCGCCGCCCCAGTCGTAGAACCACGTACCCGGCAAATCCAGAGCCGGGGTGGCCGGTGCCAGGGATATCCGCCAAAGGTTGCCGTCGGCGCGGAAGAATTCGTGACGCTGCTCGCGCAAGTCCCGCCAGAACTCGTCCCCCTCGGCGCAAACGTCGCCGCCGAATTTTCGGTATACGGCATCGACGGCCCGGTCCGAACCCGACAACCGCGCATAGATTCGGCTGCCGTCATAGGCCAATCCTGACAGCGGCCACGGCTGGGAACACCACAGATTCATGGTGTTCAAGGCTTCTTCGATGCTCCGTTCGAAACACACGGTCAACTCGCGCTCGGGTTTGGGCGACACTTTGAGCGACGCCTCCAGGATCACGCCCAACGTGCCCATGGCGCCTACCATGAGCCTTGAAATGTCGAAACCGGCGACGTTTTTCATGACTTCGCCGCCGAACGAAAGCATTTCGCCCTTGCCGTTCAGGATCCTGCAACCCAGCATGCAATCGCGCGCTGAGCCCGCGAAAGGCCGACGGGGACCGGAAAATCCGCAGGCCAGCGTGCCTCCCAGGGTTGCGTTCTCGCCGAGATGAGGCGGTTCGAAAGGCAGCATCTGGCCGCACTCGGCCAGAACGGATTCGATGTCGGACAGCCGCGTGCCGCAGCGCACGGTCAGCACCAACTCGGTCGGCTCGTAGCGCAGGACTCCGGCGTGCCCGGCCGTTCCCACCACGCTGTCGGACGACGGTCTGCCATAAAAGGTCTTGCTCCCGCTGCCGACGATCGTGAGCGGCGTTCCGGAATCCGTCGCCTCCGCTACGGCTTGACGAAGGCTCTCGCTGAGATCGGCGTCCATCAGAAACGTTCCAAATCGGGATGAGCGATCTGTCCCCGGTGGACGTGCATCGCGCCGAATTCGGCGCATCGGTGCAGCGTAGGGATCGCTTTTCCAGGATTGAGCAGCCCGGCGGGATCGAAAGCCGCTTTGACCGAGTGGAATTGCGCCAATTCAGCGGCCCGGAACTGAACGCACATCTGATTGATCTTTTCGATCCCGACGCCGTGTTCGCCGGTAATGGTCCCGCCGACCTCGACGCAAGCCTCCAGGATTTTCCCGCCCAGCTCTTCGACGCGCTCCAGCTCTCCGGGATTGTTTGCATCGTACAAGATGAGCGGATGCAGATTGCCGTCGCCGGCATGAAACACATTGCCGACGACCAGCCCGTATTGCGCCGAGAGTTCCGAAATCCGGCGCAATACTTCGGGCAAACGCTTGCGCGGAATCGTGCCGTCCATGCAGTAATAATCGGGAGAAATGCGCCCAGCCGCCGGAAATGCCGCCTTGCGGCCCGCCCAGAATGTCTTGCGCTCGGCCTCGCTGGTCGATTGACGGACCTCGGTCGCGCCTTCCGCCCGGAAAATTTCCCGCGCCTTGAGAAGATCGCTTTCGACCTGCTCGGCAATACCGTCGAATTCGCAGAGCACGATCGCCGCGGCGCCGGTCGGATAGCCCGCATGCACGAAGTCTTCCACCACCCGAATGGTGATGTTGTCCATCATTTCGAGGCCGGCCGGAAGCAAGCCGGCGCCGATGATGGCGGCCACCGCCCCGCCCGCCTCCTCGACGCTGTCGAAGGATGCCAAAAGCACCTGTGCGCAAGGGGGAATCGGAAGCAGCTTCACGGTAATCTCGACGATCACGCCCAATAAGCCCTCGGAACCGGTGATCAGCGCCAGCAGATCGTAACCTGGACTGTCGTACCCCGATCCGCCCAGCACAACGAGTTCGCCGTCCATGGTCACGACCCGGACCTGGAGGACGTTATGGACGGTCAATCCGTACTTGAGACAATGGACGCCGCCCGAGTTCTCCGCGACGTTACCGCCGATGGTGCAGGCGATCTGCGAGGACGGATCGGGCGCGTAGTAAAGCCCGTAAGGCGCGGCGGCTTCCGAGATGGCGAGATTGCGGACGCCCGGCTGGACTCGGGCGGTCCGGTTCGCGCGGTCGATTTCGATGATCCGGTTGAATTTGGCGAGGCTCAGCAAGACGCCGTTGGCGATAGGCAAGGCCCCGCCGGAAAGCCCGGTACCCGCACCCCGCGCGACCACGGGCACGCCGTGCTCCCGGCACAGCCGAACTACGGCTTGCACCTCTTCTATCGTTTCCGGCAAAGCGACGATCCAAGGCAGCTCCCGATAGGCGGAAAGCCCGTCGCATTCATAGGGGCGGAGATCTTCCGTATCGAACAGCAGGCGCCCTCTCTCAATATGCTCGCTCAAGAGGCAGAGAAAATGGTTCCGGTCGACGCGATGGGCAATCCGTTCGGACGGATGGACGCGATAAGTCATGAATCAGGTCGAATGCCTTCTGTAATACGAGTCGTCCTTCCGTCCGGAGAGCAAAAAGAGACGATACGACAACATACCGGCTATGAAACCGCCGAGATGCCCGAACCAGGCGACATCGGCGAAAGGCTCGTCGGACGGCAGACCGACGGTGACTTTATAAAGCTGTATCATCACCCAAATTCCCAAAAAGGCGATAGCCGGCACCTCCACGAACCAGGGCAGGAAGAACATCCAGATCACCACGCGAGCGTACGGAAACAGGAAATAATAGGCCCCCATGACACCCGCTATGGCGCCGGAAGCTCCGATCGTCGGGATATTGGAGTGGGAATTGGTGTAAATATGCACCGCTCCGGCAATCAAACCGCAGAGCAGATAAAAGGCCAGAAACCTCACGCCCCCCATGCGGTCCTCGACGTTGTCTCCGAATATCCAAAGCAACCAGAGGTTGAGAACCAGATGGAGCGCTCCGCCATGAATGAACATACTGCTCACGAACGGCGTGTAGTCGCCGGCCGGGTACCCCACCCTGGCCGCCCACTCGGGATTCGTATACCGCGCCGGCACCAGCCCATGGAAATTCAGAAAAAAGTACAAGTCTTGTTCGGACAGCGACTGGGTGTAGGCAAAAACGGCCAGATTCAGCACGATCAGCGTCCAGGTCATCCATGGCGTATACCGGGTCGGAATGGTGTCCCGATAAGGAATCATCGCTCGATCCTGATTAGCAATCCGCGCGCCTGACGCATCACCGACTCACCTTTTCCTCACTCGGGTCCGAAAATCGATCAAGGCATCGAAGGCACCGACCAAAGCAAGTCCCACGACGGCATATTGAGGCGCGAATATCAAAGCCACATACGGCGGTGCCGACCATGTCCAGTGCAAACGGCGAAAGGCGACCAGGGCGTGCACGATCGCCAATCCGGCGAAGAAATAAATCATCACGGCGACCATGAGGAGATCGGCGACCAAGATCGGGCTCACCGTACCCGACGCCCAAATTGCGCCGACGACCACCGGTAAAGCGAGCCGTGGCAGTCGAAGACGCTGAAACTCGGGACCGAATCCGCCGGGATTGTAGACCAGGGATTGCAGCCAACGGGCGCACAACAGGCTGAACATCAGGCCGATCCCGTAAAGCACGGCGATCAGACCATTCATCAGGCGCAAGGTTCCGTCCCGCTCGAACCCCTGAACGGTGGCACCGGGCACCGCGGCGACAGCCCGCCTCAGCCATGACTGCCAGAAGGCGACCACATCGCCGGTAACCAAATGCATTCCCAAGACGAACAGACCGACCGTCAGTCCCACCACAAGCAGCGCCAGTCCCTGGGACTCCGTGCGCCGCAAAACTTCCGCGCAAATCAGCAGCGGCAGCCAGAGCGCAAACACGACCGGGAAATTCAATCCCGGCCTGAGCTCCATCAGAAAAAAGCCGGCCCCGACCACGACCGCGGCACCGATCGCCACGACCGCGCCTTCCAGCCAGCCTTTGCGTAATGCGACCAAACCGAGCGCCGCAGCGCTGAGCAAGGCGAACGGAAGTACCTTCAGCGACAAAACACCGAACAACCCGGCTATTGCGATCGCATGCAGCCGGCTTCGCATGATAAAGGCTGCAAAGTCACGCATCGTCGGACACCCGTTTCACGGTATCGACTGAACTACGGCCGCTCTGACCAGGTTTCTTGTTTTTTTGTATTGCCTTAGCCATAGATGTTTCATCAAAAATTATTCTTTATCCGGCCGCAGCCCATCCTGTCCTGCATCCGCACACCCATTCGGTTTTCGATTTCTGAACGAATCTTACTGATTCTCGCCTGAAAGGCGAAATTTCTTATCGTGGCCGACGACGACAACATGGCGTCCGGAGATCGGCGGCCACGAAAAACCGTGGTGCTTTGCGCCTCCCGATCGGAGTAAGATCGACAGCCGATTTCTTCCGAAAAAGGATGCGCAATGAGCGACCAAGAGGCACGCGAGCCGGGGCTGTTGCAGCCCGTGGCGGGTGGCGGTTTGCTGGACCGCAGGCTGTTTCTGAAAAAAGGACTGGCGTTCGGCGCCGGCGCCGCACTCGTCGGGCACATGCGCCAAGGTCTGGCCGAAGAACCGCCTTGGATGAAGACGCCGGGCGAACCTTTCACCAATTACGGCCGCCCCTCGCCTCACGAAAAAGAGGCCATACGCTGGATCTCGGCCAATTCCGGCGCGCCGGGCAATGGCATTTCCTGGACCCCTCTGCATAAACTCGAAGGCATCGTCACGCCCAACGGTCTTCATTTCGAACGGCACCATAATGGCGTGCCGCAGATCGATCCGCACCAACATCGCCTATTGATTCACGGGCTGGTCGAAAATCCGCTGTCTTTCGGCATCGAAGACCTGTTGCGCTACCCGATGGTCTCCCGCCTCTGCTTCGTCGAATGCGGGGGCAACAGCAATGCCGGCTGGCACGAGGAGCCCATACAGACGCCCGTCGGCTATTTTCATGGTCTGGCCTCGTGCAGCGAGTGGACCGGCGTTCCGCTCGCCGTCATCCTGGACGAGGCCGGCCTGCGGCCCGACGCCCGCTGGCTCATCGCCGAAGGCGCGGACGCCGCCGCGATGAACATCAGCATTCCGGTCGAAAAAGCCATGGATGACGCGATTCTCGCGCTTTATCAGAACGGCGAACGCTTGCGCCCGGAGAACGGTTACCCGTTGCGACTGATACTGCCGGGATGGGAAGCGGTTCTCAGCGTCAAATGGCTGCGCCGCTTGCAGGCGGCGAATCAGCCGGTGATGGCCCGCAACGAAACCGCCAAGTACACCGAATTGCTGCCTTCCGGCAAGGCGCGGCAATTCACGTTCGTCATGGATGCGAAGTCGATCATCACCTTTCCCTCGCCCGGCCAGCATCTACGAGGTCCAGGCCTTTACCGGATCAGCGGCTTGGCCTGGAGCGGCCGGGGCCGGATCAAGCGGGTCGACATCTCGGCCGACGGCGGACGCAGTTGGGCGGAAGCGGCGCTGCAGGAACCGGTTTTGCCGCAATGTTTTACCCGTTTCCGCCTGCCGTGGCGCTGGGACGGCTCTCCCCTGGTGCTCAAAAGCCGCGCCGTGGACGAAACCGGCTATGTCCAGCCGGAGCGCCGGGCGCTCATTGCAGAACGCGGGCGGCACGGTTATTTCCACTATAACGCCATCGTCAGTTGGGCCGTGGCCGCCGATGGCACTGTGAGCCATGTCTATGCGTAACGATCGTAACCGAAGCGGGCCACGGTGGTTGGCCCCGGCACTACTTTTGTTCGGCATGAATGCCGCGGTCGCCGCCGCGCCGGAAAGCCCCAAGCTGGGCCGTCCCGCGTCGCCCGGTGAGATCGCGGCTCAGGACATCAACGTCTTCCCCGACGGCGCCGGTCTTCCGCCAGGCAAAGGCACGGCTCTCGAAGGCAAAGCCATCTTCGACATGAAGTGCGTATCCTGCCACGGGCCCAAAGGCATGGGCGGAAGTGCTGGCGAACTGGCCGGAGGCGGCTCTTTGACCGGCCCTCATCCGGACAAAAACGTCGGCACTTATTGGCCTTACGCAACCACTCTGTTCGATTTCATCCGCCGCTCGATGCCCTTGGACGCACCCCGCAGTCTAAGCGAGGACCAGGTTTACGCGGTCACGGCTTACCTTTTGCATATTAACGGTATTATCGACGAACGGGCGGAAATGAATGCGGGAACATTGCCTCGGGTCGTGATGCCGAATCGGGATGGTTTCGTGCAGGTTTGGCCGGGCGAAAAAGCGGAATAAAAACTCTCTCGGCGCTTGAGGCTAGGGCTCGCACCGAGCTTGTCGAAGAGTTTCAAGGCCTGCTTGGATAGGTTGTAATTCCAAATCGCCTTCAATCAGGAATTCATTTTGTAGGATGGGTAGAGCGAAGCGAAACCCATCGATGGTGGGTTAGGCCGCGCGGCCGTAACCCACTGAGCAGTCTCGGATCGGTGGGTTACGCTCCGCTAACCCACCCTACATAATGTTCACTCGAATGCCGAACGGAATAAGCCGATCCAGCCCCTCGCATAGATGGCAATGGTCCTGTTTTTGCATGATTACCTCCTTGGTCTCGTCAGAAGAGGAAAGGACGCATGCATAACCATAGCCCTTTGTGCTGGGTCGGCGAGCAATGCCGCAAGCCGGCGGTTTATGATCTCAGAAAGCCCATGAACGTACCCGGACTCACCGGCGAACACCGTTTCTTGTGTGAGGAGCACGGGCAACGGTTGTCGAAGCGATATCGGCAAAAATATCGAATGCACAAGGCGCATCGGTAGCGCCATTCGGACCGCCGATGGTGCCGAAGAATCCGGCAGAAGGATTTTAGAGCCGGACTATTATGACGCCGATTCCCGACAGCAATCCTTTTTCTCCGTTACAGCCTTGTACCGGAAGCCGCGACGACGCCGAATCGTCGTGACTGTGCTCAGTTTCGTAAAGTCCGCCCTCTTTTTCACCGGTACGCCGTCTTCAATTCCTCCATGTTTCGCTTCATCACCGTCAGAAAATCACCGTCTTCCGGTCGATTGGCGCAGGGGTCGAACACGACGCTTTCGATACCCATGGTCTTCAGCTTCGCGGCAATCTCCCGAGCGGGTTGGGCTTCCCAGATCATCCAGCGCGCCGAATGGTTCGCCCGCAGGTCCCGCAAGGCGCTCCACTCCGCGGCGGGCGGCATTTCGTCGGGCTCCCAGTGAACGCTTTTCAGATTCAGACCGTAGCGGCGGGCCAGGTACTGATAGACAGGGTGGGAGGCAAGCAGCGGCCGGCGGAAATCGGCGGCAACCGTTTGTTTCATTTCGGCATCCAAGCCGGCAAGGTCATCCAGCAGCGGCTTCAGGTTTCCAGTCACTACGCTCTTCCATTCCGGCCGCTTTCGGACGATCGCATCGGCGACGGCCTGCGCCTGCTTTCCGGCCTGATCGAAATCCAGCCAGGTAGTGAAGGCTGAACCTTCGTGGGCGTGTCGGCCACCGGGTCCGTGGCTATGGACGACGGCGTTCTCGATCCGGAGATAAGCGTTCCGGAACGCCAGGGATGTGTTCGCCAGCCTGAGGCGCGGCAGGCTTACTTGAGGCAGCCATTTTTCGTAACCGGCACCGTTGAGGAGAATCAGGTCCGCTTTCTGCATTTCGCCCACCGTTTCGGCGCTGGGTTGCCAAAACGCCGGATCGGCGCCGGTCGGAACCGGAAGAACCACACGCGCCCTGGCGCCCGCCAGCCGCTCGGCGAAATAGGCCAGAGGATAGTTTGCGGCGACGATCTTCAATCCGGGTGAGCCGGCGGCGCTCGCCTGACCGGTAGTCGCCGCGACGGTTAAAAACAGCACGTACGGCGCTACTCGGCGCCATGAAAAAGAGATAAACACGGATAACTCCCTCAGGCGATAACGAAATGGCGGACGAATTCGGCTGCACCGGCACGGACCGCTTGCACCAGAACCAAGCCGAGGGTTCCGGCGCCCAGCGCGATGAGCGCGATTTCCGCGGCCATCAGCCGGACCACGGTCAGCGGCGAACAGCCGATCAGATGGATGGTCTCGATTTCGCGCTGCCGCAGTCGGAGCGACAGCGCGAAGACCAGCGCGACCATGAGCAGCGCGGCAGCGCCCAATGGCAGAAGAATGGCATCGAACAGCGCGCCGATGCGGAAGATGTTTTGCAGCAGGCTACGGGTCACGTCCAAGGGACGGACGATTTGCGTCTTGGCTTCGCTGTCCGGATAGCGTCCACGCAGCAGGGCGGCCGAACGCACGTCGCGCGGAACCGCGATCACCGCGCTGATGGGAAAGTCGGCCGGATCGCCGTGAAAGTGGAAGGATGCCAGGTTGTCCGGGGTGATTTCGGTGTAGGCCGAGACATCGCCCGATAACGGCGCGAACGCCGCATCCGCCCTGCCCGCCCCCGGCCCGGTCTCATGGCCGTGCCCCAATCCCTCGATCACCCAGGCCGTCTGAAGATCCACGAACACGGCCCGGTCGTCGGGAGCGCGGGATTTCGCCAGGATGCCGACCACTTTCAACTTGAGCGGATGGACGCCGGCCAGGTTGAAAACGTTTTCCGGCGTTGTCGGAAGAACGTCCCCCGGTGCGAGTTTCAGACGCTCGGCGGCTTCGGCCCCCAGCACGCAATCCCCCAGCAGGGCCGGAAGAACGCCTTCCGCCGGGGCCAAGCCGCGGAATACGAAGTAGTCCGTCGTGACGCCCACCAGGGGCAGGCCGCGAACCCGGAACCGGGCGTAAACCGGCAGCGGATCGGCCCAGCTGGTGGCCACGATACGGTCGGCCTCGCCCATGCTGATGAACGCCGGAGCGTCGGTGAAATAAAGAGCGTTCAGCACCAGGTCCGCCGCGCTGCCTTGGGCCCCCACCAACAGGGGCGTAGCTTCGGCGCGCGCCGACATCCAGCGCTCGGCCTCGTCCAGGAGGCGGTGCAGAGCCTGAGGCAGCGCCGTGATCATGGCCAGACAAGCGGCCAGAATCAGGCTGCGGATCTTGTTGTGGCGAAGATAGCGCCAGGCGAGATAAAAATCGTGCTGCATCCGGTCAGCGGCGAAAAGCGCTCAGATCGATTACCCGATCGAAGCGCGGCAGGAGTTCGTGGTCGTGCGTGACCGCCGCCAGCGTCGCGCCGTTGCGCTCTGTCATCCGGAACAAAAGGCCGAGAATCCAACTCTTGTTGCCCGGATCGAGACTGCCGGTCGCCTCGTCCGCCAGGATCAGCCCCGGCTCCGGCAACAGCGCCCGGCATACCGCGACCCGCTGCCGTTCGCCTTGCGAAAGTTCCCGCGGCATCCGCTTTAGCTTGCCCATCAAACCCGCCGCCTCGGCCAGTTCCGCCGCTCGCTCCCTCACTCGCCCATTGAGCTTGAGAACCCTATTGATCCGGTAGGTATGCACGATGTTGTCGAGTACGTTCAAATATTCGAGGAGTTCCAGTTCCTGGAACACGAAGCCGATGCGCGAAACACGGAAGTTGCGCCGCTGACGGTCGGTGAGCTCGCGCATAGGCACGCCATCCACGCGGACGTTCCCGGACTGCGGGACCGCGATGCCGGCCATCAGCTTCAGCAGGGTCGTCTTGCCCGCCCCGCTGGCCCCGATCAAGGCGATTTTCTCGCCGTGGGAAATCCGGAGCTCGGGAACGGCGAGGCGGAATTCGGCGCCCGGGTAGCTAAATTCGAGGTCTTCGATTTGGATCATTACGTCGCCGGGTCCGTCCTGCGCCCTTCGATAAATTCGAGGTCCGTGATCTTCAGGCGGCCATCTTCCGCCTGGCGCAGGACCAGCCGCGCCGCGTAAAGCGTAGTCCGCGGGTGGGAATGGCCCCAATGCGACACCGCGCCGTGGGCGATCCAGCGGGCGGCGACCGTGCAGCGTCCGGATTTCGGGTCCACCGATTGGATTTCGCTGGAGAGAATCTCGACCCGCTCGACCCGACCGTCGCCGCCGAATCTCTTGCCCCGCTGCAACAGAGCCCGGCGCTGGCGAAGATAAATGTCGTCCAGAAGCTCCCCCGACAGGCTCATGGCCAGGCGGTCGTATGCCGCTTCCTCTTCCGGCAATTGAAAGGCCCGATAAACATTATGCAGCAGGGCCCGCAGCTCGGTTTTCATCGTCTCCTCCCCGAGAAGCGCCGGGATCGTGCTCCCGGCATGGGCGGGAAAGTGCGCGATCTCCGGGTAAAAGGCGACGCACCCGGCCACGGCCAGGGTCACGCCCAGTTGGGCGCCGGTGCCCGGCGGCAAAAACCGGCGCCGTCGCCAGCGCCATCCGACGGCTGCCGCGAGGGCAATGCCGGCAGTGCGGAGTAATACGGTGCCGGGAGCGGATGCCACCGCCAAGGGTTGTTGGATCATCGAGGCGGCTTCCGGCACAGCGGGATTTTTCAGCGCTTCCTCCACCGACCAGCGGAAGACCGGATCGCGCCGCGTCATCTCGGCTTCGAAAGTTTCGTCGTTCAGTTGCAGGCTGACCGGCCGCGATGCCCCGACGGCGTCGAACAGCTCCCAGGTCAGCTCTACGGCCTCAGCGGGACGCTCGGTCAGATAGACCAGAATCGCTCCCACCACGGCGGTAGCGCTGTCGACGGGCTCGCCGTCCGCAACGGTCTCCACGCCGCCGCGCCCGTAACGCATGAACTCGACCCGGTCCAGCCGGGGCGTCGCCGCCTCACCGTCCAGGCGCAGCGAATTGCGATGCAGCAGCAGGTCGCCGATCGCCTGTTTCAGCCTTTCCCGCTCCGCGCCTTCGATGCGGTGCGGATTCACGGGCGCAAAGTTCAGCCGCGGCAGAAGATCGCACAGCCTCAGCAGCAATTCGTGCCGCACTTCGTAAGGCTCGACATAGACGAAGGAGCGCGGTTCGCTGTGGCGGCGCGCCATTTCAGCATCATCGAATCGGGACCGCCACGGATCGTTCCAGTCCAATTGCAGGCGGGCCGGTTTCGACAAGGGCGCTAGATCGGCCACGGGCACGCCCCGGTGCAGAACGATCAGACCCAAGTCCTTGCCGGCGCGCTCCGGGGGCAGCAGATTCAAGGCCCTCGGCCGCCGGGCCAGGGGATAATTGAGATCGGCCTCGTAATATGCCTCCGCCGTGCGCCGGTCTTTCGATGAATCGACCCTCGCCACGGACATGGGTTTCGCTTCCGGGAGCGACTGCCGATCCGCCGCGATGCGCAGAAGTTGCCCCGCAAGCTCCGAAGCGGGAGTATCGTCCGCACGGCCGAGCAGCGAGCGCAACCGGGGCAAACCGATTTCCCGAAGGCGCAGGTTGACCGTGATCGAGTCAGCTTCGACGGCGACTTCGGCGAGAGCCGCGTAACTGCCGAACTCCGCCCAATCCGCCCGAGTCGGCCACGCCGAACCGAACAGCAGGAGCATCGCCAGAATGCCGCTGCCGTGTGCGCATCGGCCGCAAACGGGTCGAACGGCCGGTGCTTTCATGGAATCTGGCGCGCCGGCGCCGGCCGTTCGGCGTCATCATTCGCCGCGCGGACCGGAAGCTTGGGCCTTATTCCCCGATAGACGCGCCAGCATACGACCGACAGAACAATGGCGACGATCAGGGCGAACAAGGCGCCGGGCCAACGGTTGGACGGGTTCGGAATGGCGATGCCGACGCTGAACGGCACCCTCAGCCGATCGTCCTCGCTGACGAAGCCGTCGTTTTCGCCGAACACGGCGATCACGGCATAATGGCCGGGTTCCGTGATGTCGGTGTGAATTTCCGCCGTACCGTTCCGGTAGACCGCAGCCGGCGTTTCCGCCAGGGTACGTTTTTCCTTCGGAAGTCGACCGTCATCGCCGAACTCCTCCTCGACCACACGCAGGCTGACAGGCATGTTGCGAACATCGCGGTCGAGCAGGTCGAGGGTCAGATAGGTCTTGCCGGGCCGCGGGACTTCCTGGCAGTACTTGACGAAATCGGTTTGCTCCCCTTCATGACGCCCTTCCTGCAGAGCGGTGAAGTGCACGGCGTAGAAGTCGTTGGCCACCAAACAGCTCATCGACGCGCCCTGATACATCTGGCGACCGTTGGAACTGTCGCGCGGAATGCCGGCGGCGGATGCGGCGCCCGCCGCCAGGACGAGCGCGGCAACGGCCGCGCGGTTCGCGAGACGCCGAAAGAAACCCGGCTCGTGGAGAATCATCGGAAAGCCCTCCTTACTTGGCTTGAAGCTGAAAGAAATACTTGCCGCTCACGACGTGACCGTCCGCGGACAGCACCCGGTAGCGCACCATGTACCGGCCGGGCGCCAGATTTTCCACCGATGCCCGCAGCCGCGAACGGTCGGTGAAGTCCAGCCGGGCATCATGCTTGTCCACCCGCTTGCCGTTGGCGTCGATGACCGCGACTGCCAGGAATGCGTCGCCCACCCCTTCGTTGAAGGTCAACAGCACCTCCGAGGGAGCTTCGGAAACGACCGCTTCACGGTCGGGTACGGCCTTCACCAGAATCGCGTGCGCCGCAAGCTCGGGACTGGCCAGTGCCGATCCTGCCAGAATCAGTAATAAGTGCCGTCTTAGGGTGTTCATCGTCATAGGGAGAGAATGGCCATCGCCAAAGCCTTGCCGCCGCCGGGCCGCGCCATTGTCCAAAACGCCCTGAACCCCCAGGGCGTCGCCACGATTCGGGGGTGATCGGCGTTGGCATCCGGCGGCGTCAGGGCAACCGGGACCGACCAATGCCTACCGCCATCCCTGGACCTGACCAGGTACACGGCGGCGCCCTCGGCGCCGGCTCGGCTGAACACGATGGCCAGATCGGACGCGGACAGCGCTGCAATGTCGCTTTCCCGGCTTTGCCCGTCGCCCAGCAGAAAAGGCGGCTCCCAGTGTTTTCCAAGATCGGAGGATCGCGAGTAGAAGAGCCCGGGCGATTCTTCCTTTCCGGTCCAGGCGACGCTGTGCAATACGGTTTGCCCGCCGGTTCCGGTTATGGCCAGCCCGCCTCCGCAATGAGGACAGCCGGTGAAATTCCAGCCGGCGATCCCCACCGGTCCGAGATCGAGCCAACCGCCGCCGTTCAACGGGCCGCGAAGGAGGCGCATGTCGTGCGGATCGGCGTCCCGGTACAGCACCGCCACGCTGCGATCCGGAAGTGCGCCGATCCGAGTCCAGCAGCAGGTGCAGACCGCCGGATCCAGGGTAGTCCGGCTGCTCCAGTTGAGGCCGTCCCGAGATGCTGCGTAGCGGAGACCCTGGGTGTTGCCGTTTTCCTCGCGGTCGTCGAGCCAGACGAGGTGAAAGCGTCCATCCCCGCCGACGGTGAGCGCCGGATAGCTTTGATTGTTCAGAGGGTCGCCAGCGGCCGGATTCTGGCCACGGCGCCAAGTCCGCCCTCCATCCTCCGAAGCGGCGACGATCAAGGGTCCCGTGCCCGGCAGTTCGCCCCGCGCCTGCCAGACGGCGACGATGCGCCGGCCGTACACAGCCAGGCGGGCATCGTTGCCGCGCCGGGAAATCACGGGGGCCTCTCCGCTCCCGTCGAGAAACCTGGGCTCGCTCCAGGTTTTCCCGCCATCCGCCGACCCCAGGTAAGCCACCCGGTCGCGCTCGCCGAAACGTCCAGCCAATAGCCCGTGTATCGTCCTCTGCTCCACGACCAGGTCCAAGCTCCTCGTTTCGGCCAAACCGGCGACGGCCACAAGAAGTTGCCGTTCTGCGATCGCCTCGGCCGACGCGGCCGCGAGACAGCCGAGCAATACGATCCCCATGGACAGCGGCGTCCGAAAGGCCGGATTCGATCGGTCAATGATAAGCACATTCATATCCGTGAAAATGATGGTTCCAACGTCCCAACGGGCGACACACCCCAATGCCGTTAAGTTAAGGCGTCATTCCGGCAGGGATTGCTCGCCCCTTCCCTGGGGCTCGTCCTTCGGACCGTGCTTAGCACGTCCAAATTCGCTCCTTGCGAATTTGTGCCGGAATCCAGAGCACAGGGAAGTGACACGCCTCTGCCATCCATGGCTTCTGGACCCCGGCATTCCAATCGCAAACGGGCCTTTAGTCGGCCCCTTCCCTGCCGGGGTGACGTCCTTCGCCTTAACTTAACGGCATTGCGGCACACCCAGGATGTGCAAACGCCAAAATACCAATCAATTCCTGTGCCAGCAGGATATCGGCTTAAAAACAATCGCTTATAAATAAGTTAGGTATTAGGTATAAGGGAAATGACAGAGGTATTGGGGGAAATCGCGGATCGGATAACAGCAAATAGAAGTAGGTTTATTGGCATCTCCTTTCGATTACTGCAACATATTTGATACATATTAAAAACCTGTTGCCTCGAGTGATATACATAATACCGCTCGAAAAATATTCTCATCTCGGCCCGACCTTTACCTGCCATTTATGTTTTTTCACACAGCACATTATGGGGTTTCGCATAGTCCTCGTAAGATCTCTAATAAGCGGCATGATAGGCGCGCATAATAGTCCTGTGATATCCAACAGTATTTCATTAGATAATGCGTCATTTCCCATAATAGAATTTCCTGTTACGTCTTTTATTTCGGCATTAAAACCTTAATTTTCCGTTCGTTACAGAGACGGCAAGCCATTCTTAGACAGCACCGTCAATACAGACCACTCCAGCACTGAATCGTCATTTGACGCAGCGACATACCAAGGCACATAACTTGCCTTATATATGGCGGCTGAATGCGGGGCACGTTCTCCCTCTGATATTCATGCCGCCCGCGACGCTTTTTCGGTGTTACGGACCACCGAGAATTCACCGCGGTCGCGGGCTATTTTTTAATCGTATCGATACAAGGAGCATTACATGAGAGGCAATTCGATGATGCGTATTATCTTGGCCCTGTTTCTCAGCCTGAGCGCGGGCGTCAGCATTGCTGGCGGGCGTTATGCCGATCCGCCGCCGAATCTGGTGGAAGTGCAGAAAGCCAGCCAATCGGCTTTGGACGCGGCCAAGCAGGGCAACAAGGATGCGGCTTTGGACAGCGCCAAACAGGCGCGCAAATTGGCGGTGGCTTCTTATAAGGAAAAAAGCACGATGCCCATGCAGAATTCCAGCAGCCGATTGAAAGCGGTGATTGCCGATCTGGAAAACGGAGGGCAACCTACGACTGCCGTTACGACGCTGGAAGAAGTCGTCAAATTGATCAACGACGAGGTCGAATACTATAAGAAAGAAGGAAAGCTCTAGCGATTATGCAGGCCAACCACACACCCGAAGCATGCGATAGGAGACCAGCATGGACATGAGCAAGCACTTGGCGATCGTCATTTCGATCGGTTTGATCTTGGCGGGATGCGGCAAGGAAGGCCCGTTCGGCAATACGCCGGGGCCCAAGAAGCCGGAGCAGCACGCGGCGCCTTTGGGCGAACTATCCCGCTAGAGCGGTTTCGGGGAGGATTGGATGATTGGGGTAGCTGTGCGCGTTTTCTTCCACGATAGCGCGTACGGTGCACCCCATCACCTCGTCCAGCTTCTAGGGATGTATAAGCTACTGAATGATTTTTTAAGGAGGCGGCTTTATTAACCCGGCCTATAAATATAGGCCGGGTTAATCCGGGGCAGGGATGCCCCGGCGCGGCGACAAGCCGCGTGAGCCCAGGCCGGGCGTGTACCGGGCCTGGGCGGCGGCCCGAAATACCAGGAGGGTATTTACGGGCCTGATTAACAACCGGGTCCGCTCCCGCACAAACATCTGGACACTTCGCCATAACGCGGCGCGACGGCCGCACACACTTGCAGGCACTCCTCGAAAAATACCGGATTGTTTACATCGAGATTTGATCCCTCGGCTAGGTTTCGCGGGACGGAAGCCGAAGCTTCAGCGGTCGGAATTCGCAGCATACCGACGATTCCCGTTCTTGAGTCCCTGAACGATTCCGTTCGGCACGGTGGTTGCTGTCATTCTTGAAATATTATTCTGAGCCCATGAAAACCCGACTCCATTTTTCCATTCATTCAATAGTTGGCTGGGGACTCGGTATCGCGCTGGGCACGCTGGCCGAACCCGTGCTACCCCATCCCCAACCCGAAGAGGAAGATCCATCCTCTCTACTTGTTTTGGATACCGTGGAGGTCCAGGGCCGCGCCACCGATCTTTTGGGGGCCGCCAATTCCGCGTCGCAAGGCGTGGTAGGACAGCCGGAATTCAAATACCGCCCGCTGTCCCGCGTCGGCGAACTGGTGGAAGTGGTGCCGGGCGCCCTCGCCACCCAGCACAGCGGCACCGGCAAAGCGAACCAGTATTTCCTGCGCGGCTTCAACCTGGACCATGGCACCGACTTCAGCGTCACCGTGGACGGCGTCCCCATGAACCTGCCCACCCACGCTCACGGGCAGGGTTATCTGGATCTGAACGGCATCATTCCGGAACTGGTGGACCGGGTGGAATACGGCAAGGGGCCTTACTACGCCGACGTGGGCGATTTTTCCTCCGCTGGCTATGCGCGCATGCACACCCTGCACCGGCTGCCGCAAGGATTCGTGAAGTTCACCGGCGGCGAATACGACTATTACCGCGTCGTGGCGGCGAACTCGAACGCGCTGGGAACGGGCGATCTCCTCTACGCCGCCGAAGTCAACTTCAATGACGGTCCCTGGAAGCGGCCGGAAGAACTCGACAAGTTCAACGGCATGCTGCGCTATACCATCGACCGTGAAGATTGGGGACTGGCGCTGCACGGCAAGGCCTATCGCGCCCAATGGAACGCCACCAATCAGATCCCGGAACGCGCCGTGCAATCCGGGCAAATCGATCTTTACGGAACAATGGACCCCAGCGATGCCGGCAAGACCGACCGCTACAGCCTGTCCGGCGAGTTCTGGAGCCGCGGCGATTCGTACAAGAATCAGCTTAACGTGTACGCGGCTTACTACGACGTCGCCCTGTTCTCCAATTTCACCGGTTTTCTCGACGACCCCGTCCACGGCGATCAAATCGGCCAGAAGGAACGGCGCGTGATCGTGGGCGGCAGCGGAGAGCAGACCTGGTTCAACCGGTGGTTCGGCTTGGATATGGACAACACGCTGGGTTTCCAGGTCCGGCACGATGCCATCATGGACCTGACCCTGAACCGTACCGAACGGCGCCGCACCATCGGGTCGGTCAGCCGGGGCGATGTGGACGAAACCAGCCTCTCGTTCTACTTCAGCAACCAGACCCACTGGCTACCGAAATTCCGCACCGTGGCCGGGCTCAGAAGCGACACCTTTTTCTTCGACGTGGCCGACCGTCTTATCCCGCAAAATTCCGGCAGCGAGACCGCTTCCATCGTCAGCCCCAAGCTCAGTCTGATCTTCGGCCCCTGGCAAGATACCGAATTCTTCGTCAACCTGGGCTACGGCTTTCACTCCAACGACGCCCGCGGCGTGACCACGCGAGCCGACCCCACCGACCCCACGCTTCCGCAAAGCAGCGTGCCGCCGCTGGCCAAGCAACGGGGCGCCGAAGGCGGCATACGGAGTCAGTACGTCAAAGGACTCAACACCACCCTTGCGGTGTGGTGGCTGGAGTCCGACTCGGAACTGGTGTTCGCCGGAGATGCCGGCACCACCGAGCCCACCGGCAAAAGCGAACGCTACGGAGTCGAGTGGACCAATTTCTACAAGCCGGTCGACTGGCTGACCCTGGACGCCGATTTCGCCTTCACTTCGGCCAGCTATCGGGACGCGCCGCGCGGCGCCAACGACATTCCCAATTCCGTGGGTCGGGTCATCAGCGCCGGTGCGGTCGCCGAACTGCCTTACAACTTTTTCGCCACGGTGAGGCTGCGCCACTTCGGTCACGTGCCGCTCACGGAGGACGGCAGCGTCGACGCGGGCGACACGACCCTGGTCAATCTCGGCGCGGGCTATCAATACCGGCAACTGAAACTTGCCGTGGACGTCTTCAACCTGTTCGATTCGAAAAGCAACGATATCGCCTACTACTACACCTCGCGACTTCCGGGCGAACCGCCCGAGGGGGTCGACGGCGTTCTCAAACATCCGGTCATGCCGCGGCAGGTACGGGTCACGGCATCGGTCAGCTTTTGAACGAATTGAGACCCGGAAGCGTCCCGATCGATCCAGAGGCAAACCGGTGTGTCGGCAAGGGGTTGCCGACCTACTGACCTATAATGGCTCGACACGAGGCAGAAATTCGTAGGTCGGCAATCCCTTGCCGACATATCGGGTCCGACGGGGCGCTTTTGACGGCGATTCTTCCTAAGTCCTGCCTATAATGCCCCCAATGCGAACATAGGCAGCGAACGACGCCATGAACAAAGACCTCGAAATCAGACGAGTCGATATCCACAAACTCGACGTGCCCCTGATCGCACCGTTCACCATCGCCTCGTCGAGACTCGATCGCGTCCGCAACGTCGCGGTGCAAGTCACGCTCGCGGATGGATCGGAAGGATGGGGCGAGACCTCGACCTTGCCGCCGGTGACGGCCGAGGATCAGGCGATCGCGCTGGACACGCTGAAACAGGAGGCCGGCCGCTTGAGAGGACGACACGCCGGGGAATGGCGGCGGATCTCGGCGGAACTCCTCGAACGTGTCCCGAACTTCCCGTCGGTCCGGGCCGGCATCGAGATGGCGCTAATCGATGCCTTGGCGCGCCATTGCGGAATTCCGCTGCTCCGGTTTTTCGGCGGGTTTCAAATCCGGCTCGCCACCGACATCACCATACCCATTTGCGCCGCCGAGGACGCGGAAATTCTGGCCCGGCAATACCGCGGCGAAGGTTTCGAAATCCTCAAGGTCAAGATCGGCCTCGATCGCTCCGACGATATCGGCCGGCTCCTGGCCATCAGGCGCGGGCATCCGAGCAGCCGTTTGATTCTCGATGCCAATGCCGGCTATTCGTCCGACGACGTTTTCGTGCTGCTAAGGGAACTTCGCCTCGCCGGCATCGAGCCCGCGCTGCTCGAACAGCCCGTCGCGCGAGAGGATTGGGACGGTCTCGGAAAGCTTGCCCGCGAAGCCGGCGTACCGGTGGCCGCCGACGAATCTTGCCGAACGCCAGAGGATGCTCTGCGAATCGTACGGGACCGCCTGGCCCAGGTGATCAACATCAAGCTGGTCAAGTGCGGCGTGGTCCGGGCGCTCGAAATCGCGGCCATCGCCCGAGCCGGAGAGCTGGACCTCATGATCGGCGGCATGGTCGAAACTCGGTTGGCCATGGGCTTCAGCGCGCATTTCGCGGCGGGACTCGGCGGCTTTCAATGGGTCGACCTGGATACGCCGATGCTGCTCGCAGACGATCCGGTGGAAGGCGGCTGCAAGCCGGCCGGCCCCAATTATTTGCTGGATGCGGAAACCGCAGGGCATGGGGGAGGGCTATGCAAGTTTTGATTAATCTCTGCGCAGAGTTTGAAACGATACGCAATGCGTACTGCCTAGCGACACGGCTCTTTTTCGGCGGGCTCAGGAAACCGGGAATTCGTAGGGTGGGTTAGGCCGCGAGGCCGTAACCCACCGAGCGACCTCGAATCGGTGGGTTACGCTCCGCTAACCCACCCTACGATGAGTGTTCACTCGAATGCCGAATGGAATTACGCGCACTCCCGCACCGCCCGGCCGTTGATCACTGCGCTTCAAGTGCGCCGTAACCCACGAAAGCAACGCTCGGTGGCCTTGCCGCTCGCTTTGATGGGTTACGGCGCACGCCTGGCTTGCTGGGTTGCGCGGATGGTCCGGGCGCACCCACCCCACCCCACCACGGGCCCTCGGCAAGCCCGAGTGAAATTCAGGAAACGAACGTTCCCTTGTTCCGCGACTTCGTCTGTTCCGCATATTCCTGCTCGTTGCGCTGCCACTTCGACCGGCCGTAGAGATAACCCACGAAGGTCCAAACCAGGGCGCCCAGCATCAGACGAAACGGAAGATTGCCCTGGGTGCTGAAGATATCGCCGAACACCTGGTGTTGATACACCACGGTAGAAAAGACAAACATGAACCCGCCCCATTGCAGCACGCCATGAGTCCAAACGAAGCGGCGTTTCCCGCGCGCTCGGGTTTGCTCCCATTCAGCCAGGCGTTGCGGCGTCCAGGTTTTTTGGGTGTTTTTCATATCGATTCCGATCCAATGGGCTCTGTACGAAATTTCGCATAGGCCGATCCGCGCCGAAAAACGCGCAGTAACTCCAAATCGCCTTCGATAAGGCATTCATTTTGTAGGATGGGTAGAGCGAAGCGAAACCCATCGATGGTGGGTTAGGCCGCGCGGCCTCGAATTGGTGGGTTACGCTCCGCTAACCCACCCTACGATTAATGTTCACTTGCATGTCGCATGGAATAAGGATTCTTACCGGCGCAGCTTTTCACTGATACAGTCAGCAAATCGAAAAAGACCGCATCGCGATTGAACAAAAACGAAATGCGGCGTACGGTTTCCCCTGTTGCTGCCCGAATATTACCACCGGCCTTTCTCCAGCACCTGACGAGCTTGATATCCGACCGATGAGCATGCCCACAGCCGACCGTCGCCACGCCTTCTTCGCGTTCCTGGTCTACCTGGTTTTCGTTGTGTACGGAAGCCTGGTGCCTTTCGAGTATCGCGCCTACACGTTCGATGAGGCAGTCAAACAGTTCTCCGCCATTCAGTATCTGGACCTGGGTATCGAATCGAGGGCCGACTGGGTGGCCAACATCGTGCTCTATGTGCCGTTGTCGTTCCTGGGCTGCGCATGGGGCGTCGGCATACGGTCGACCGGGGCACTGCGTCACCTGACGGCGCTGTCGATCTTCGTGTTCTGCCTCGCGGTCGCGGTCGCGGTGGAGTTCACCCAGATATTCTTCGCTCCCCGCACAGTCTCGCTGAACGATCTTTTGGCCGAGACGCTCGGCTCGGCCGGCGGAATCGCCCTCTTCGTCTTGGGACGATGGCGCATCGCGCGGCTGTTGGATGCGTTCGCGGAAGGCGGACGCGCATCGGTATATGCAGCGATGATCGCCTACCTGATTCTGTATCTCCTGCTGTCCCTGTTTCCCTACGACTTCGTTGTCTCAACCCAAGAACTTGCATGGAAGTTGAGCTCGGACAATTGGGGGTGGCTGATCGCGGGAAGCTGCAACGGCTGGCTGCGGTGCACGGCGCGTCAAGCGAGTGAAATTGTCGCGATTGCGCCGCTCGGCGTCTTCATCGCTCTCGCCGCTCCGGGAATGGGTTACCGCCGCATCTTCTTGATCGGAGCGATGCTGAGTCTGATCCTTGAACCCTTTCAATTGCTGCTCGCGTCGGGCGTGAGCCAAGGGCTTTCGGTACTATGGCGCGGAGCGGGACTGGTGGCGGGTGCCGCGATAGGCCGAATCCTGCTTCGGCATGGCCCCTCGCCCCTGGCCTGGATTATCAAGACCACGATACCCTTCGCCGCGTTGCCGTATATCCTGGCGCTGCTGGCGCTCGGCGGCTGGTTCTCGACCGCCTGGCTGCCGTTTGCCGATGCTATGGCGCGCCTCGCGGGCATCCGGATCATGCCTTTTTATTATCATTATTTCACTACCGAACAGGCCGCCCTGGTGAGCGTGCTCGCCCAGGCCGCCATGTACGCCCCGATCGGTCTCGCCGGGTGGGCTTTACGGACTCGAAGCCTAGGGGAGAAAACCCCCAGCATGCTGCAAGTGGCGTTTTTCGCCGCCGCGCTGGCGTTCCCCATCGAATTCGGCAAGCTCTTCGTTCCACCCAAGCACCCGGATTTCACCAATCTGCTGATCGCCGCAGCAAGTGCCGCGGTCACCTACGCGCTGGCGCGTTGGGTCGGAGTCGTACTGACCGGCAAGCGTGACGAGCCGATACAGCCGAGCACAACCCATGATCGAGAGTTCCCTCCGGCACATCCTCCGCCAACGCATCCCGAGGTCTACGGCACGCCACATCCTTTCGGCGTGCTGATCGCTTTCGCCGCGGCGCTGCTCGCTCTGGTCGGCATATTGTCCTATTCCGTCGGCACGCCATGGCTGATCGTGGCATTGGCGGGCTACGCGGCCTTGTTGTGGCGGTATCCCAGCGGATGGCTTTTCGCCGTTCCGGCTCTCCTGCCCGCGCTCGACTTGAGTCCCTGGACCGGCCGATTGATGCTGGACGAATTCGACCTGGTCGTCCTCGTCACACTCGCCGTGACCTATCTGCGGATTTACCGGATAAAGCCTCGGCCCTGGCCGAATCGAAGTTTGTCATGGGCGGTCGCGCTGCTGTGGGTAAGCGGATTGCTTGCCGGCGCGCGCGGCTTGTGGCCGCTTTGGGGAAATGAAGGAAATTTCTCCGACAGCTCCCATTCACCGCTGGAAGCCTGGATGGTCGGCAAGGGACTCTTGTGGGCGCTGCTATTCGTACCCCTCACACGGCGCATCCCTCCGGAAAACAGCGGAGCGGCTCTTCGCCAGATGGGAAATGGCTTGGTCGCCGGCTTGGCCATGGTGACGTTGGCCGTTTTATGGGAACGCCATGTGTACGTTGGGCTGGGAGACTTCGAAAACGTGTTTCGCGTAACCGGAACCTTCGCCAGCATGCACACCGGAGGCGCCTACATCGAGGCCTTCATCGCTTTCGCCTTTCCGGCGCTGGTGGTTTCGGTACTCGCAACGTCCAACCGGATGCTGAAGCTATTCGGCGTCGCATCCGCCATGGGCGTCAGCTATGCCATGCTGGTGACCTTTTCGCGCGGCGGATACGCCGCCCTCATTGCTGGCCTGGTGCCGGTACTGTTCAGCATGCTGAGGCAGCGGAAAGAATTTCCGATCCATCGCTGGCTGGCGCTCGCGGGACTTTTGACGGCCTCGGTTGCCGCCGCCGTTCCCGTGCTTTCCGGCGGATTCGCGCAATCCCGGCTGGCACGCATCTCGGAGGATCTCTCCATTCGGGAAGCGCACTGGAAGCGTGCTCTAGGTTTAATGGATGACGGACCGATGGCAGCACTCATTGGAATGGGTTTCGGGCAATATCCCGTTCTCTACGCATTGGGCGCGGAAACTACCAAAGCACCGGGCACCTATACCGTCATGCGCGACGGCGACAACCCTTATCTACGCCTCGGTGCCGGCGAGCCGGTTTTTCTCGATCAGATCGTCGACGTCGCCCCCGGCGAACATTACATACTTTCCGCCCGGATTCGGCAGGCTTCCGGCGGCGGCTTCCTCAGTGTTCCCCTCTGCGAAAAGGCGCTGCTTTACTCATTCGACTGTGTCTTGCCCGAACTGCGGCCGGAGTCGTCCGAAAGCAACTGGCAAACGGTCACCGTCGAGGTGAGTCCCGGAAAACTCGGCGGGAGCGGCAACTGGCCTTACCGGCCGGTAAAACTGTCGCTGCACAACAAGAGTTCCGATACCCCGCTTGACGTGGACGACATAAGTCTCATGACCGAGAAAGGACACGAACTGGTGGCTAACGGCGATTTCAGCGACGGAGTCGCCCGCTGGCTGTTCGTCGCCGATCAGGACTTGGCCTGGCATATCCACCAGCAAGCCGTGGAGATGTATTTTTCCCAAGGCTTGTTGGGACTGGCGGCTTTGGCGCTGCTGTTGCTCGGCGTCGGAAAAACTTGCGGACCGGCCCTGGCAAGTGGGGATTTAGATGCGGCGATCCTGCCCGGCGCGCTGCTGGCGTTTCTTACGGTGGGTCTCCTCGGCAGCACGATGGATACCCCACGGCTATCCATGCTGTTCTATCTAGGGGCGTTCGGTGCCGGCTTGCTGACGCGTGCCAATCAAGCCGGGAGACCTGTGCGGCGATTCTTGCAGGATGTAGTCCCGTAACTGAAATCCCCTGCTTCCATCGCAAACGGCCGCTTTAGTCTCGCTCCTTCCCGAACGTCACGGATCGGCAAACGGGATCGTCGGCACAGGCTTGCCGATCTCCGCTTGTAGGCCGGAATAATTCCATTCGGCATTCGAGTAGACATTATGTAGGGTGGGTTAGCGGAGCGTAACCCACCGATCCGAGGCCGCTCGGTGGGTTACGGCCGCGCGGCCTAACCCACCATCGATGGGTTTCGCTTCGCTCTACCCATCCTACAAAATGAATGCCGGATTGAAAGCGATTTGGAATAAGCCTGTCCTGAGCGAAGTAGAAAGTGCGCTAGCGGTCCCCGGCGAAAGAGCAGAGTTTTTTCGGAGACTCCTACAGATATCGATAGAGCTTGCCGGGCTCATCCGCTATAGTTACGACCGCTTGCGCGTCAATTCACCGGGGGATAAAACCATGAAATCAATCGTCATTCGGGGCGTGATCGTGTTCGTCAGCATCGCAGGCGAGGCGATGGCAGCGTGTACCGGCCCTAATCTCAACCAAATCCAGCTTTCAACGGCGTTATCAGGCATGACGGTCTGCGCGACTCGAGGCGCCGAGCGATGGCAGGAGCAGCACCAGGGTACCGGCGGCGGTACGCTCGTGGATTACAAGAATGGCCCTTCCGACCCGGTGGACCCGTCCGAAACAGTCGGCACTTGGAGTATCTCGGGCACTGGAGCAAACGCGGTTGTCCGTTACGACTATGGCAACGGCGGTACCTATGACTATCGTGTTTATGGCAACGGCGGCAACAGTTACAGTTTCTGCGACGCAAGCTCGGGCGAAGAAATTGTGGGCACTGTTGTAAGCGCCCCCCCTTGTCCGTAGCACGGTCTTCTCGGATAGCGATTGACAAAGGTGGCGGGCGACCCGAGCCCGCCGTGCGCGGCTGAAAGCCTTCCTGTACAAATAACGCCGACGGAGTGCGCTGATTGGATTCGCCGTACCCGTCCTCGGCTCCGATTCATGCCGCGCTTACTTTAAGGCAGAAAAAGCGGACATGCGCATTCATGTCCCGGAATACTTCGGGCAATGCCGTTAAGTTAAGCCGTCATTCCGGCAGGGATTGCCGGAATCCAGTACACAAGGAAGTGATAGGTGTCTGCCATCCATGGCTTCTGGACCCCGGCATTCCCTGCCGGGGTGACGTGCTTAACGCGAAAACTACGCGATTTTTGCCTGATCGACGTCCACCTGACTTGTTTTCTGCACCAGAGCAACGGGATTACGCGCGTTCACGATTCGTAGCAAACTTACCGATACCGAAATGATGATCAATAATTATGCGGAGCCATTTCTACAACCGGCTCCGGATATTTTCCACGCCCTACCGACGGCATTATGCCTGCAAAATCAACTAATCACGAAAAATAAGCCATGCCTGTATTAGTTCATGATTTATTGGCAAGAACCGCAGAGATAACACCTTCCAACCCTGCAATCCGCCACAAGGAGGCGAGCCTCACGTTCAGTGAGCTATCCGTCTCGGTATCGAAGCAGGCTCACGCATTATCGGCAGTCGGCCTTTTGCGCCAGCAGCGCGTCGCGGTCTATCTGCCCAAGCAAGTCGAAACGGTTGTCAGCTATTTGGCCGTCTCGCAGGCCGCCGGAGTATTCGTACCCGTTAATCCCGTGCTTAAGGCCGAGCAGGTCGCCTACATTCTTCAGGACTGCAATGTCAGGGTTCTGATCACGTCTCAAAGCCGCCTCAACGGCTTGATGGGCGTACTCGCAGCGTGCACCGATCTGCACACGGTCATCGTCACCGATTCGACCGAAGAACTGCCCGCGATCGCCGGGGTTCGGGTCTTAAGCTGGGCGGATTTGTCACGACTGGCACCATCCGCCGCAAAGCCGGCCAACCCGGTCATCATCGATACGGATATGGCCGCCATCTTGTATACCTCCGGCAGTACCGGCAAACCCAAAGGGGTCGTGCTTTCCCATCGGAATATCGTTACCGGCGCCAAGAGCGTCGCTCAGTATTTGGAGATCGTCCCCGAGGACCGCATCCTCGCCGTTCTGCCCTTCAGCTTCGATTACGGGCTGAACCAACTGACGACGGCATTGCTCAAAGGCGCCTGCTGTGTGTTGATGGATTACCTCTTGCCCAAGGATGTCGTCAATGCCCTGACGCGTTATCGCATTACCGGACTCGCGGCCGTTCCGCCGCTGTGGGCGCAGTTGGCTCAACTCCAATGGCCGGCAAGCATCGACGAACATCTGCGCTACATGACCAACTCCGGCGGAAAAATGCCGAAGGCGACGTTGGAGCGCATCCGGGATAACGCGCCTAGCGCCAGATTCTTTCTGATGTACGGTCTGACCGAAGCGTTCCGGTCCACTTACCTTCCGCCCGACCAAATCGATCTCCGGCCGGACTCGATGGGAAAGGCCATTCCGAACGCCGAAATCGTCGTCGTACGCGAGGACGGCACGCCCTGCGCGCCCCACGAGCCCGGAGAGTTGGTTCACAGGGGATCTCTCGTCGCTTTGGGCTATTGGAACGACCCCGAAAAAACCGCCGAACGTTTCCGACCCGCGCCAGGCCGCCCTCATGAATTACCGATACCGGAAATTGCCGTGTGGTCCGGCGATACCG
Organism: Methylocaldum sp. RMAD-M; assembly: GCF_017832375.1. NCBI lineage: Bacteria > Pseudomonadati > Pseudomonadota > Gammaproteobacteria > Methylococcales > Methylococcaceae > Methylocaldum > Methylocaldum sp. RMAD-M. The sequence continues at coordinate 32,124 of NZ_JAFIBZ010000007.1, read as the reverse complement.
TGACCATGGACGAGGAAGGCTATCTTTATTTCGTCGGGCGCAAGGACGATATGATCAAGACCTCGGGCTACCGGGTCAGCCCGACCGAAGTCGAGGAGGTCATTTATTCGACCGGGCTGGTCTCGGAAGCCGCCGTCGTCGGCGTGCCCCACCCGATCTTGGGCCAAGCGATCGTTGCGGTCATCTCCACCAGCCAGGCCGAAACGCCGACCGATAACTTGATCGAGGTTTGTCGCCAGCGGTTGCCGAACTTCATGGTACCGGCGTCGATTCAGCTTCTGCACAGCTTGCCGCGGAATCCGAACGGCAAAATCGATCGAAAACAACTCGCGGCGCAATTCGCCCGCCTCTACGAAGAGGGTGCCCATGAATAAGGAATCTCCCCGTCACGCCGCTCTGACTCAGTTTCCGATCGAAGATGATTGTCTGATCGTCGGCGGCATGAAATTGACCCGGCTGGCCGAGCGCGTCGGACGAACGCCGTTTTACGTCTACGACCGACGGCTCATCACGGAGCGCGTCGAACACCTCCGTAGGCACCTCCCCAAGGAAATCCACCTGCACTATGCGATCAAGGCCAACCCTATGCCGGCGGTCGTCCAGCACCTGGCGGGATTAGTGGATGGCCTCGACGTGGCTTCCGCAGGCGAAATGAAAGTCGCGCTCGACACCCCCATGCCTCCCGAGCACATCAGCATGGCCGGTCCCGGCAAGCGCGCCGAAGAGCTGTCTTGTGCGATCGCGGCCGGAATCTTGATCAACGTGGAATCCGCTCACGAACTGGATGTCATCGCCCGACAGTCGGAGCGCCTGGGTCATCCGGCAAGAGTCGCGATTCGCATCAACCCGGCGTTCGAGCTCAAGTCCTCGGGCATGAAAATGGGCGGAGGCCCCAAGCAGTTCGGCGTGGACGAGGAACTGGTGCCCGAACTGTTGCGGCGTGTAGGCAAATACCAACTGGATTTCCAGGGCTTCCATATTTTCAGCGGCTCCCAGAATTTGCGGGCGGAAGCCATTATCGAAGCCCAGCAGAAAAGTATCGAGCTTGCCCTGCGTTTGGCGGATCACTGCCCTTCGCCGATTCGCCTTTTGAACATCGGCGGCGGCTTCGGCATTCCGTATTTCCCGGGCGAGCAACCTCTCGATATCCGTCCGATCGGCGAGCAACTGACGGAACGTCTCGAGGAAATTCGGCCGCATCTTCCGAATGCTACGGTCGTCATCGAACTGGGCCGTTATATCGTCGGCGAAGCCGGTTTGTACGTTTGCCGAGTGGTTGATCGAAAAATGTCCCGCGGCCAAGTTTTCCTGGTGACCGATGGCGGGCTGCACCATCACCTCGCCGCGTCCGGAAACTTCGGTCAAGTCATTCGGAAGAATTATCCGGTGGTGATCGGAAACAAAGTCCAAGGCAAGGGGCGCGAAGAGGCCAGCGTGGTCGGCCCGCTCTGCACCCCCCTCGACATTCTCGCTGATCGAATGGATCTGGCACGGGCCGATATCGGCGATTTGGTGGCCGTTTATCAATCCGGCGCCTACGGATATACGGCGAGTCCGAATTTGTTTCTGAATCATCCTGATGCCGCTGAAGTGTTGGCCTAAACAGGCTCCGGAATAAGCTCGTGGCTTTCACCGAAAAACTGATCGGACGATGGTATAGCCCCGGCCCCGCAAACCTGTCGATATGAGTATTCCATGCGTGATTTGATAGTCACTCTGATCGTTTTCGGAAGTGTTCCTTTCATCTTCCGATCACCGGCCATCGGCATTCTGATGTGGTCGTGGCTCGCTTACATGAATGCCCATCGCGCCTGTTGGGGCTTCGCGAGAAGCATGCCATTTTCTTTGATAATTGCTCTATCGTTGCTGTTGTCACTATTGATCAGCAAAGAGGATAAAAAAATACCGTGGACTCGGGAAACGACAATGCTCGCCATCTTCATCCTCTGGATGCTGATCACCACGATTTTCGCCTTGAATCCGGAAGGAGCCTGGGAACAGTGGAACAAAATATGGAAAATTCAGCTTATTACCTTCCTGACGATGATGGTCATAAAGGACCAGCGCCGGATCTATCTGCTGGTTGCAACGATTGCGGCATCGCTGGGTTTTTATGGCGTGAAAGGAGGCATATTCACGATTTTGACCGCAGGAAGCTATCATGTCTGGGGGCCTGACGGAACCGTTATCGGCGGCAACAACGAGATCGGTCTGGCCTTGATCATGACCATCCCGTTGATCCGATATTTGCAAATGCACAGCAAACCGATCTGGCTCAAGAATGGCTGCTTGGCGGCCATGATATTGTGCGTTGTGGCAGTACTCGGAACTCAGTCCCGCGGCGCGTTGCTGGGTCTCGTCGCCATGGGAACCTTTCTCGTCATGAAAGGGAAAAACCGTTTCGCTTACTCCATACTGGCGATCTTCGGCGGCTTGACCCTCTATATGTTCATGCCCGATTCCTGGCATGAGCGCATGGGGACCATCAAAAGCTACGACCAGGATGGATCCGCCATGGGGCGCATCAATGCCTGGGGATTTGCGATAAATTTGGCCATGAGCCGGTTATTGGGCGGGGGCTTCGAAACATTCGATCCTTATCTGTTCAAGATTTATGCTCCCAATCCGGACGATTACCATGATGCCCACAGTATTTATTTCGAAATACTCGGGGAACACGGTTTTATCGGTTTAGCTATTTATCTCACCCTCGCTCTCTTTACCTGGCGGAGCGCGGCCCGTATTGCCAAGGAAGCCAACCATTACCCCGAGTTAAAGCCGCTTGCCGATTTAATGCGCATGATTCAGGTGAGTTTGGTTGGATACGCAGTCTCGGGAGCATTTCTGGGAATGGCATACTTCGATCTGTATTATGCCTTGATCTCTATCGTCGTGATGTCCGGCTATGTGGTGCGGAGATACGCCACGAATACCGACATGACCGAAAATTCCCAAGCGACTATATCCGAATCGACCGTCTCGACACCCGGCAGAAGCGGCTCATTCGTGCGTAAACCGATCAGGCCGGGCTAAGTACGAAACCTTTGGATGTTACGGACGCCTCGAACCGTCATTCACCGGCGGCAACATAGGCAGTCTGGTGAAAACGAACGACAGCAGATATTTTTGTGCCAGCCGACTGGACCGTCGAGGATATTTCCGGACATCCCGCAGTGCGATGAGAAAAAGCTTATTCCAAATCGCTTTCAATCCGGCATTCATTTTGTAGGATGGGTGGAGCGAAGCGAAACCCATCGATGGTGGGTTAGGCGTACATCAGCACTGATCGACCGCCGATCACTGTGCTTCGCGTGCGCCGTAACCCACCGAGCAACCTTCAATCGGCGGGTTACGCGGAGCCTGTCGCGAGCGGAGCCGAGGGGCTAACCTACCCTACGATTCATGTTCGCTTGAATGCCGAATGGAATAATTTCAAAACAATTAACCTGGTGAGTACAAATACGTGAACGTTGAAAAACTGGTAAAAGACATACTGAAACAACATTTGCAATTGGGTGATTCCGTTAATCGTTTTACGCCCGAAACTGCATTGTTAGGCGATTTACCGGAACTGGATTCGATGGGTGTCGTTAATATTATTACCGCTATAGAAGAAAGCGTGGGCTGCACAATCGATGACGACGAAATCAGTGCCGATGTCTTTGCTACGTTAGGTTCATTGATGTCGTTTGTCGAGAGCAAGCTATGAATGCTCATCAAGCTCTAGATATTAGCTTGCAACCCTTTTACTTATCCGGCACTCGAGGAAACATTTTTTGCCTGTTTGCGCCGCCCCGAAACAAACAAGCGCCGGTATTGCTTTTTTTACCCTCATTCGCCGAAGAGTTGAATCGCTGCCGCGTCATGGTAGCGCTGCAAGCCAGAAAGCTCGCTGCTCTAGGCGTCGGCAGCCTGCTGATCGACTATTACGGCACCGGCGATAGCCAAGGCGATTTTTCGCAGACCGATTGGCAGCAGTGGAAAGATGACGCCGATACCGCCTACTCCTGGCTGGCGGATCAGGGATATAGCAATATCGGCTTGTGGGGACTTCGCCTGGGTGCATTGCTCGCCACGGAATTGGCGTGCCAACAGCCGGACAGATTCATCCGATTGCTCCTCTGGCAACCGGTGTTGGATGGCTCGGTCCTATTAACGCAATTTTTTCGTATCCGTTTGGCCATGCTAATGGATAGAGGCGAGCCGAAAGAGACCACTAAACAAATGCGAGAGCATTTACGGCAAGGTCACAATCTGGAAGTTGCTGGTTATGAACTAACGCCGCAATTGGTCAGCGCCATAGATGAGAAAAAGCTGTCGAATTACGACATGCTAAACCCCGCTCTACAAATCGATTGGTTCGAGGCGGTTGTCGAAGACGGGCAAACACTGTCGCCCGCCAGCGAAAAAGCCATCGCTGCTTGGCTCGAAAAGGGCATACGCGTTCGGCCCCATACCTATTCCGGCCCTTTCTTCTGGCAGTTGCACGAACGTGAGCTAACTCCAGAGTTAATCGACAAAACCACCGAATTGTTTCGCAACTGACCGATTGTAGGCCTATGAGTCCCGAAGAAATCCCTTTAATCATTAATTGTCACGGCTCGCCGCAAATCGGCATTTTGCACAAACCGTCAAACAGCAAAAATACGGCGGTCGTCGTAGTGGTAGCCGGCGGCCCCCAATACCGGGTCGGCTGTGCCCGGCAACTTATTCTTTGGAGTCGGCGATTAGCGGAGGACGGCTATCCCGTATTGCGATTCGATTATCGCGGCTTTGGTGACAGCGGCGGCGAATTTAAAGGCTTTGAGCATATAGACGATGATATACGCAGCGCGATCGATCAGCTGCAGCAGCAAGTCCCGAACATAGATGACATAGTCTTATGGGCTGAGTGTAATGCCGCCTCGGCGGTAATGATGTACGCCTGGCAGGACAGCCGCGTTAAGCGGCTCATCATGCAGAATCCCTGGGTGCGCAACGAAGCCACACAGGCCCGAACCTACATCAAACACTACTATCTCATGCGGATCATGCAAAAGAGCTTTTGGCTCAAATTGGCTACATTCCGATTCAATCCGCTGACCGCTTTGAGTTCGCTCCTGGATCTATGGCGAACGTCGATGCAAGCCGAGCAGAATTCGAACCGGATCAAAGACCGGGATTTCGACGATCTGGAAACCTATCAGGAAAAAATGCGTGAAGGATTGGCGCGTTTTAAGGGCAAGGTTTTGCTGTTTATGAGCGGGTACAGCCTGATAGGCAAGGAATTCGACGAACTCGTAAACCTTTCCGAGCGTTGGCAGGCCATATTGAATAATCTCGATCTAACCCGAATCGACGAGCCCGACGCCGATCATACGTTCTCACGCGCCATCGACCGAGAAAAACTTATCGATAATGCGCTCCGATGGCTGAACGGCGATGTTCGGATCAGTTAGATTCGTTCTGGCATTGATGGTGGTTTTCCATCATCTGTTTCTGCCTGTTCTGATAGGACCCTTCGCGGTATTCGGGTTCTACATGATGAGCGGCTATCTGATGAATCTGGTCATGCACGAGAGCTATGGCTTTTCGTTGCGTGGCCGACTCTCTTTCGCCTTGAATCGATTTTTGCGGCTTTATCCTCAATATTGGTTTTCCTGTCTTTTTTCCATCTTCCTGATCGCTTGGCTCGGAGAGGAGCTGACAAAAACTTATCATCATTCCATTTACCGCCCTACCGAACTTACGGACTATATATTTAATCTTTTGATGATATTTCCGGGTTGGTACCCTGTGGACGTCAATCCTCGCCTGGTTCCTCCGACCTGGGCGATAACGGTCGAGTTGTTTTTTTACGCGACCATTTGCATGGGGATCGCCAAAACCGCGGCAAGAACACTCGTCTGGTTTCTGGTATCCGTCGCTTATTTTGCCGTTTCATATCAGATGAATTGGCCGGATGCCGACCGTTATTTCCCGATTCCCGCAGCGTCCTTGCCATTCTCGATCGGAGCCGCTCTTTATTTTCTATCGAAACACGGCGCCATAACGAACTTTTTCAAAACCTATTCTCCGTCGTCCGACTTTTATTTATCGATACTCCTGATCAATGCCGCGTTTTCAGTTGCTCTCACTAAGCTGAACGGCGATAGCGCCTCCATCCGCGACATCGCTTTTTATATCAATTTGTTGGTCTGTTTTCTTCTCTATCTGAACATCATCAACGGCAGAACTTTGGGAGTCGTGAACAAGTTTGTCGACAAGCTACTCGGTGATCTTTCATACCCATTTTATTTGTTGCATTGGCAAGTCGGCCTGGTCGCCTCCTATTTTCTCTTTTCGAAACCGCTGCATGAGTTCTCCTTAAATGGACTGATCAGCGTATCGGCTTCGATCATCCTGCTGTTTGTCATTTCATTGGGCTTGATCGCGTTGATCGACAAACCGATTCAATTGCTAAGAGCGAAAATCAAAAAAAGACATTCCGACTCACGTACATTGGGGTATCCGCTGCCCCGGCGGGAGAGCATCTCGCCGAGCGCTCAAGATTTGCGTCAGGAACTCGCGGCGCGCCCGGCCAAGTGCGCGATGCAGGCCGATCTACAGCAATTTCGAGCCGATGGAGAACCGGATTTCATGACAAGCGGCAAGTTGTCGAACGATAAATTCCGGGAAGGAACCGATTAGCGCGGTTCGAGCTTTCTACTGGCGAGTATCGAAATGGCCTTCTTCTTCCGGCAGGAACGCATCAAGATGACAAGGGCGATTCGAGACCGCGGGTTAGATGCCGAACACCAAGGCTGCGAGACGATGAGACTTAATTACCCTCGGGTTGTTTGCTACACGAAAGTTGACCTGTGACCACCGTAAAAAAATCGCTTGTCTATTCCCTGGCCGACACTTATCTGCAAGTCGCCATTCAGCTCGGCTCCAGCATGATCCTCGCCCGCCTGCTCACGCCGAATGAGATCGGTGTTTTCTCCGTCGGCGCGGCCGTTCTCGCGATCGCCCACATGCTCCGGGATTTCGGCGTGGGCAGCTACATCATCCAGGAAAAAAACCTTACCAAAGACCGTCTTAAAGCCGCGTTCGGCATCACCATGCTGGCCGCATGGAGCATCGCCCTTGGCCTGTACCTTTCTAGGCATGTCATCGCCGATTTCTACCGTGAACCGGCATTGGTGCAAATCATGGCCTGGATGAGCCTCAATTTCGTCATCATCCCCTTCAGCTCGCCGGTACTGGCCCTGTTCAAACGCGAGATGAAGTTTCATCTGCTGATGTATATAGGCCTCATCAGCACCATCGCTTCCGCCGGAACGAGCATCTATTTGGCCTATCAGGGCCATGGCTTCATGAGCCTGGTCTGGGGCTCCTTGGTCAATATCTTGACCACCGCGCTGACGGCGACAGCCCTTAGACCCAAAGACTCGTTTGTCTTACCGAGCTTAAAGGGAAGTAAGCATGTATTTTCGTTCAGTGGAAAATCGAGCCTAACCAACGTTCTCGGGCAAGTTGGCTACAACGTTGCTGAGTTAGTGATAGGAAAATCTCTCGGCTTTTCCAACGTCGCGATCTACAGCAAAGCGCAGACCATAGTCAGTATGTTCTCACAGCAGTTCATGGGTTCTATACGGAATGTCTATTACCCGGTGATTGCTCAGCAAAATCGCGAGAACAAACCCCTTGGCCCGGCTTTTCTCAATGCCACTGTCTATGTTACGTCTATAGCTTTTCCCTTTTACGGATTCCTCGCCCTTTATGCCGACGAAATCATATTATTAATGTTCGGCGACCAGTGGTTGGCATCTGCGGAAATCATAAGAATTCTGGCGTTAGGAGGCGTAATTTTTTCCATGTGGTCCTTTGCCCCTAATACATTATATGCGCTCAATAAACCGGGATTGGTTTTGAAAGCCGAAATTTTAATTCAAAGCTTAAGAGTTCTCGCCATAATTCCAGCTGCATCTATTTCTTTGAGTGCCCTCGCCCTGGCGCAGGTTGCAATCTACGTTATCAGCTTTATTATTTACCTCTTTATACTCTCTCCTCTCATAGAGCTAAAGTTTTGGCGATTCCTCTTTCAATCCACAATACCTGGATGCCTCATTACGATTATTTCTCTAACTGCCCCGCTTTACATGAAGCAAAGCCTCGCCACTGACATAGACAACTCGTTTCTCCTGCTAGCATTGGCGGGAACAACATTCACTCTATCCTGGTTAACATCCATGTTTTTGACAAAACATCCGGTCAGAAAAGAAATAGTCAGTTTGCTCTTTTTAAGAAAGGCAACCACATGATTTTCATTTGCTGTTAACAGCCCAGTTATTTTGATGCTTTATACCTTTTATAAGGTACGACAAACCCGTTTGATGACATATGCGGTAAAGGACCAAATAGAAAATAAAACTCTGTAGCTTAACAATATATTTGGACAAATTAAGGCTTATGATGCACTTCAGCAAAAACTCAAATTTGAAGAACATCTTCCCCCATTGAGAGGTGGGCTGCTTCACCTAATTTTATAAATTTTATAATAATCATTCATATTATCTTTATAGTCGAAGCAGATAATACTTCATTAAACAGACAAATATCGGCTATCGTTGCTAGAAGAAGCGAGACGAATATAACGATTGCGACGACAACATTGTAAGCAGCCGGAGCCAATCTTATACCTCTAAGATGTTGTCGAAAAGTTATTCTCTAAACTGGATAAACCATTGAAATATAGACGCCGATGAGACCCGAAATTTCCGTCGCCATCCCCGTTTACAACCGCGCCGATTATCTCAAGGAAACCCTAGATTCGGTCTTGAATCAGACCTATCCACCTGCCGAGGTCGTCGTGGTGGACGACGGATCGACGGATCATACGCCCGAGGTGTTAGCGAGTTACGGCAAGCGTATCAAATCGATCCGCATAGAAAATTCCGGGCCCGGCATCGCCCGAAAAACAGCTGCCGAAGCGACTACTTGCCCCTGGCTGGCATTTTGCGACAGTGACGATATTTGGCTTCCGGAGCACCTGCAACGCCGAGTTTCTTTACTTGACAAGCATCCGGAGGTCGATTTCAGTTTTTCCGATTTAATTCCGTTCGGGCCATCCGCTCTGCCCGATCGCACTTATTTTTCCGACGCACCCGAAAATTGGTGGCAACGTTTTGGCACTCCAGACGCCGATAATTGCATTGTCATGGGAAACGACGCCTATCGCTCTTTTTTGGTGTTTAACCCCGGTTCACCCGTCACTACTGTGATGACCCGCGATTTATACGACAAGATCGGTGGAATCGATCCCCGTTATTCCCATATGGTAGCCCAAGATGCCGATGTGGCGCTGAAAGCGGCGTTACACGGCTATGTACTTTGCGATCTCACCGCAACTGCAAAACAGCGCCGGCATACAGGCAATAGATCGGCCGCGATTCTAAAAAGCTATCTCGGCGCTTGCCGGATCAGAGAAGATCACATTAAGTTGAAAGTTGCGCCCGATCAGCATCACGATGCAGTCGATGACGCCATACGAGTCATGCTGCAAAACGCTTTTCTGGCGGCGTATTACGCAGAGGACGAAAAGGCTTTAAGAGAAATCGTCGGCAGACTCGGCTTCGCCCGATTAACCACAAAGAACAAACTGCGGTTTATCCGATCCCTCCTGCGCCGCGCTTTTTGAGTTTTATGATCACATTACTTCAGAACATCAAATATCACCCGGCCGTTTCCGATCAGGTTCGTCGTTATTATCGATTCCGCTGCCGAAATTTAAAAAAAATGGTTTTTGTCGCCACCACTGGCCGCAGCGGAACGATGACCTTGGGCGACATTTTCAACGCCATCCCCGGCTGCAAAGCGGAACACGAACCGTATCCCGCGATGTTCGACGACGTACTTACCGCAAAATCCCTAGGTAATGAGGATTACGTCAGAAATATTTACTGGCGAATCAAGTCGATCAATCTTTGGCGCGCCGCCTCGGGATACGAATTTTATTTCGAATCCAACCACATGTTCGTTAAGACCTATATCGAATATGCGATACAGGACTTCGGCGAGAGGGCTTTGATTATTCACCTGGTGCGCGATCCGGTGAAAGTGGCGAATTCCATTTACGCTTTGCAGGATTTTCCGGGAACGGTCGAAGGCAATAAATGGTGGCTCGATTACAGGACAGCGGACAATTTACTGGCCATCGCGGATATTCTCGATGCCGACGAGGAGTTCAGGCATCCGTTTTATAAGGGCCTTTGGTACTGGTACGAAATAGAGGCGCGCATCGCCTCGTGGAAACAAAAGCTGCCCCAGGTGACGTTCTTGCATTTTCGGACGGAAGATTTTAACGACCACGAAAAAACCTGCACGCTCCTAAGAGACATCGGTGTCGACTTCGATTCCGATCGGGTCGCGGCGAGGATCAGCACGAAATCGAACACCCGCCCCGATCAAAAAATTGCCGAGCCCTTGCCGGCCAGCGAAGCCGCGGAACGGCATCAGCGCTTTCGTGAATTCTTACTGGCCCGGGGTTTGATCGCTTAACGCCTTTATGAAAGATCCTTATCGCGTGCTCGTTCTGGATGCCGATTTCGTTTCTTGTTTGCCTATCGTTCGTTCACTGGGGCGGCGAGGGATCGTTTGTGATATTGCAAGCCCTCACTCCGCGCCCATAGCCCGATATTCCCGATACGCCAATAAGCATTGGCAATATCCCGATCCGCTGACTCAGGGCGCTGCTTTCGTCGATTATCTTGCCGAGCACCTGAGCAAGGTCTCGTATTCCCTGGTCATCCCGGTCACCGAACGAACGCTTGTTCCTTTGGCGCGCTCGCCAAAAATGGCGCCGTTTGCCGATCTATTGGCGATCGCTCCGAGGAACAGTCTGAACAAGGTGCTGGACAAAGCCGAAACCATGGCGCTTGCACGACAGTGTGACGTGCCGACACCCTTCAGCTACCCGATTGCGCGGGCCGAGGAGTTATCGGAGTTCGTCGGCGAACTGGAATATCCGGTCGTACTGAAGCCGGCCCACTCGATATCCGGCGGAGATGACCGTCGGCCCTTGAACGTCGCTTATGCGCACGACGACGGAGAACTTTTCAAATTAGCGCAGTCGATGTTGGACCATGGTCCGTTCTTGCTCCAGCGATATGCGCGAGGCGTCGGCGCCGGTATCGAGCTGTTGGCGAACCACGGCGAAATCGTTTATGCGTTTCAACACGAACGTTTGCATGAGTTGCCTTTAACCGGCGGCGGCAGCTGCTATCGCAAGAGCGTCGCCGTCAACCCGGTCCTGCTTGCCGCCTCGCGGAGATTGATCAAGGCGCTGGACTGGCACGGCGTGGCGATGGTCGAATTCAAATGGAACCCCGCGACCGGCGAATACTGGTTGATGGAAATCAATGGGCGTTTTTGGGGATCTTTGCCTTTGGCATGTGCGGCCGGCGCCGACTTCCCGGTAAAACTGTTTGATCTGCTGGTTCTGAATCAGTTGCCCACGGATTCGAATTACCGCGAGCATGTTTACTGCCGCAAATTATCGGCGGACGTGTATTGGTACGAGCAAGTGCTGCGCCGCAGCGGCGATCCGAAGCTGGTGGCTTATCCGAGCGCTCGGCAACTGCTTTTAGATGCCTTATTTATATTGCATCCTACCCGCCATTTTTTCGATGTGCAGCAATGGCGCGATCCGCTACCGGGCCTAATGGATTTCGTCGAGCTTCTTAATGGCTACCTTCAGCGGATCCGGGGCATAGTCGGTGATAAATATCTTCTCAAGAGACACGGCTCCACCGGTATGCGCACCGCATTAACACGAAAATTGGGGCAGGCTAAAACCGTTTTATTCGTGTGCTATGGAAATATCAACCGAAGCGCTTTGGCGCAAGTGCTCGCGGAAAATGGCGTCAATCCGTCGAAGATCCGCTTCGATTCAGCGGGTTTTCATCCGGAAGATAACCGTCCCGCCGACCCGAATATGATTAAAGTGGCCCGATCCCATGGGTTCGATATGACGGGCTGTCGTTCCAAGCGCCTCGACAAGCTAACGGTGGACAGCGCCGATATTATTTTCGTTATGGAAGGGCAACAATATCGGCGCTTGGTATCCGAATATCCGGAAGCGAAAGACAGGACTTTTTTACTGGGTAGCCTAACTAAACAGCAATTTTCCGATATCGATATCACCGATCCTTACAATCAGGCGATGTCCGAGTATGAAAACTGCTTCAATCGAATACAACACGCGATCAACGAATTGAGCAGAATTCATCGGTCAAAATAAGGTTACCGTATCGATTTGAAGGACAGCCCAAGGCTGTAAAGCCCCCATTTCAGGGTCGGAAAGACCGCGAAAGCCGACCGCGCGAAACAGCCTGCCGAGATTTTGCGATTTTCGGCCAATAACTCCTCGGTTAGCATTTTTTGGGTATTCGCCAGGCTAACTCGGACATAATCAAGCACGGGTTTCGCCTTGCAGATCAATAGCAAGCGTTGGTAGACGCTCATCTCCAGCAAGCGTCGGTCGCGTAGACTCATCTTATTGGAGACCGATTCGCCCTGACGCTTTTCAGGAGCAAAGTGGGTTACGCAGATTTCCGGCCGATAGAGTACCGAACCGGAACGCTCGCAAGCCCTGACGAACAAATCGACATCCTCGGCAAAGCGAGTATGTTCCCAAAATCCTTCCAACTCATCTAACAGGTCCTTTGCAAGGATAATGCTGTCCAGATGGGCGTAATCCGGATAGGACAGGATTTGTTCTAGGGATAAGCGATAAACCTCGTGGTTTCCAAGTTTTTCAGCATTCTCTAAATGGCGCTGCACCTGGGTCATATGCCGTTCCATGATGACCTGATTCTGTTCATTTTTAATTTGTAAGCCAGCGATATAAACTCGCTCGCCTTGTTCTTTTAACACCTCCGCGGCAACGGCCAAATGGTCGGTTCCGTGCCAGCAATCGTCGTCGTCGCAAAAGGCAACATACTGCCCCTGCGCATGGCTTAAACCGATGTTTCTAACGGTCGATGGCCCCGAGCCTCCGGTCCCCGCGGCATTGATCGCGTGCCAGCGATAGCGTTGATCGTATTGACCAAGCAACGCTTGATGGCCGTCTCGAATGGATTGGGATGATCCGTCATCCAAAACCAGCACTTCGTAATCGGCGTATGTTTGTTGCCAGATTCCGTCCAGGCAGTTTTTTAGCTCCTGACCTCTATTCCGGGTCGGAACGATGATTGAAAAAAAAGGCTTGCTAGTATTCATGACTGAGTATGCTTTTGATTTTTATGTTATCAGGAGCGTCTTGTAAGACTTTGGAATGCCGATCCCGGAACCGAAAGCACGTATCGCCAAAAATATGGATCTTTGCCTTTCATTGCGATGACCGACTCAAAGCAGTCACAAACGAGCCACCGATTATTGGCGATTGGCGGTAGAATTTCAGGGCCGTCATCTGGTCGTATAGCGTCGTGTTCACCCACCAGACCTCCGGGTACCGCGTAGACTGTCCACCTTCCTTGGGCACTTTCGCTGTCCAAATTCGCCCATACTTTCTATCGCTTTTCACATACAACGACAAATTGAAAAGTATAAAGATCGGGAAACAATGCTTTTAACACGCCACCATAAAACGGAAATTTACTACCTATCGCGTCACGATAACGATAGTTCCTATCGATATCAATTAAAGAAAGATTAGCGAAATCAATCAACTCCAAAATATTATGCTTTGTAAACATACGAATATGGGTCTTATCAAATATACCTCTTTCATTGTAAGGCCAATAACCTTTTAAAAAGACATGTATAAAAACATCTATATGCCTAATATTTGGTACCGAAAAGATAACTATTCCTTGAGATTTAAGCTTCGTTGCCAATTCGCCGAGAATACGCCAAGGATTCCTTAAGTGCTCCAAGACATCTCCAATCAATATGACATCAAAGCTCCTTTCCGATATCTGATCAAAAACGGAAACCTCTTCAATATCGCCGACGATCACTTTATCCATGTTCTGCTTAGCCAAGGCTGCCATTTCCGAATCTATTTCAATACCCTCGAAGTAACTTCCCACTTTTTGATTCCTTAAAAATTCAGCATTCGCTCCGGTAGCACAGCCTATATCGAGTATTGAAAGATTATTACCCTTCACATGCCTGAGCAAATCCAGCCTGAGTCCCGTATATGATTTATTGAAACCATCCATTATTGTTCTACCCCCAAAAAATGAGGACCTTTGCTTTCACATTGTTTACCATGCTTTTTGATCGTTGGAAGCTCTTGAAGAAGCCTAACTGTCGCCAATAAATAAGCAATTAATAATTTACCATCATGATTAACAATGTAGTCTGCTAACGGTCTGACAATACCTTTAGATAAAAGTAAAGACAACATATAAGAAAAGCTCACCAGTGGAGCTTTTAAATCGACAAGGATACTCGAGCGCTCACGCTCAGACATCTTCTCAACTGATTCCCAATACGAAGAAGAGGTTGAAGGCGGCGACTCTCTTAGATGCACGATCCGTGCATCCGGAATCAGTGCAAAACTACAGTTATGAAATGAAAATCGGTTAATTAAATCATCGTCTTCCCCATACATAAAAAACAACGGATCAAATCCGCCTACCTTCATAAACGCGGAAGCTCTGACCATCCATGCCGCAGCATTAATACCCTTAATCTTATAATAGTCTTTTTTGATTCCGATACATGCATCGGAAAGATATTCCACGGCAAAGCGATTAAGATAATTTCGTTGAGTCTTAATATCTACTCTCTTCAAATCCGGACTGCAATGTAAAGGCGTTGCCAGGCCAAACTCGACATTATTTGAAAGAAAATTTGCCAACTTGCGTATCGCATCTGGCGCTACGTAAGCGTCCTGGTTTAGCAAAAATATGTATTCGGCATTCTTAGAAAGCGCACGAGAAATTCCGATGTTGTTCCCGACTCCAAAGCCTTTATTTTCTGGAAGACTCAATACCTCAACTTCTGGATATTCTTCTTGGACGACATGAACGGTCGAATCCGTTGAGGCATTGTCCACCACGATAACTTGGCTCTGTTCCGTACTGTTTCGCAATGACGATAATGCACGGCGTATCCATTGTTGACCGTTGAAAGTTACTATTACAACATAAATATTGCTCAAATTTTTCTCCTGATATTGATAGGTATATTAAGAATCCGAACTATATCTGACCATGTTTTTTTAAATAGGGCATTCTGAACGATTGGATAATTAAAGAGAATCAATGATATGATCCAATCTGGCAATGCACTGAATGCAACTAATAAATGCAACTCTGTCTGTACGAGGTTCAAGACGGTAAAAATTTGCATGTAGCGAATATACCAAGGGTGAAAGCAAGGTGATGAACGAAACAAATGCACTTTTTTTTCGAAACCAAAGCTCAATGTCCTCAGATTATTCGGAACACAGTGCGCTTTAAATAAATAAAAACAGGGAAGTGCAATAATGGAAATCTTCAAAAAGGCTATATAACCGTAGGATGCGGTGAACGAGCGGAACTGCATCAATCGTGACCCTTCCCATCGCAGATCGCGTCTCTGGGAGCGCCGGAGTCGCCAAGGGACTTTGCACCACGACCCTCTATGGGTCCGATGCTTATCGTTTGGGAGCCGCGTCTTGCCTGCCCGGGTGGTGCCCTATCCCGCTTTTCTATTTCCGTCCAAGGCTATTTCGCTCACGCCGCAGGTTTGGCACGAAGCGTAATAATATAAAATGACGAAAACTTGCAAGGTGCATTGGGGAAGACGTAAAAAATCCTCTCGCGAACTTTCCGATTCGGTTCCGGAACATCGGCGTTCTGCCCGATCATGATTTCATGGACGGGGTCACTGTACTGATACCTCGTGCCGGCGGATCGGCGTCGATGGATAAGAATTCCTGGTTTCCCATTAATGAACATTTTCCAAAAAAGGTTATCGGCATGAGGCAATCTTCCTGGTGGATCAAGCTTTCCCTTCTGGCCGCATTTCTTTATTCCGGTGAGGGCTCGGCGTGGAACAGCGGCAGTCCTACGCAGCAGGAAATCGGCATGCTTCCGCCCTACTGTCAGGCTCAGATGCACACGGACTCGCAACATGTGATCCCCAAATCGGAACAACAAAGACGAAACGAGCACCGCCACTGGCAGAGTATCGTCGGAGAAGGTTATGGCCATGTCCATCACTACTGCTGGGGCCTGAATTACATTAACCGCTACTATCGGGACTTCCGTGCCAAGGATCGTGAGGGCTATCTCACAGCGGCTACCAATGATTTCACCTACACCATCACGAGGGTCCCGAACACGTTCCCCCTGCTCCCCGAGATGTTGACCACCCGTGGAAAAACGTTTGCCATGATGCAAAAGCCGGGCGATGCGTTCAAGGACCTACGGAAGGCCCTCCAGCTAAAACCGAAATATGAAAGGGCCTATATCGTGCTCGCTGATTTATACGAAAAAGCCGGACAACAGGATGCGGCCAAGGAAGTAATACAGTTGGGATTACGCTATATTCCGAATTCGAAATTGCTGTTGAAGCGGTCCAAGGCAGTAGGCTCGACTTCAACGCAACAAAAAAATGGGGAGCGGCCGAAATGAGGATTCGTCTCGGATAATTCAGGGCCGCGCGATTCCCCGCGTGCCGTAACCCGCCGGTTTCGCGGTCTTACTCCATTCGGTATTCGAGTGAACATGAATCGTAGGATAGGTTAGCCCCTAGAGTGTTTTTCATCCCGGTGTACGGCTTCGTGTCGGGCGGGAAGAATGTAGGTCGGCAATCCCTTCCCAATCGCAAATCGCTTTAGTCGCGACCCTTCCCACAAAGTCCTTTGCCGAGCCGATAAGTCGGCAAGGGATTGCCGACCTACATATCGGGCTTCCTGACACCGAGTCGGACAATGCTCTAGTCTCCGCTCGGGACAGGCCCTTCGACAAGCCTGTCCTGAGCATCGTCGAAGGGCTCAGGACAGGCTCCGCGTAAGCCACCGATTGAAGGTCGCTTGGTGGGTTAAGGCGCACGCGAAGCACAGTGATCGGCGGTCGATCAGTGCTGATGTGCGCCTAACCCACCATCGATGGGTTTCGCTTCGCTCTACCCATCCTACAAAATGAATGCCTGATTGAAAGCGATTTGGAATTACTCGCGATAGAGCCTTACAGGCTGGCAAAAAAAGTCAGTAGGCATACATTCAGCCGTAGCTTAGAACCAAGCCAATGATTTACCAGCTTTCAGATAGGGCAGAATCATAACCAGCCAAGGCACAATAGATACGCACCCATTCCGGTACGATCGCGTCTATTCCGTATCGGGTCACTTCTGCCAAGCCGTTTTCCGCGAGGCTTTTGTAAAGCGCCATATCCGAGGTTACCCGGACTAACTGTTCAGACATGGCATCCGGATCCTCGGGGGGAACCAACAATGCCGTCTTCTCATGCTCAACCATGTAAGGCACGCCCCCAACATGGGTGCTGACGATCGGCAAACCCGACGCCATCCCCTCGAGAATGGAATTGGGCATGTTATCGACGGTGGTCGGATTCAGCATCACGTCTGCCTGCCGGTAAAGTTCGGCCATTTCATCCGGACTCAAGCGTCCGGTGAAGGTCACGTTTTGGCCGATCCCTAGCGCTAACGCTAAATCTTCCAATTCCTGTCGTTGCGGACCTGAACC
This sequence comes from Methylocaldum sp. RMAD-M, assembly GCF_017832375.1. Taxonomy (NCBI): domain Bacteria; kingdom Pseudomonadati; phylum Pseudomonadota; class Gammaproteobacteria; order Methylococcales; family Methylococcaceae; genus Methylocaldum; species Methylocaldum sp. RMAD-M. The sequence continues at coordinate 14,459 of NZ_JAFIBZ010000007.1, read as the reverse complement.
TGCAATGGAAAGGCGCGCCCCTGGCTTTTCTCGCAGCAACAAAGCGAACGCGCGGAGCGCGGTCGTGAGTCCATAGATCGGTTCCAAATTCCGCGCAATGACGATGTGCGGCCTTTGCGTGTAGAGAGGAGACAATTCGGGTTTCGGCCTAAAACGCTTCAAATCGACGATATTGGGCACGACGGTCGTATCGAAGCCAAAGCGTCCGAATACTGCCTGCAAGAACCCGGACGGCACCGCAATTAGGCTCGCTTTTTCGAGGCTGGGCCTGATCCAACGCATCGAACGAACGAAGAAACGCTCGGCCTCTCCCCCTCGATAGTTGAGGACGACGGGAACCTTGTTCAGCCACGCGATCCACAACGCGGGAGCGGCGAACAAATGCCATGACCATCCGGAATTCGCCATGACGTGCAACACGTCAACCTGTCTCGCTACACGCCGGAGTCGGGCTATATAAGCCATTAAACGCGGGACGGCTCGAATGCCCTTAAGCTTTCCCACCCAGGCGGGGCGATAGGGTTCATTCACCCGCACGAGGGTAACGGCGATACCGCGCGAAACGAGCAATTCCATGAGCTGGCGGGTCTGATTCGCCATGCCGCCCGAGGGAGGCGGCAAGGGACCCACTAGGCCGACGCGCAGGGTATTTTCCTCTGGAGCAGGATGATTCGAGTTCGAACCTGCCGCTTTTTTCGACAATAGCATTCAAGCGGCTCGCGAAAAATTGGCGATCAGTCTGGCCATGAACTTCGCCGGCGAACGATCCCAGGGCGTAAACCTCGGCAACTGCCAGATATCGCTTCTGCTATCCGCAACTCCCCGAGTGGTGGAGGCCGCCGCCTGAAATCCCAAGTCCCGAACGATTGCGATCTGATCCCGCTTGTAGTCCTTGACGGGCTTGCCGTTCGGATAGGCAAAGAAGCGAATCTTCTCCTGGATAATGGCTTCGAGCGCGGCCTTTCCTTCTCCGATTTCGCTTCGAGCTTCTTCTTCGGACAAATTGGCCAGAATCGGATGATTGACGGTGTGCCCGCCGATTTCCATGCCGTGAGCGTGCATCGCCTTGACTTGCGAAGAGGACATCATCAAGTTGTCCGGCAAATTGCCCGCCAGAGAAGCAATGTGGTCGACGTATTCCGCCCTTTGACGGGTGGGCAGGTGCTTCAGCCGGTTTAGCAGCGCGTGGCCGGTTCGGGCTTTGTCCTCGGGCGTCGCAATCGGGTGGACACCCTGCCCTATCGAAGAAAGATCCAGGCGTTCATCATCCAGTACGCGGACCGATTCGAGCACGGTGTCATTCCACATGCGTCCGCCGTCGAGAAATCCGGTCGCGATAAAAAAGGTAGCCGGCAGATTCCAGCGCTGAAGAATGGAGAGCGCCAGCGTTGCGTTATCCGCATAGCCGTCGTCGAACGTGATGCACACGGCTCTAGGCGGCAGATCGCCAAGGCGCAGGCGGTCCAATGCCTCCGTCAACGGCAACACGTTGAAGCTACGCGCGAGAAGCTCCATTTGCCAACCGAAGGTGTGTGCATCGATTTCGTCCCGGCGCATGAAATCGGGTTCGCTCAACACGCGGTGGTAAATCAGGATGGAGAGCTTGCGCTTTCGCCCGAAACCGCACATAAAGCCGCCGGCCGCCTTGAGCAGGCCGAGCGTCATGTTTTCCATTGCAGGATTAACGGATGGCATGGGTTTGGAACCACTGTTCCAGCATCATCAGCACCCAAATCAGTTCGCCGTAGTAGGCGGCGTGAACCGACTGGTGCATGGCGATAGCGTGATCCAGGAATTCCGCCCGGAAATAGCCGCGCCCTTTGAGTTGCTGAATGCTGCCGTAGGCAAGCGCTTTGAGCTCCTCATGATTCTGCAGCCAGATGCCGAAAGGCAGACCGAAACCGTGTTTCGATTTGTTGATGATCTCGGCCGGCAGAAATCCGTGCATTGCCCGTTTGTAGAACCATCTCAGGTTATTGGCCTTCAGCTTGGTTTTAGACGGAATCCTGCAAGACAGCTCGATCACGGCATCGTCCAGCATGGGATAGGCCACCTCGACCCCTGCCAGCTCGCACATCCGGTTGACCTTGACCAAGTCATTGTCATGCAGCGTGATTTTCCAATCCAGATAAAGCATCCGGTTAAGCGGAGAGGCTTCTTTTGGCCTGCGGTAACATGCTTGCTGGATCGACAGAGGCGCGCCGACATCGATCGATGCCAGGAGATCCGGATGGAATATCTCATTCACATCGTGGCGGTGCAGGAAATTGTAATCCTGTAGCCGATCCGGCAGCGGTGTCCCGGCTTGCTCGACGTAACGCCCGGCTTTTCGGACGATACCTTTCTGCAAAGCCGGCGGGATTCGATTCAAAGCGAACTCGAACGTCTTCCTCAACGGAGAAGGCACTTTCCAGAAATATTCGAACAGCAGTTGCTTGGCATAACGCTCGTTACCGGCGAAAAGCTCATCACCGCCATCGCCACCCAATAAGCGATCCACGCCATGCTCGCGCGCCAGCTTTGCGCAAAAGTAGGCCGGCAAGGCCGATGAGTTGCCGAAAGGCTCGTCGCATGCCGCAGCCACCAAGGGGATGGCGGTCACCGCATCAGCCGGCGTCAAATAGTATTCGTGCTGACGGGTATTGAAATGTTTGGCGGCGGTGCGCGCATAGGCGATTTCGTCATAGCCTTCGACGGGAAAACCGATGGAAAACGTATCGGCCTCACCTTCGCTCTCTCGAGCCAATAGCCCGGAGACCGTAGAACTGTCGAGTCCGCCGCTCAGGAAAGCGCCGATCTTGGACGCGCCGTGCGTTTCCCGCCGCACCGCCTCGGTAAGAAGTTCCAAAAGTTTTGTTCCTTCGCGCTCGACAGCGGCATCGCTGTCCTCCCTGAATTCGGGCAGCCAATAATAGCGGCGGCTCACCGAACCGTCGCGCCAAACGAGGCACTCGCCTCCCTCGAGTTTGTAGACTTTCGCATAAATGGAGCCGGGACTCGGACAGTGATGGAAATAGACGTAATCGAACAGCGCTTGCAGAGAGAGCTCAGTATTCACGCCGGGATGACGGACCAGATCATCCGCGCGAGTCCCGAACACCAGCCCTGCCGGCGTAACGGCATAAAAAAGGTGGCGCTGTCCGATGCGGTCAAGCGCCAGCATTACGCTCTGCGCGTTAACGTCGATGACGGCGAGCACGAAACTCCCTCGCAGGTCTCCGAGAAACCCTTCAGGGTCGGCACGATACGCTTCCGCAACCGACTGGGCCATGCCGTTATCCGTCGCCATTTGCGCATAGCGCCGATTGGTCCAGTAAGGCCGACCGCTGACGACCGTCGTGATCGAGCCGTCACTCGATTGATAGAGCGACGCTTTAGGTCCCACGCAGCCCGCCCTTTCGCCGATCACGGCACGGACCGAATCGGGTCGACCGCTACGGTCCCGGAAGCTCTTGAGAAAATCCGCAGTAGTTTCCTGATCTGCGGGTACCTGATACCAACCCAGCATGTCCTGCATGATCAGTTACTCCGGTTCAGCAGGCTTTCATAAATCGGCTTATAGCGCGAAACGCTGTGCGCCCAAGTGCGTTCTCGCTCCACGTATTCCCGTCCGGCGACTCTAAACCGTGACCACTCGTCCCGGCGATTCAGCGCGCTTACCACCATGTCGGCCAAGGCGCCCGGATCGCCCGCCTTGAATAACCATCCGGTCTCTCCGTGCCGAATCAATTCCCGATGACCGCCCACATCGGACGCGATGACCAATTTTCCGTGAGCCAGGGCTTCCAGCGGCTTCAATGGCGTAACCAACTCGGTCAAGCGCATGGACATGCGGGGATATACGAACAGATCCACCTGGTCGTAATACTTCTGAACCTGGTCATGGGGAACGCGACCGGAAAAGATCACTTTCTGGGATAACCCGAGCTCTTGTGCGCGCTGCTTGAGCAGATTCTCCTGGGGACCGCCGCCCACCAAGAGAAGCCGAACCTCGGGATTGACTTCGAGAATTCTAAGCAGAGCCTCCAGCAGCAACATCAGACCCTCGTACGCGTAGAACGACCCGATAAACCCGAGAACGAGGTTTTCCTCCAACCCCAGCTGCTTCTTCAACTCTGCGTCTGCCGGACCGCTCAGGGAAAAGCGGTTGATATCGACGGCATTGGGTATGACCGTAACGTTTTGCTCGGGAATGCCTCGCTCGACGATGTCTCTCTTGAGTCCTTCGCAGATCGTCGTTACTGCATTGGCCCTTCTGAAGACGTAAGTCTCGAGCGACCGGGTTACGCGGTAGCGCAAACCTCCCTCTCGGCATGTCCTGTGGTCGACTGCGGCATCTTCCCAGAAGGCTCGACATTCGTACACGACGGGAAGGGAAAACCATTGCGCCACGCGCAAAGCTGCCAATCCGTTCAATACGGGCGAATGGGCGTGGATGATATCGGGCTTGACTTCTTCCACGGCTTCGCCGACTCGTTCCGCCAGACTGTTGATGATTGAAAATTGGTTCAGCACAGGCAGGGTGGAAAAAAAACTTTTTGGTTGGGCCGTTCGGTAAAAACGAAAACCGTCCACTTCCTCAACCAGCACGTCGGGTCCCTTTTGCTTCGCCGAGGTGATGTGAAAGGTTTCGAAGCCCAGAGCGCGCTGGTGCTCCAAGATAGCGCGTGTTCTGAACGTGTAGCCGCTATGTAATGGGATCGAATGATCAAGTATATGAAGAATACGCATGGCTGCCTTTTATTAACTTGGTCAGGCGTATCGGCGTAGGAAGGATTCGTACATCAACAGCGACCATAAGCCTGCGCTGTAATCGCGCAAACCCGACTGGTGCTGGTCGAGCATAGTCTTGAGAAAATCCATCTCGAACACGCCCGATTCCGCCATGGCCGATCCCAGTACGGCATCGCGGATCCTTTGTCTGAGCGGCCCTCTGAACCAAGCAGCCAATGGCACGGCGAATCCCATTTTTGGGCGGTAAAGAATGTCGTCCGGCAAGTGAGGTTCCATCGACTTCTTGAATACATATTTCCCTTCCCTGCCCTTGAGCTTGAGATCGGGTGGGAGTCCCGAAATCCATTCGACGAGCTTGTGGTCCAGCAGCGGCACGCGAACTTCCAAGGCGTGCGCCATGCTGGCCCGGTCGACTTTCGTGAGGATGTCCCCGGGCAGGTAGGTTTTCATGTCCAAGTACTGCACCAGCGACAACGGGTGCCGAGTCGGAGCCGACTCGGCGTGATGGCGGAGCACTTCGACAGCCTGATAGCCTTGAAGACTGCGCTTGAACCCGGCGCTGAAGATCTTGCCCTGACGCAAGCTGTCCGGCAGAACCGAAACCGTATGGAAGTAGCCTTCGACCGAGTCGCGGGCTAAGGACTCGAAGGTGGTTTTGGCCCGAAAAACTTTCGGCGCCCAATCGGCTTTGGGATAAACCCGGCCGAGCAGCCCGAACAGCGGACGGCGAACGCCTAGCGGCAAAAACGAACGAATTCTCTCCTCATACGTGTGCCAGCGATAGCGGCGATAACCGGCCAAATTTTCGTCGCCCCCATCTCCCGACAGCGCCACCGTAACCTCCTGGCGCGCCAATTCGCACACGCGATAGGTCGGCAGCGCCGAGCTGTCGGCATAGGGCTCGTCGTACAACCCTGCAAGCCGGTCGATCAACGAGAAATCGTCCGGATCGACCTGTTTCACACGATGACGTGTGCGATAACGTTCCGCCACCATCTCCGCATACCGCGCCTCGTTGAACGCGGGATCGCCGAAAGAGATCGAGCAGGTATTGACCGGATCGGCGGATAAGCCCGCCATCATGGCCACGACGGCACTCGAATCGACCCCTCCGGACAAAAAAGCTCCCAGAGGAACGTCGGCCACCAGCCGTATACGGACAGCTTCTTGCAAACGGTTGATAAGCTCTTCCCGCGCATGTCCTTCGGTCATGCTGCCGTCCGGCACGAACGGTACATCCCAGTAGCATTCCGGCCGGCACTTCGGCTCGCCGCGCTTGAGGGTCAGACGAAAGCCCGGAGCCAGTTTCTGGACGCCGCTAAAGATGCTTTTCGGGTCGGGCACATAGCCATAGGCGAAATAATCTTCTACCGCGGTGGGGTCGATTTTCCGCGGCACGTCCGGATGGAACAGCAAAGCTTTCAATTCCGAGCCGAAGACAAATTTGCCGTTGGGGAGATCGGCATAATAAAGCGGTTTCACGCCTAACCGGTCCCGAGCCAGGAACAGCGTCTCGCGCGGACGGTCCCAAATGGCGAACGCGAACATGCCGCGAAACCGGTCCACGCAGGACTCGCCCCAAGCCTCCCAGGCGTAGACGATGACTTCCGTATCGCAGTGAGTCTCGAATTGGTAACCGAGGGTCTCCAACTCGGCGCGTATATCCTGAAAGTTATAGATTTCGCCGTTATAAGTGGCGACAACGCTTTTGTCTTTATTGAAAAGCGGCTGTTGCCCGTTCGAAAGATCGATGATGGAAAGTCGCCTGTGACCGAATCCGAGTCCCGGCTCAGTATGCAGGCCACCTTCGTCGGGACCTCTATGGTATTGGCTTTCGTTCATGCGTCCGAGCAGTTCGCGGTCGATCTCTTCCCGCCCGAACCTGTCGAAGATGCCAACGATTCCACACATACTGTTAGTTCCTCAATGCCTTGTATTCAATAATTCGTCATAAAGGGCGAGATAACGGCTGACCATTCCGTCCAAACTGAACGATTCGACCACGCGCTTTTGCCCCGCAGTTCCGTGAGCTGTGATCATCCCCGGATCGTTCAGATAGGTTTCTAACGCGGTTGTCATCGCGCCGGGATCTTCCTTGGGCACCAACATTCCGGTAACGCCGTTCACGACCAGTTCCGGGTTACCGCCGACCTCGGTAGCGATGACCGGCAAGCCGGAAGCCATCGCCTCTAGGATCGTGTTCGATATGCCCTCTGCCCGGGAGGGGAGTACGAAGATATCCAAGCCGCGCAGGATGTCGGCGATGTCGGAACGCTCACCGGGCAGCCAGGCCAAACGCTCCAAGGCTGCCGATTCCAGCATTTGCCGTGCTTGTTCGCGCAAAGGTCCATCCCCCACGAGGAGCAAGCGCAGTTTCGCACGAAGTTCGGGCCGCCATTCGAGCAAACCTATGAAGGCTTTTACCAGAGTGAGCTGATCCTTGACACCGTGCATGCGACCCACCGTGCCGATCAGTATTTGCCCCTCTCGGCTTTGAAATGGGCAATCCGCTATCGAAGGCTTGCCGTCCGGCGCCGGATGAAATACCGATGTATCGACACCGTTGCAGATACGGGCCATCTTCTTTTCGGGAACCCTGATCTTTTCCCGGAGATAAGATTCCAGATGGCACGATAATGGGACGTAACGATGCACAAGCGGCTTCAAGAATCGTCGCAGCCACTGATACTTGCGGTTCGTTCCGTCCGGATCGAACACATCCCACCCGTGTTCGCCGTGTACCCGCACCGGAGTGCCCGCGAACCAGGCGGGCATTTGACACTCCAATGCCGCGAGGTTGCGGGTATGCACGATGGCCGGTCTGAGCTGGCACAGCAACCGGTAAACCCGCGCGTAAACCTTAAAATCCTGGCCCTCGCTCCGGTTTAGCTCATAAACTGGAACGTCTCCGGCAACACGCTGCCTGAAGTCGGTCGCATCCTTAAGACAGATAACAGCGTGTCGGTAACGGTCCGGCGGTGTCCGGTTTATCAGATTCACCAGGCCGTTTTCCAAGCCGCCGACACCCAAGCGGTAGATGATATGCGCGACCAGCGGCGACTTCATCGGGTTACGATTGGGCCGCATCGTTCAGATTACGATCGACCGACGGCAACATCTCATCGACGAAACGCTGCAACACCTCGGAAGCCGTCCGGACATCATCTTCATACGGTGTAACGAGGATCACAGCCGCACCGTCCTTCACAGCGCCCAAAAGCTTGTCCTTGGCTTCGAGCAATTTCCCGATATAGTCGTTTGTCGTATACCGTCCCGATATCCGGTTCCAGCGCCAGGTCAGCAATCGCTGCGTGGGTGAATGAAGCCGTCCTTGCAGGACTGTGCCGGGAGCACCGTTCAGCCGGGCTTTCATCGGCTTTTCTTCGGGCATCTTCCAGACCTGCCGGTCTTCGGGGGAAACGAGAACGTTTTGCGAATTGATAAGTTCGCCGCCTTGTTTTTGATGGCGGTAATACATCACGTATAGGCCGACTGTGTCGGCGCCACTGCGATAAAACGCCTTGGCTTTGGCATTCGGCCCTACGTAGGAAGGCTCCCATTCCGTGAAGGCCTCGGCAGTTTGCCAAAAACCGGCTGCCTGTGGCAGCTCGACCTTCACGGATGCAGCTATGTGATCAGCCAGCGAATCGATGTAGGCTGCTCGAGCCGGCCAGAATACCGAAATGACCAAAGCTATGCCGGCAGTTGCTGCAAGGCGAACGGCATTAGCACGACGCTCCGGAATTTTTGTCGTAAAAGACGGCAACTCGGCGCTCCTCTGCGGAGGTTCGGTCCAAAACGAGCCGATCCAAAACATGAATAGCATGACGATACCGAAAAATATCCACCCATAGATCACATGGTCTACGCCTACCGCGAGCTTCATTCCGCTCAGATGGCCTATCATCACGATCATGTAGGCTCGCAATCCATTGGCAATTATCGGAAAACATAGGGCCAGCACGATGAATGCCATTCTGCGAACCATTGAGCGGTAGCTCAAATAGGCATAAAGGAAACCGAGTGTAATCGAGGCGATCAGGTAGCGTATGCCGCTGCAGGCTTCGACGACCGACCAATCGCCGCTGGGTATGCTGAAAAAAGTCCCTTCCCGGTAAACCGGAATACGGGTGATCTGGAGCATCTTAACCGTGAAGTCGGCGGTAAACTCCATCAAAATCGGAACAAGCGCCTCGCCGGTCGGTACGGCGAATAGCAGGAACCCAAGGGGAAACGCCAATTTGGTCAGCACGGTCCTGCCCAGAAGCAGCCAGATCAACACTGGAATCATGCCGATCAACATCAATTGCTCAATCACGAGGACGTCGACGAGCCGCGCCGCAAGCCATGCGAATCCAAGAGAAATCAAAAGCGGCAAGGCCCGATAGTCCGGGTACGGGATTATCCGGGCTAGTTCGCACCGCTCCCGCCAGATAAGCCAGATGCTTACCGGAAAGATGATGAAACCATGCGCGAAAGTCTCCGAACGCCACCAGATGGCGACCATCGATGCGAACGTGGAATGATAAATTCCCAGCAAGGCCAGAACGGCGACGCTCGTCAACCATAATGCCGCGGGCCATTCGGCGGCCGAATCCGGCGTATTGATTTGTTGCGGGCCGGCCAAAGCTTCAACACTCATTTTCATATTGCTTCCAGCACCGCCCCCAGACGGCGAAGACTGTTCGCCCAGCCGTATCGCTGCACAACGAACTCCCGGTTTCTCTCGGACTTAAACGGCAGCGAGTCGGCGCAAAGCGCCTTCGAGACGGTGTCCGCCCACTCCCCGGGAGTCTCCGCAACGAGAAGATCCAGAGGTTTTTGGATTTCGATGCCTTCGATCGCCGCCCCAGTGGAGACGATGGATTTCCCCATCGCCATGGCCTCCAGCACTTTGTTCTGAATTCCTCGTGCGATTCTCAAGGGCGTAACCGCACAACGCGCATGCTTCAGGAAAGGCCGCACATCCTCAACCGCACCGGTTACTGCAACACCCTCGATGCGAGCGAGGTTCCGGACCGCCTCGGTCGGGCGCGCACCAACGATGTAAAAGCGCGCCGTATCCATCTGGCGGCGAATTTCCGGAAATATATCGCGCGCAAACCAAGTGACCGCGTCGATGTTGGCCCAATAATCCATAGCTCCGGTGAATACCATGACATGCTCGCCGGGCGCGTAAGGATTGGCGTAGTCTGCTTGATCCGAAAAATAAGCCGTGTCGACACCGTTCTCGATACTCATAATCCGCTCTTTCACTTCTGGAGCAAGGCCTTTGAACAAGCTCGCCTCGTTTTCCGACACGAAGAGAGAACAGCTAAACGAATTCGCGATCTTGCGGTCATAGCGCGCCAAATACGCCGCCTCCCGCCGGTAAACCCAATTCATCGGCCAGGTTTTTTGGGTTGCATATTGCCGCCATTTGTCGGAATCGACATCGACGAAATCGATGATCCGCGGCACCGACGCATGCTCTACCACATATTGGGCCATCGCCGACGAAAACACCAAGACCGCATGAATGGAGCGCTGCTTCAAAATACCGGCTACCCAAGCGCTCATGCGAGCGTCGGAATAATAAGGCACGGTTAAAGGGAGTCCGACCGCTAATCCCTTGAGGCTCTTGAGTTTGGCGCGTCCTGGGTGCAGCGGAAGCAGACACGCTTCCCCGCAAAAATTTCTTACATCGGATGCGTAACGCCAGTCGTTCGGATCGTCCACGAACGCGCCGAGATGAACGCGGTACGACTCCGATAAATATTTGAGCAAGTGAAAGGATCGTATCTTGTCCCCTTTATTCGGCGGGTAGGGAATCCTGTGGGCGAGGAGCAAAATCTCCTTCATAGGCGGTGCCGTAACGTTCAGCCGAGGTTGCGGGAGATCCAGGGGCCCACCAGATTGCTGACCGGCAAAGGCAGACGCCGCCATGCAGCGATGAAATATCGATATTTCGGATTGAGCGGATTTATCTCGGGTACCGCCTTCGCTTTCACCAACTCGTACTCGTAAGCCAATGGTTCGGGCTCGAAGCCCCAGTGCGTCTTGAATCGGTACGAGCCGGTACCTTCTTTGCTTCTACCGTAGTCGAATACCCGCACGTCTTTTTCCGTCGCCCGCCGCATGACCTCCCAGTACATGAAATCGTTACCCTTGAGATCCCTGGCTTCTTCGGTTCCGCCGCCATAATACGGGAGCACCTCGTCGCGAAAATAGAAACTCATCACGCTGGCGATAACGCGCCCTTGACGCTCGATGCTGAGGATTTCGCAAGAATCGCCGAATACGTCCTTCAAGATTGCGAAATAGCGTTTTGAAAATACCGGTGTTCCGAGATTGCGGACGCTCTCGGCATAGGCTCCGAAAAACCGGTCCACACCGGGATCGATGATGCTGCTTAAGCCGGCGGCAATGCCCTTTCGGATCATCGCGCGCTGTTTACGCGGAACGGCCGCGAGATTCTTCTCGGGATCGGGATCCAGAGCTTTCCGGAACGTGACATAGAGCGATTTGGTCGGCCGCCCGGAACCGTGCGGTTTTTGATTGCGAAGCTCCAGATAATCCACCTCGAGTTCCCGTGCAAGATCGCAGGCTGCCTGCTCCAGCGCTTTACGCGCTGCATCGGATTCGGTCGCGGCGCCGCCATACACGCAAAAGGGGTTCGATATCAGCGCGTTACCGAATAGAAAGCTTTTCACATGGCCGAGCGGCAATACCCCGACGATGCGACCCTCTTCTTCCGCAAAGAGATAGTGGGTTTCATGGCCAAAGGCGCGCTCGATGACGTCTTGCCAACCGGCGAGATGAAAAAAACTCGCCCCGGTACAATTATTTACGAATGCATCCCAGTCAGACTTGCGGCTGCCGTCTAATCGCTTAATTTCCATGCAAGATTTCGGTCCGGGTTAATTGTGGTATGGAGATAAAAACACATGAGCCATCGTGTTCCAGCGAAAGTCGTGTAAAAGACGGCGCAAGCGCGATTCGGTCCGAGAAAGATTCAGGTAGTGGCGAAACCGTGTTTTCAGATTGATGCCTCGCTGCCTCGGCTGATCCGGATCGATTTCCCAAGGGTGAAAATAAAACACGCATGATTGCCGGTCTTTCCGATTCACTCGCTCGATGGCCCAGCGAGAAACCCGATAGGGCAGCAAACGGAAATAGCCGCCACCGCCGCACGGTAATTTCTTATTGCTTAATTCGACCGTAGTTACGGGTATTTCCAGCAACCCGTCCGGTCTGCACGGCCTGAACGAGAAGCGCGGCGCTTCCGGCATGCCGTACAAATCATGCTTTACAGGATAGATGCTGGAGCTGTAACTGAATCCGGATTCTTCCAGAACCTCTAGCGCCCAGAGGTTTTTGGAACCGATCGAATAGCTGGCCGCACGATATCCCAGAACCGGGACTCCGCCGAGATCTTCGAGCAAACGCTTGGTCCGCAAAACATCGTCACGAAACTCATCAGGAGTTTGTTGAGTCACTCGTACATGGCTATAGCCGTGACAAGCCAGCTCATGGCCGGCTTTTACTATTCGTTTTATGAGTGCCGGGTAGCGCTCGGCCACCCACCCCAACGTGAAAAAAGTGGCTTGCACTCCCGCTTCGGCAAAGATCTGAAGTATCCGGTCGGTATTTCTTTCCACCCGGCAGGGTAAATCGTCCCACTTATCCCTTCCAATATAGGGTTCGAATGCCGATACATGGAAATAATCTTCGACATCCACTGTCATCGCATTGACGATGGGATTGCCAGCGGCCGACGGATTAGCCAAAAATACCCCCTAACGCGCAGTAACGGCGCGCAATTTATAATTGTTTTTGTTAATTCGCAGCGAGAAGCTTCAAGCTAGTTTTTTCGCACTTCAAGATTCGTCAAGCGGCTCCTGATAAACTTCATCAAGATCGAGGTGCAAGAGAATGGCTTTTCGCAACAAAGCCCGTTCTTTTTGCACGGTTTTCCGCAAACTGAGCACCAGGTGTTCGAGTTGAACGACCCTCTCCTCTAGGCTTCCGGTAGCCGCCGGGACGTATCCCGAGTCGATCGGGTACAACGACGCCTCGATATTGGTCGTTCCTTGACAGGATGGGCGCTGGACTCGCACGGCATCCTGCTCCATCTCGTTTATCACCAAGCGAACCGCATCCAAATCCAGCATGTGGAGTTCCTCCAAGTATCCATACAATAAAAGCCGGTCGCACAAAGTATTAATTATTCGTGGAACCCCCTGGGTATGGCGATAGATTTCCTCAAATGCCTCTTTCGTAAATTCCGGATCGTGTGCCCAATCCGCCGTAGTCAATCGATGAAGGATATACTCTTTGGTTTCTTCGAGCTCTAATGGTCGCAAGTGGTACATGGCCGTTATTCGCTGCCGTACCTGTTCCATTTTGCCTCCCTGCAATGTCGCTCGCAGCTCATCCTGTCCCAACAAGAAAACCTGAAAGATCGATCGTCCTTCCGATTCGAAATTGAGCAGCATGCGCAGTTCTTCCAAAGACTGAGCCGGAAGATTCTGTGCTTCATCGACGACCAGTAGGACTCGCTTTCCCTCGCGAGACTTGAGTTTGAAAAATTCTTCCAGATTCTTGAGGAGAACCGCCTTCGCATCGCCATCGTAAGAAAGGCCGAACGTGGCAGCAATGATCCGTAGAGTATCCTCGGCACCGACCTGGGACGTCACCATCAGGCCTGCAACAATATTTTCGTTCCGGAGCGCGCCGAACAACTCCTTTACCAGCATCGTTTTCCCGGTGCCGGGCTCTCCGGTCACGACAACAAACCCTTCGCCCTGGGCTAAACCATACCGCAAATATGCCAACGCCCGCTTATGAACCGCGCTGTTGTAGAAAAACTCGGGGTCCGGATTCAGTTGGAAAGGTTTTTTTTTCAGATTGTAAAAGGCATCGTACATGAAGAATCAGAACCTCATAAGCAAACTGGCCGTTACCCGATTCTCGTCAAATTCATTTTGTGACCGATTCGAATCCTGCTGCATGTGCCGCAACTCCAAAGAGCCTATCAAATCGGCCCAGATCCTTCGGTTCAATGCTAGTGACACGGTCATAAACTTGTTGTCGGAACTCCCTAAAGTCGCGCTCTGATTGTCGATCGCCTGCCAGACAAAGTACAAAAGGGATTGGGTTCGTGCTGCGAACTGCCAACTCCACAACGCCGTAAATCCAAGCACGTCCTGATCACCGGAAAATTGATAGTTTCGATCCTCCTGATAGCCGGTCAAGGTTACGGTGCTCTTGGCAGTGTGACCGGAGACAGATGCTTGTCCCCGTTTTCGAGTGATGACCTCATTGGTCAAGATAGGCTGATCGATCGGCAACAAGAATGGTTGACTGGTCAACGGATCGAACACCGGTTGATCGAGCAGAACCTGCTGAATTGTCGTGGTGTTGACCGTATAAGTTGCTATCCAACTCGTTCGGCGAGTTCTGTGACTTAGCAGCGCGTTCCAAGTCGTTCCGGCGTTGAACCCTCCTAAGCCGGTCCCGCCGAAACCTGTTCCGCCGAAACCTGTTCCGCCGAAACCTGCTCCGCCGAAACCCGCTCCGCCGAAACCTGCTCCGCCGAAACCTGCTCCGCCGAAACCTGCTCCGCCGAAACCCGCTCCTCCGAAACCTGCTCCTCCGAAACCTGCTCCTCCGAAACCTGCTCCTCCGAAACCTGCTCCTCCGAAACCTGCTCCTCCGAAACCTGCTCCTCCGAAACCTGCTCC
>NZ_JAFIBZ010000006.1:0-274484 GCF_017832375.1 Methylocaldum sp. RMAD-M | reverse complement strand
AAGCTCCTCGTCCTGGCCTACGGCGTCCTTAAGTCCGGCCGACCGTTCGATCCCAATCATGGGCTTGCATCGTGATTTCTAAGACGGTATCTACGAAAGCTTGAATCGATCTACCCTAGCCGAAGGCGCCAACGACGTCCGCCAAGCCTGTTTTGCCGTACGAGCGCGATGAAAACGCTTTAAGCGGTTCAGCAGGAGTCTTCCTGCGAATCATGGCGGCGTCGCCGAGAAGGCCTGTGGCGCCAGTACCGGCTCGGTGGCAAATTCCCTGGGCAACTCGCCCGTCAGGCTGTTCAGGAAGGCTACCAGGTCGCTGACTTCCTGGTCGGTGAGTTCTTTGCCGAGTTGCACTTTGCCCATGACGCGCACCGCCTGCGGCAGGGTAGCCACCGAGCCGTCATGGAAATACGGCGGGGTCATGGCCACGTTGCGGAGGCCAGGGACCTTGAAGAGATACTTGTCGGCGGGATTTTTGGTTTCCTTGAAACGACCTTCGTCGATCGACGGGCTGCCGGTCTCCGTCCAGTAATCCCCGAGTATTCCGAATTTCTGAAACGCAGAGCCACCGACAGCCACGCCGTTATGGCAGGAGACGCAGCCGAGGTCGATGAAGGTCTTCAAGCCGTTCCGCGCTTGAGGCGTCAGGGCCTTGGCATCGCCTTTGAGATAGGCGTCGAAGGGCGAGGGCGTCACCAGGGTGCGCTCGTAGGCGCCGATGGCCTTGCCCCAGTTCTCCGGCTTCACCGGCTCCGGATCGTTCGGGAAGGCTTGTTTGAACTCGGCTTCGTAGCCCAGCGCCTTGAGCTTCCGGATCACGGCCGCAGGATCGGGATTGCCGAAACTGGTCTGTCCCGTCAGCGATTTCATGGCCTGGTCCTCCACGTTGGCGCGGTCGCCGATCCAAAGGGCCTTGAACTGGAGCGCGGCATTGAGCACGGTGGGCGCGTTGCGGGCGTTCAGGCGATGCTCGGCGCCGATCGATTTAGGCAAGGCGTCGGTTCCGTACAGGCCGGGACGATGGCAGGTCTGGCAACTCACGGTGCCGTCCAGGGAAAGCCGGGGATCGAAAAACAGCTTCCGGCCCAGTGCGACACGCGCGGGATCGGTCGGAAACTCCTCGGTCGCCATATCCTTGGGGAGCGGTTCGAACAGCTGCCTGGCCTTTTCCATCAAAGGCTGCCCCGCCTCCTGAGCCTGAACCGTAACTGCGAGAAGACCCGCTGCCCAGATGATGCCCGGTGTCCGGCGGGTCAACGATGAAACGGAGCGGCGTCCTTTCACGGGACCGCCGTCGCGATGGTTGAGCCGGCTGTTCATAAGGTGATGACCCTGTCGCTATCGACCACCCATTCCGCAAGCTCGGCCATGGTGGACTGGCGTGCGCCTTCGTAGTAAGGCTGGTTTTTATGGATGCCGCATCGGGCCATGCAGGTTCCGCAAACTTTCACGGTCACGCCTCTTGCGATCAACTGTTTGAGCATCATGACGAGGTCCTGGTCGTAAGCTTCCGGAACTTTACAAGCGTCCCGCGCCATGTCGACGGCATCGTTCATCAGAAAAATACGCACATCCTGACTGGCTTCAAGCAGTTTCCCCGCCAGCCGCAGCCCATTCCATGTCACGTCGGTGCCGTCATAGGGCGGCCTGTTGAAAATGATGAGTACCTTCATCGTCCATCCCTCCGTTCGTGGTGTCCGCCAAGAAAGCGATTTATCTCCTTAGACAGATATCGCTTGTCGGGGCCTCGCACAACCCCGGCACGATATATTATCGATATCCGATAACGGATTTCGATAGTATGATTTCGCCTCGGACCTGAATGTAATCGGAGAACATCCCATGAAGTCGTTTGACCCGTCTCACCGTGCTGAACTCGACGCGCGATCCGTTCGATACGGAATGGTCCTGACGGTCGCCGGCGCTGGCGAGAGGTGAAACGATGAGCGAACCACGGATCCGTCAAGCAAAACAGGCCCCTGGCTCGCCTCGACTCCAACGGCGATTGGGATTGTTCGGTGCGATCATGATGGGCCTGGGTGCCATGGTCGGCACGGGCGTATTCGTGAGCATCGGCATTGCGACGGGCATCGCCGGACCATCCGCCATTCTGGCTATCGTGCTGGCGGCCCTGGTTGCCATCTGCAATGGACTCAGCAGCGCCCAACTCGCCGCCAGCCATCCCGTCAGCGGCGGCACATACGAGTACGGCTATCAATACCTCAATCCCTGGCTGGGCTTCACCGCCGGTTGGATGTTCCTGATTGCCAAGTCCGCCTCCGCTGCCACCGCCGCTCTGGGTTTCGCCGGTTACACGCTGGGGGCCTTGGGCCTCTCGCAGGATTATCTGGTCCTTCTGGCGCTGGCGGCGGTGATAGCGCTCACGCTGGTTGCGCTGAGCGGCATCCACCGTTCAAACGTGACCAACGTCGTCATTGTCTCGGTGACCCTGCTGAGTCTGCTTTTCTTCGTCATGGCCGGCTTGTCGGTCACATCGGGCGCCAACTTCACGCCGTTTTTCGCGCCCAGAGCGGACGAGACCGGCCCTCTCGGCGCATTGTTTCACGCGGCCGCCTTGATGTTCGTGGCTTACACGGGGTATGGACGTATCGCTACCTTGGGCGAGGAAGTGCACGAACCGAAGCGCACGATTCCCACAGCGATCATCCTCACCATGATCGTGACCATGGTGCTCTATATCGCCGTGGCGGCGGTCGGCGTCGGAGCCGCTGGAGCCGAGGGGCTGAGCGGTGCGGCGACGGATGCGACGAGCACACAAGCCGCACCGCTGGCCGTGGCCGCGCGGCAGTTTCCCATCCCTTTCAGCCCGCACATTCTGGCGATCGGTGCCGTGACGGCCATGTTGGGCGTGCTGCTCAACCTGATTCTGGGACTGTCGCGCGTGCTGCTGGCGATGGGCCGCCGCCGCGATATGCCGGTTATTTTTGAACGCCTCGATGAAGCCAAGACGACGCCTTACTGGGCCGTACTGGCGGTAGGTGTGGTTATCGGCGGGCTCGTGCTGATCGGCAATGTCAAAACGACGTGGTCATTTAGCGCATTCACCGTCTTGATCTACTATGCCCTAACGAATGCCGCGGCGCTGCGGCTGCCTGCCGAGCAGCGGCTTTATCCGCCCTGGGTCGCAGGACTGGGATTACTGGCGTGTCTGTTCCTGGCGTTCTGGGTGGAGCGGCAGATTTGGCTGACCGGTTTAGGACTTATTGCCGCCGGTCTCCTCTGGCACGCGGTCGCGAAGCGGCGGCATGACGCTTCCAGCGCATCACGCCGATCATCCGGCTAGGCACCGCACCCGACTCACTCCAGACGCCGCTACGCTTCACCTTCCGGCAGCCGGCGGGCTGGGTCGATGATCGAAAACGAATGAGCAAATTGTATTACGACATATTCCTGGCCTTCGTCCGAGTCCACCTGCTTCACCACGCCGCCGAGAAGCCCTTCTACGGCGCAGCGATGCTGGAGGAACTTCAGCGCCACGGCTATCGCCTGAGCCCCGGCACGCTCTATCCCATTCTTCATGGCCTGGAGAAGGCGGGCTATCTCAGCGTCGAGCGAACCGTGGTGGGCGGCAAGGCACGCAAGTACTACCGGATCACCGACCAGGGCCGGACCGCCTTGAAAGAGGTCAAACCCAAGCTGCGGGAACTGGTGGAAGAAGTGCTGGGTGATCTCGGACCGGCCGGAAGGCCCGATCCGTCCGAGTAACATCGGGTGAACAGCGGCATGACCAGGTTCATAGCAGCAGCCACCGAACCAGCCGCACCGGTCTACGGAACAGATACCCAGCGCCCTTGGGATTTGCGGAAAAGGCCAAGGCCGAAGACGATGAGAAGGATGCTGACCTTAACCGCGAGCAACAGCAGCGCGGCCACGCCCATGAGCGTCTCTCTCGCGATCTTCGGCCGTGTCCGCGGGCCGTTTCACGAGCCGCGGACGCTTAGCGCCCGGCGCCGCTGGCGACTTCGCTCATTTTCGCCAGGGCCTGATCGATAGTGAAGCTGGCCGCCTTCTGGCCGGTCAGGTAGGGGAGCAGGTTGTAGCCGTCGATATGGACCCTGAAGGTCTTGCCCGCCGCCTGGTGGCCTTTCTTGCACTTTTCCACGACATCCGGCTCGCCAGCCGCCGCGAGAAACGTCGGCAGCCAGTCGTGGTGCTGGACGATTTCGTTGGAGACCATGCCCGCCGGGATTTTGCCGGGCCAGCGCAGCAGCAGCGGGATGCGGAAGGCGCCCTCCCGGTTGGAGTTCTTCTCGTTACGGAACTCGTCGCAGGTTTCCATACGCTTCCTGGCCAAGGGGGGCGGTGTCCTCGATTCGAGAGGGAACCGCTTCGGCGTCGGTCACAACACCTTGTCTTCCTTCATCTTGGCGATCAGCGCTTCAGCCAGCTCCCGGGTCACTTTGGTGACATCCTTCGGGTCGATCGACTCGCTGATTCCCGACCACACCGCTTGCTCGCGCTTGATGTCCCACAGCGTCGACTCGATGGTCATAACGTCATACGCGTGGATTTCGGGCGCGGCCGCCCAGGTTGCCCCGTACCAGCCGTAAAATCCTGGACCGGGTCCGACGTAACCGGGGCTGACGTCCACCTTGCGTTGCACCCGGAGGACCCGTGTGACCAACACCGAATCGGCGCCGGTTTTTGCAACCGCCTGCTTGATTCTCTCTTTCGGCAGGGGGCCTTCTTCCGGCAGCAGCGAATAACTCGCCGAGGCTTCGGTTCCGGATGTGCGCAACGCCTGTACGAAACCGTCCTCGAACAGACGTCGGTTCGCATCGCTGCGGCTGACGCCGATGACCAGGACCTTGCGAAACGGCACATCGCTGAACTGCGGGTCCTTCCAGGAATCCTTGAGGTGCGTCGTCGCGCAGGCGGCCACCAGCGCCGCTACAAGCCACAACAGACTCAAACCCAGTCTTGAATTCGGACGATTTGTTGCCGGTCTCATTCCAGCTTCGACCATCCCTGTACTCCTTAATTCTTTGTCTTGCATTCCGCTTGAAAGTTATAGCCAAACCCGACATCAGCCTCTAACGGACCTCGGTCCTGTAATAGCAGACCGCACCCGCTTGGATACACCCGCACACGAGTTATTGATCTCAGTCCAGGCCTTGAACGCGTGCGCATCGAACGCTTATTCAAAATTGCTTTCAATCTTTCAATGGGGAATCAACTTTGTAGGGTGGGTTAGGCCGCGAGGCCGTAACCCACCGGGCGGCCTCTAATCGGTGGGTTACGCGGAGCCTGTCCTGAGCGGAGACTAGGGGCTAACCCGCCATCGATGGGTTTCGCTTCGCTCTACCCATCCTACGATGAATATTCACTCGAATGCCGAATGGAATTACTCGGCTCACTCGGAAAATGGAAACACCCGCTTCCAGTCCCGCTTCATGTCCACCACCATCCAGCCGCGAGTCTTCGCCTCGTCTAGCGCTTGGTCAAGCCGGCCGACGGACGACTCGCGGTCGTAGGCCCACTCGCGCTCGGCGTCGGTATGGTGGACCAGCGCCATGAGCCGCGCCCCTTCGCCACCCGCCGTCCATTGAAGCATCTGAAGGTCACCGTCCGAATTGCCGAAGGCGGCGATGGGCCGTCGCCCGATGAACTTGTGGATGCCCACCGGCTTGCCAGCCCGGTCGTCGACGAAATCCACCTCCGGCAGCCTTACCAGCACCGGCTTGCCGTCGCGCAGTTCGAACTTCGTCTCGATGCTGCTCCCCACCACCTGTTCGGGCGGAATGTCGTAGGCTTTTTCGACCCAAGGCCGCATGAAATCTATCCCGCCGCCCGAGACGATGTAGGTCTTGAAACCGTTGGCGCGGAGGTGGGCCAGCAGTTCCCGCATGGGCTGGTAGACCAGTTCGGTGTAAGGCCGCCCGAACTTGGGGTGCCGGGCCTCTGCCAGCCAGTCCTCGACGATGGCCGCGAACTCGGTCGTGGTCATGCCGGCATGGGTGGCCATGACCACTTCGACCAGCCCCTTGTCGCCGCGGGCCGCGAGTGCCGCCAGATCGTTTTCCAGCGCGGCCTTGAACGGCTGCCGCTCCTTCCATTCGGGATGCTGCGGGGCCAGCACCTTCACCCGGTCCAGCGCGAACAGTCCCTGGAAATACAGCGGCTGCTCGGCCCACAGGGTGCCGTCGTTGTCGAACACGGCGATGCGCTCGGTAGGTGGAACGTAATCGGCGCTCTTCCTGTCGGCCACCTTCTTTACGAACGCCAGGATGGCTTGCTTCGTTTGGCCGTTGTTCCAGGACGGCAGCGGGTCGGCGGCTTTCCGCACGGCAAGGGCGGCTCCATTCGTCAACAGGATCAGACCCAGGAAAAGAACGAACGGCCGAAACATGAGCCGGAAGGAACGATGAGCATGGGCGGCTTCTCCAATCAGTCTTCAGTCCATCCGTGTCGGACATGGGTGCATGCCCAAACTACCCGTCTCGATGTCTACCAATAGCCCGTCAGCCCGAGGAACGGACCGCTCAGGGTCACATCGGTTTCGATGATGCGCTTGCTCACGTCCAGGCGCAAGGCCTTGTAGCCTGCCTCGATCGAGGCAGGCATGCCGAACAGGGTGGTGCGGTAGCCGACCAGCCCCAGCACGGACCCGGCGAAGTCGATGCTGTCCACGCCGAAGCCGCCGCCGTTGCCGTCCACCAGGACGAACCATTTCGGGCTGAGTTGCACCGTGAACCGCGCGCCTATGACCGGACTGGTGAAGCTCTTGCCGGTCGAGGCGCTGCCGATGCCCCTGAACTCGACCTGATTGTCCAGCCAGAGGGTGCGTCCGCCGGCATAGAGCTCGAGCATGTTGGAGCGCGGTTTCTCGTCCCAGTGGGCGATGCGTTCCGAGGCGGCCGGGCCGAACACGCGGTACATGGCACCATACTCCATGACGCCCAACTGGCTCGACAAGCCTCTGCTGATGCCACGAGCGAACCGGGGCTCGAAATCCAGATTCACGTAATTGCCGTCCAGATAGAACCCCAGCCGCTCGTAATGCGCTTCGAGCCGTCCCATGAAGGCCAGCGGGAAGTTCCTGAGCTCCTCGGCGATGTCGATGAAGGTGGAGTCGACCGACTTGTTGAACGGCCCCGCGGAAAACTTGCCGTCCACGCCGGGCAGCCATGCGTAGAGCGTGAGGTTGAAGGCCCAGGGATTTTGGCTAGCGTCGCTTTCCGCCGCCGCGCTGTGGAAGCTTGGGACCGCTGCCAAGGCCGCCACAAGGGGCAAGGGTTTGTAAGACGAAAAAAAGCCGGGGTTGACGGTCATGCAGGATCTCCTTATCCAGTTCTGTTGCGTGGCTCAACGGTTATTAATCAGGCCCGTAAATACCCTCCTGGTATTTCGGGCCGCCCAGGCCCGGTACACGCCCGGCCTGGGCTCACGCGGCTTGTCGCCGCGCCGGATTAACCCGGCCTATATTTATAGGCCGGGTTAATAAATCAGCTTCCTTATTCCCAATCGCTTTCGGTCAGGCATTCATTTTCGTTGGATTGGCTAGGCACACATCAGCACTGACCGACCGCCAATCACTGCGCTTCTTGTCCGCCGTAACCCACCGAACGACCTTCAATCGGTGGGTGACGCGGAGCCGAAGGGCTAACCCACCATCGATGGGTTTCGCTTCGCTCTACCCATCCTACGATTAATTTTCACTCGAATGTCGAATGGAATTATGTTGCATCAGTCCGATTTTCCTTGTCGACAGCGCAGTCGAGCTATATCCAAGGCGAATAATCCGCTCCCGACCGCCTGGACCGTTGCCGCGAACGAGACCCTGAAACAGGCCTGCGGCAGTCCGGGCCCCTGTCGATTTCAGTTCTCTAAACCTACGATGAAGCGAACTGGCATTCACGATAGATCCGTTCCAGTTCGTCCTGGAAGAAAAACTGCGGTTGACCGAACGCGGGTTTGAGTTCGTCCAGCCATGTCGCCTTGTCGTCGTACTCGGCGAAGAACGGACGATGAATCCAATCGGGATTCCGGCCTTGAAGAAACCGCATCGTGATGATCTTTTCGCCTGCCGCCTCGGTGACGCCGAGCACCTGGACTTTGCCGGGACAGGCGGACATGCTGGGACCCCGCACCGTACGGCCGAGGCCGCTCACCCGCTGGTAGGCTTCCCGGAAAATCTCCCAGGCACGCACCAGGGGCACGGCGAAATAATGCTGAGCGCCGGTATCGCGCGCCAAGAACATGTAATACGGAACGCAGCCCAGGTCGACCTGGGCATTCCACATCCGCGCCCATAGCGCCGGGTCGTCGTTGATGTGGCGGAGCACCGGCGATTGGGTGCGGATCACCGCGCCGGTCGAGCGTAGCCGCTGAATCGCCTGCCGGACCGGCTGGGGTTCCAGCTCCCGTGGATGATTGAAATGCGCCATGATTGCCAGATGCTTGCCGCTGGCGGCCACTTTCCGAAGCAGTGCGACCATGTGGTCGGAATCGGCGTCGGTGAGAAAGCGGTAAGGCCAATAGGAGAGCGCCTTGGTGCCGATCCGGATATGCCGCAGATTGGGAAGATCCGCCGCGATCAGCGGCTCCAGGTAATCGGCCAGCCGCCGCGCCGACATGAGCAGCGGATCGCCGCCGGTGAAGAGCACATCGGTCACTTCCGGGTGCGCCTTAAGATAGGCGACCAGATGTTCCGCTTCGCGGCTCGCGAACTTCAAGCCGGACAGTCCCACGAACTGCGGCCAGCGAAAGCAGAACGTGCAGTAGGCGTGGCAGGTCTGGCCCGGGCTCGGAAAAAACAGCACGGTCTCCCGGTATTTGTGCTGCATGCCGTGCAAAGGTTCGCCGTTCAAATGAGGGACGTTAAGATCCAACTGGCCCGCCGGATGGGGATTGAGCTCCAAGCGGATACGGTCCGCCGCCTCGCGGATCAGGGCCGGACTCGCGCCGGCTTTCACGAGTTCCGCCATTTCCTCGTAATGGTGCGGCAACAGCATGTCGCGCTGCGGAAAGGTCAATATGAACATCGGATCGTCGGGGATGTTATCCCAGTCGATCAGCTCGTCGACCACGAAATTGTTGGTCTTGAAGGGCAGCACTCGCCCCACGACTTCGATTTCGAACAATTGCTCCTCACTGAGCCGTGCCATTTGCGGGATTTCGCGAAAATTGCCGAGGTTGTACGCCGTGTAGCGTGTCGAATCGAATCCCGTAAAGATTTTCTTGGGAGAGATACTCATAAGATATTTCCGCCGAGAATTAGGTATAGTTGTTAAGGAGCAGGTACTGAGACGTGCACTGGACTCGAGCGTTTCCATCTCGCTGAGGACTGAGGCTTCAAAGCCGCCAACGGAAGATTTCGACCGGGTAACGCGGCATTCGGGCTACCCGATAAGGTGTCCCCCCTTATTCCGACCATCCCCCGCTTAACGAAGACGACTCTCTTGGTAAGAACGTGAGAAACCCGATGTCCCGACGTCCTGTGCGTCAGAGGGCAATAAACTGTCACATCACGTCGGCACATGGTCGGAGCTTCTCACGGGGGGGTAAGTATATTTGCACAAAAATGATTTGTGCAAATATACGTCGGGATGCCCGTCGAATCCGGGGAGTCCCGGACCGCCGTCCGTACTCCGACCATTCTCTCCCGCAAGCCCGCAAAGAGAACCGGCGCTTCCAAGCGAAGCGTGCAGCGGCAATAGGCCGTAGCACGCCAAATAGATTTTGATGACGGACACATGAAAACGATTGAATACAAACCGCAAGAAGATTCGCCGGAAATTGCCGAACCGACGGCACGGCCCCACGAAGCGCTCAAACGCTTTCGCCTGATTTTCCGTGCCGTGCAACAGCATTCGCAGTGGGTGGAATCGTGCTGCGGAGTCAGCTACGCCCAGCTTTGGGCGATGTCGGAGTTGTCGAATAACGCCGGAATGAAAGTGTCGGAACTGGCGCGAGCCATGTCGGTTCATCAATCCACCGTAAGCAATTTGCTGGTCAAGCTGGAAAAGAAAGGGCTGATCCGGCGGGAACGAACCAATCCCGATCAACGGGTGGTACGCCTTTATTTGACGGAAGCGGGGCAAGCCCTCGTGGAGCAAACTCCCGAACCCCGGCAAGGCCTGTTGCTACAGGCTCTGACCGAATTGCCGGATCCGGTTTTGATCTCGCTGACCCGAAACCTGGACCTTTTGGTGGAGGCCATGCAGATCAGCGACGAACAAGCCGCCATGCAGCCTTTGGGCGTAAGCGGTCACGAATCGGAGACGAGAACGACGATGCGCCGGCGCAAGCCTCGAAAGACGGCGGACTAGCGATGCGCCTTGGCCGATCCGTGCTCGAACTTTCCCGCCGGGATCGAGACTAATTTTCGTAAGTCCCGAAAAAATAAAGAGGTCTTGGACATGGAACTTCCGAGCCGGCATCCGGTGCTCGTCACCGCGATAGCGACGTTCATGATCTCGGTCCCGCTGATGTCGTGCCGGGACGCGGCAGTGGTCAAACCCATCCCTGACTATGCGCAACTCGGCCCGGTCGAGAAAGAAGTGGCGTCCGACATCTCCCCGGTTCGGATCGTCGCCCGGCCGGAATCGTGGCCGGGAGCCAAAGCCATCGAGTTCAAGACCACACCCGTACACTTGAAAATCGACAACCGCGGTGAAAGCGCGCTACTGATCCGCTACAGCGACTTCAAGGTGCGTGCGGCGCCCACCGGGAACGAGTTCTCCGCCTTGCCAGTCTTTCCGGTCGAAGCGAAAGACAGGGGGCCGGTTGTTCCCGGCACGCTGCCGATGCTGACTCCCGTGGCCTACCCACCGATCGTGGATCCGGAATTCGGTTTTCGGGATTTCCATGTGGCACCTTACCTAAAACCGCTCTATCCCACCGTTCCTGCTCATGAAGGTCCTTTTCCTCACGATGAATCCTATAACCCGCGCCACTCGAATTACTGGCAAGGGTCCGACTTGCCCAGTCTCGAAATGATGCGGCGAGCCCTGCCCGAAGGGGTGCTGAATCCCGGCGGGTGGGTGGCAGGTTGGCTGTATTTCCAAAAATTCGAACCCTTGCCAGCCGGGACGCTGATAGTCAGCCTAACCGATACATCCGGACGAGCTCTGACGCCGGCTCGGGTTCCTATCCAGGCGCACTGAGCCCGTGCCATCCGCGTCGAAGATGACTACGTGCTCGTACAGATGTCATTTACAGTCGACGTTAACAAAAATAAACGTTTGATCGCAGCACTTCCGGCTCAAGGAGCGAAACCATGGATAACAGTGACCGGTGCCGATCAATTTCGTCGTCTTCTTAGGGCCGTTCGCATTTCACACCTCGGGGCGGAAAGCTACCGCGTGATGGATTAACGCTGTCCCCAAAATCGACCAAACCGCCCGCAAGGCATTGCAAGTGGAGGTACGACATGTCTTTGAAGGAATACAAATCCGGAACCGCTTTTCCCGGCGTCGTCGGTCGCACGCCCGAGACCTCCTCACCCGCATGGCCGGAGCCGCTGCGGGCGAAACCGGGAGCGCCGAACGTGCTGTTCATCGTGCTGGACGACACCGGTTACGGCCAGCTCGGATGTTACGGTTCGCCCATCCGGACGCCGAACCTCGACAGGCTGGCGGCGAACGGCCTTCGCTACAGCAATATGCACACGACGGCGCTGTGCTCGCCTACCCGGTCCTGTCTTCTGACCGGGCGCAACCACCATTCCAACGGGATGGCCTGCATCACCGAGGGCTCCATGGGCTATCCGGGCGCGAACGGCATCATTCCCTTCGAAAACGGCTTCCTGTCGGAGATTCTCCAGCGCCAGGGCTACAACACCTTCGCGGTGGGCAAATGGCATCTCACCCCGGCGGAGCAGATCAGCGCCGCCGGGCCCTATGACCGCTGGCCGCTGGGACGGGGCTTCGAGCGGTATTACGGCTTCCTGGGCGGCGATACCCACCAGTATTACCCGGACCTGGTCCACGACAATCACGCGGTCGAACCGCCCAAAACGCCGGAAGAAGGCTACCACCTCACCGAAGACCTGGCGGATCAGGCCATCCGTTTCATCGGCGATGCCAAGCAGGCGGCTCCCGACAAGCCGTTTTTCCTGTATTTCGCCAGCGGCGCCATGCACGCTCCGCACCACGTGCCGAAAGAATGGGCCGACCGCTACCGGGGGCAGTTCGACGACGGCTGGGAAGCTTACCGGCACAAGGTCCACCAAAAACAGCTCGACATGGGCCTTATTCCGCCGGGCACCGAACTATCCCGCCACGACCCCGACGTGGCCCGCTGGGACAGCCTTACGCCGGACGAGAAAAAGCTCTACGCCCGCATGATGGAAGTCTTCGCCGGGTTTCTGGAGCATACCGACCATCACATTGGCCGGCTGCTGGATTTCATCGAAAGCCTTGGCGAGTTGGACAACACCCTGGTGATGGTGATCTCCGACAACGGCGCCAGCGCCGAGGGCGGCCCCACCGGCTCGGTCAACGAAAACAAGTTCTTCAACAATGTGCCGGAGTCCTTGGAAGCCAATCTCAAGGCGCTGGACGATCTGGGCGGCCCGAAGTATTTCAATCATTACCCCTGGGGCTGGACCTGGGCGGGCAACACCCCGTTCAAGCGCTGGAAGCGGGAAACCTACCGTGGAGGCGTCAGCGATCCTTTCATCGTGCATTGGCCGAAAGGGATCCGGGCAAAAGGGGAAATCCGCCCGCAATACGCTCACGCCATCGATTTGCTGCCGACGGTACTGGATGCCTTGCAAATCGAGCCGCCGGCGGAAATCCGCGGCGTCGCCCAATCGCCCATCGAGGGCGTGAGCTTTGCTCATACCTTTAACGAGGGGAAGGCGGAAAACCGCCACGTCACCCAATATTTCGAGATGTTCGGCCACCGATCGATCTACCACGACGGCTGGCGCGCCGTATGCCCCGTTCCGGGGCCCTCCTTTGCCGAGTCCGGAATGTCCTTCGGACAGATGGAGATTACCGAGGAAAAACTGCGCGAACTGGATGCCCACGGCTGGGAGCTGTATCACGTGGCGGAAGATTTCTCCGAAACCCGCAATCTGGCCGATCAGCACCGGGACAAACTGATCGAAATGATCGCCATGTGGTATGTCGAAGCGGGCAAATACAAGGTCCTGCCCCTCGACAGCCGCGGCACCCAGCGATTCGCCGAGGAACGTCCCCAGCTTACCCGGGGCAGGCAGCGGTACATCTATTATCCCGATACCTCGCCCGTACCCGATAACGTGGCGGTGAAGGTCCTCAACCGGCCGCACAGCATTAGCGCAGAGGTAGAAATCCACGATGGCGCCGAGGGTGTGCTGCTGGCCCACGGCGGCAGTACCGGCGGGTACTCGTTCTTCGTCAAGGACAAAAAGCTGTGCTACGTGCACAACTACGTCGGCACCGAGGAGTTCGCGGTCGAATCCGACGCGGAGGTACCGCAGGGAAAGGCGGAGCTGCGCTTCGAGTTCGAACCCACCGGCCGGCCCGACCTCGCCCAAGGCAAAGGCGCGCCGGGCCGCGGCCAGCTCTACATCGACGGCAAACTCGTCGGACAGGCCGAACTTCCCGTCACCGTACCGCTTCTCATCAGCCTGGGCGAAGGGCTGACCTGCGGCCACGACGCGGCGTCTCCGGTGACCTCCCGATACGAAGTGCCGTTCGCCTTCAGCGGCAAGCTGAACCGGGTAACGGTGGACGTGTCGGGCGAACTGATCGAGGACAAGGAGGCGGAATTGCGGGCGATCATCACCCGGCAGTGAAAGGCATACGGTACAAGGATTTCAACCATGATCCACACCGAAGCCAAGACGGCGATCCGCTTCGCCTCCCCTGCCCCCGAGCCGCCCTTCCCCGATATGGTCTGGATCCCCGGCGGCACGTTTCTGATGGGATCGGACCGGCATTATCCCGAGGAAGCCCCGGCGCACCGGGTAGCGGTGGACGGTTTCTGGATGGACCGCTTTCCGGTGACCAACGAGCGGTTCGCCCGCTTCGTGGCCGCCACCGAGCATGTCACCTTCGCCGAAATCCCGCCGAATCCGGCCGATTACCCCGGCGCCTTGCCGCACATGATCTACGCCGGTTCGCTGGTGTTCGTGAAGCCGCCGGGGCCGGTGAATCTCCGCGACATCGGAAATTGGTGGTCCTACATGAAAGGCGCCGACTGGCGGCATCCGCGAGGCCCCGAGAGTTCCCTCCAAGGGCTGGAGCGGCATCCGGTAGTCCACGTCACTTTTGCCGACGCCGAGGCCTTTGCCCGCTGGGAAGGCAAGGCGCTCCCGACTGAAGCCGAGTGGGAACGGGCCGCCCGCGGCGGGCTGGACGGCGCAGCTTATGCCTGGGGCGAGGAACTGGCGCCGGAGGGCAGGATGCTGGCCAATTACTGGCAGGGGCGGTTTCCCTGGGAAAACCTCGTCGTCGACGGCTACGAGGGCACCTCCCCGGTGGGAGCCTTTCCGCCCAACGAATACGGCCTGTACGACACGATCGGCAATGTCTGGGAATGGACCGCCGACTGGTACGAACCCGGCCACCCGTCCGCGCGGCAAGCGGCCTGCTGCGTTCCCAGGAATCCGCGCGGCGGACGGGAGGAAGCTAGCTTCGATCCCTGTGAGCCCGTGATCCGGATTCCGCGCAAGGTGCTCAAGGGCGGTTCCCATCTCTGCGCGGAGAATTACTGCCGCCGCTACCGCCCGGCGGCCCGCTTCCCGGAACCGGTCGATACCTCCACCTGCCATGTGGGCTTCCGCTGCATCGTGCGGGCGACAGGCAGAACCGGCCAAACCGAGCCGTAAGTGAAGCCTGGAGTTCGGCGTGATCGCCGGAGTCGGCGATCGTCCGGGCTGTATGCCGGGGTTTCTGGTCGCCTTGACGCCGGCTCTGGTCGGGGTGTTCATCCTGCTGGGTCTGCTGGCGAGAATGGGGGCGGCGGCATGATGCGCCCAACCACGGATTTCCGAAGTTTCTGCTTTTCAACCCATGGAGCCTAATGTCATGCAAATCTCAACCTTTTTTCCCAAAGCCATCCTCCTGTCGGCGGCGCTGTTTTCCGGCGCCGGCGCGGCGATCGGTGCCATCGCCGGCAACGCCGGCCTGGGCGCCGCCATCGGCGCGGGCACCGGACTGGTGGGCAGTTATCTCTACGACAAGCACAAACAGTCCGAACAACGGGCTTACGAGCAGGGTTATCAGCAGGGACGCCAGCCACAACCGCAAACCAATCCGTAACCGCCGGGCCACTCGGGACGCATGCCGGGAAAGATGGAAAACACCGCGCCGCCGACGACTGGAATATCGATGTGGACAGGATCGAACGAATGATCGTCGACCTTTGACGAGGAACGTCCATCGGCATTAGCCATACCCTTCGAATCGGGCAAGATCAAGGAAAGCGAGTCCGGCGCGAAACCCGTCGTGCTCCGACAGATACGTTAATGCCCGTATTTCCGCTCCTTCATTCGACAACCAATAATGGCCGCAAGCGCAAAGCCCCCATGTCCGCAAGACACTGCCTTCTTGGCAAGGATCGGATTCGGCCGTATATGCCCTGGCGGATCAACATCCGTTTCGATGCCGGTATCGTGCAGCGTTTCGACCGTGTCATCCTTCGCGCCGTTTCGTCGGCTATCGGCGCCGCAGGATAACGGGGCTAGTTTCACTCGCTTCGTCGGAAAGCGATGCAGCGATAGCGAAAATTCGAGCCCTTGCCAGCCGGGACGCTGATAGTCAGCCTAACCGATACATCCGGGAAAGCTTTGGCGCCGGCTCGGGTTCCGATTCAGGCACGCTGGAACGCAATTTTTTCGGCGCCGCTTCGGTCAAAACGAAAGAGTCCCTTCGCATTGCCTTGACCGGATTGCATTCAATCCTCCAGAACTTCAACGCGAGGTCTTATCATGACGGTCACCTTCACGGATGTTTTCAAGGTTATCTTCGCCATTCTTCTCCCGCCGCTGGGCGTCTTCATGGAAGTCGGGCTTGCAGGCGCCTTCTGGCTGAATATTCTGCTGACGATGCTGGGCTTCGTCCCAGGCGTCATTCACGCTCTTTACATCATCCTCACTCGTTGACCGGAAACGGCCGCCGACCGGCGAGTTATCCGCCAAAACGCCGGCATTGGCAGGATGGCTAGCCTGATCGTCGGTCGCGTCGTGCTCGCGATCATGAGTGTCCGAAACCTTTTCAAGTGCCTGCTGTTCGTCCTGCTGATCCTGGCTGCGGGCTGCGGTCCCGCCTTGCGTCCGTCGCTTTCGCAGCAGGAACTGCTCAGCGCCCGAGAGGCCAGCGACCGTCTGGTCAACGCGGAAATCAAGGGATTCACGCCGCGGCTCGTCACGCGGGCCAAGCAGGAGTACGACGACTATGTCCTGGGTGTCAGATCCGAACCGCCTGTAATCGACGCTCTCGTGATCTCCGGAGGCGGAGACTGGGGAGCCTTCGGCGCCGGCTTTCTCAAGGGCTGGGGACGGGTTCCGAAGGGGCCCATGGCACGTCCCGAATTCGACGTCGTGACCGGCGTCAGCACCGGCGCCTTGATCGCGCCGTTCGCTTTTCTCGGAACCGAGCGGACCATCGATCAGGTCCTGAATATGTACCGCGAACCGCGTCCGGACATCGTGAAACTTCGAGGGCTTCTGTTCTTCCTGCCGCGCTACGCGTCGTTCACCCGCATTCCGGGGCTGGAGCGGGATATCGCGGAAGCGATCGATTCGGAGTTTCTGAACCGCATCGTTCGGGAAGGCAGGCGCAACCGTATGCTGCTGGTCAATACCACCAATCTCGATGATGGGGACATGCGCGCCTGGGACGTGGTCGAGGAAGCGAGAAGTGCTCTCCGGACCGGTGACGTGGATCGGGTGCACCGCATCCTCCTCGCGTCGGCCGCGGTGCCCGGCGTCTTCCCGCCGCGCGAGATCGA
Organism: Methylocaldum sp. RMAD-M; assembly: GCF_017832375.1. Taxonomy (NCBI): domain Bacteria; kingdom Pseudomonadati; phylum Pseudomonadota; class Gammaproteobacteria; order Methylococcales; family Methylococcaceae; genus Methylocaldum; species Methylocaldum sp. RMAD-M. Next base: position 257,579 of record NZ_JAFIBZ010000006.1, on the reverse strand, counting down.
CGGCCGGCTGTATGTCGATGGAGGCGTGACCGGAAATATCCTGTATGGCGCGAGAACGCACGACGAAGACAGCTTTTCGGCGGTCTGGAAGAAGACTTACCCGGACCTGCCGATCCCCAAGCAGCGTTACTGGGTCATCCTCAACAACCAGTTCCGTTTTCTGCCGCAAATCACCCGGCAGACCTGGGCCGCCATCATGCGCCGCAGCACCAACCTGGCGACCCAGTCGGCTACCGTCAACGCGCTACGCCATCTTTACGCATTGGCCGAGATTTCGAAATTGAAGAGAGGCGCCGATGTCGAGATCCGGGTCATCTCGGTTCCCGCCGATTGGACGCCGCCGAAACCGGGCGTGTTCGTAAAGGAAACGATGAACGCCCTGGCGGACCTCGGGGAACGCATGGGTACGAATCCTTCGAGTTGGCGCACCGAGCCGCCTTGAGCGGAATGCTCGGAAGCCGCGACGGTATCGGAATTCAAGTCGAACGGACGGCACCGGGGCGCTCCGGTCGCGGTCGGATCGATTGATTTTGGAGCGGCTGTCGGATTGGTTTTCGGCCCGCTCCCGCACTAAGCCCATACTTACGTACGAATGGAAACTGCTCTAGGAAAGGAGAACGACATGGGCGTACGAATCAGTGCTTTTGGCTTGCGCGCGATTCTGCCGATGCTTGCCGTAATGGCCGCCTCATGCGCGAGCCAGCCCGGCGGGCGGGAAACCGCGACCGAAGGAGACGCCTGTTCCCGCCTGAAAACGGTCATCGCCGCGGCCGACAATCGCTTCGAAAACATCAAGGGCGCGAAGAGCATACACCGCCTCGGCGACCGCTGGGATGCGGAAAGCATTTTTCCCGATACGGCCTGCGAGGTGTGGAAATGGAGCGGCAACGAACATTATTACTGCCTGTGGAACAAAACCGACGAAGCCGCTGCCCGGCAGAGTTTCGAAGAAGGCAAGAAGGCCGTCGGGGCTTGCCTGGGCGATGCATGGACGCTGACCGAAGAGCAGGCCAGGACCGGGAGAGTCGCGGTGTTGTCCAGAGAAGACGAGGATACCCGCGTATCGCTCCGGTATCTGGCCGATACGCGGCGATACCGCCCGACCTGGCACACCAGCCTGATTATCGGAAACGCCCTGCACGATCCGAGCCTGCTCTATCATCCCGCTCGATAGAGCGTTTTCATTTCGCTCGTACGACAAAACAGGCGTGGCGGAAGTCGCTGGCGCCTTCGGCTACGGTAAATTGATTCAAGCATTCGTAGGTCGGCAATCCTTTGCCGACGAACCCCTTGGCCCGACCGCACCGTCGGGAAGGGGGGCTTCGGCGCTCCAATCGCAAACGGTCATCCCAGGAGCGCTGGGATGACCCTTCCAATCGCAAACGGCCTGGCCCGGAGCGCCGGCCACGCCCTTCCCGAAGACGCCGTTTGCGATTGGGAGGGATTCCCGACCTACAGGGTACTACGGTCGTAGGTCGGCAATCCTTTGCCGACGAAGATACCTGCTACCGAGCACAGGCTTAAGAGATACGAACGAGTCCATAGCCGCGAAAAGCTGGCAGCCTCGGCTTTGGACGGCGATCCGGCGGCTTCGGCATCGGGTACTGCTGGCCGGCAGCGCCGAATCGCCCAGCCGTTATTAATCAGGCCCGTAAATACCCTCCTGGTATTTCGGGCCGCCGCCCAGGCCCGGTACACGCCCGGCCTGGGCTCACGCGGCTTGTCGCCGCGCCGGGGCATCCCTGCCCCGGATTAACCCGCGCGCAGCTGTGCGGTCGTTTTCCCTTCGCCGGACTTGAGGGCCGACAGCGCCGCTTCGCCGGTTTGGGGTACGCCTTGCAGGTACAAGGCACGGGTGGGAAACGCGAACTGCAATCCCTCGTTCTGAAACGATTCGAAAATCATCAGATTGATGCCCTGCTGCACGTTCATGTAATCGTTGTAATCGGCGCTCAGAACGTAGTAAACGACTTCGAACAGCAGGGAGAATTCGCCGTAAGCCTTGAAATGGGCGCGGTCGAAACGGACGTTGGCCTGGGCCTCGACGGCATTCCGCAATAGGCTTGGGACCTTGACCAGCTTTTCGTACGGCGTGTGGTAAACGAGCCCGATTTGAAACGCCACGCGCCGCTCCCGCATGCGTTTGAAATTGCGAATCCGGGTATTCAGCAGATCGCTGTTCGCGCAGATGATCTGCTCGCCGTCGAGACTGCGGATGCGGGTGGTCTTGATACCGATGTGCTCAACCGTTCCCATGAGCTGATCGAAAATGATGAAATCGCCGGCCACGAAGGGCTTGTCGAAAGCGATGGACAGCGAGGACAACAGATCGCCCAGTATCCGTTGCAGCGCCAGCGCGACCGCGACGCCGCCGATTCCGAGACCGGCCGCCAGCGCCGTGATATCCACGCCGAAATTTTGCAGCGCGAGCAGCAGCGCCAGCGACCAGACCGCCAGTTGACTGAGCGAATTGAAAATCGACAGCGCTCCCAGGCTGGTTTGGTCACGCTTGGTTTTTTTGCCCAAATAGTCGAAGACCCAAACTCTGAGGAAGTAGCTCACCCAGGTGGAAACCTGGAAGAGCAGCGTGACGATGGTCAGTTTGCGTATGATGCCGCTGAGCGTCGGATCCAGGCGCAGCAGCAGCGTCGACGCAAACACCGAGACCATGAGCAAAAAGACCGTGCGGGTTTGCCGGACGCCGGCAAAGAACTCGCCGATCAGAACGTTTTGCCGACGCTCGAGATAACGCTGCAAAGCTGAGATGAGAAAATTCCGAACGAACACCAGCAGGCTGAACAGCCCGGACACTGCTACCAGCGCCAAACCCCAGTCGCGCACGCGGTTGCCGTTCAATTCCGTATCCAGGACCAACTCCGCCAGCTCGCGCCAGCTTCGGTGCTCGGTACGGTCGTTGACCGACTCGACGACTTTTTGGAGCAGGCCGCGAGTCTTTTCGAGATAAGCATCCTGATCGCGCAAGTGGTCGATCAGCGATTCCGCCGATTGGTGCTGCTGTTCCAGCCAGCGCGCGGAACTTCCGCCGTCGCGCTCCGAATTGGAAAGCTTGTTTTCGATCGAGATCAGTTGCTTTTTCCAGTCCTGGAGCAAAAGAATCACGGCGCGTTCGGTCTGATCGAGCGCGGCCAAGGCGTCGACCGCTTCCTCCTTCCATTTCACCCATTCCACGGGCTTGCCGAAACCGTTGATGACGGCGTGACGCCGCCGCCAGGCGGTATTCCACGTTCCGATCAGCTCCACACGCTTGTTTAAACCGGAAATCTTCGTTTCCAAGGATTCCTTGGCCAAACGCCGCGCTTCGACCTCTTCCGACAGCTCCCCGAGTTTGTCCAGGGGCGCGTTCGCCATACGCTGCCTCGCATCGTGCAGACGACTTTCGTTGGCGATCTGCTGGCCATCCATTCTTCTCAATTCGCGCTTCAGTTCGAGTTCTTCCTTCTCGATTTGCTGCAGCCGCTCCTCGAGCTCCTTGTCGGTGAATTGTACGCGGCCGGCCAATAGGCTCAGGCGCCGTTCGAGCAGCTTCACGGATGCTTCGGCAACGGTCAGCTTTCGTTTTTCCCTTTCCAGGTTCAATTCACCGAGCCGCAGCGTTTCCTCGGCCTGCTTAAGTTCCCACCGGGCCGATTGCAAACGCAGGGAATCGAGCTCCCCGTCTGACGAAGCGGCCTTCTCGCCCTCGTCGGCGGCCAGTTCCTTTTGCTTCCCGGCCACAGCCGCCCGCGCCTGCTCGACCTGAGCGTTAGCCTGATCGACGGCGGCTCTCAGCGCGGACAGCCGCGCCGTTTGTGCGCTCAACTCGGACGACGCGTTATCCAGTTCGCTCACCGGCACCGGATCATCGCTGGTCTCGAGCGTTTTCGCAGCTTCCAGGTATTTCCGCTCCTCGACCGTCAGCGTCTCGATTTCCTGCTGCGCCGCGAGCTGCCGCTCGAAGACGGAATCGAGCTGTTTCAGGGTTTCCAGCTGCTGGTTCAGTACGGCCGCCCTGTCCGATCCGGATGCGGATCCCGCATCCATGGCTTTTCGGACCGACTCCATGGCGGACGCCACCTCTTGTCGGCCGGCCTTGATGCGATCGACCGGATTCAAGGCTTCTTCTGCCGAAAGAGCCGGTTTCGCCGCCTCGGCCTCGCCCGGCGCCGGCTGAGCCGTCTCCTGAGCCAGCGCAGATTGGGCCAGCCAAAAAACAAGCATCCCCAGCGACAAATCGATTACGGATCGATATAGGGTTCTTTTTGAAGGACCCATTAAGTACCCCCCATTTTGATAGCGTTTATTGGTTCGAATTAATGCGTTTGACGTGACGGCGTGATGCCGGACGCTACATGTTGCAAAGCGTTTTGGGTTGCAGTACCTCGTACGATCTTGAACAGGGGCCGATCAATAATGTTCGGGAGCGGAATTTATTAATCAGGCCCGTAAATACCCTCCTGGTATTTCGGGCCGCCGCCCAGGCCGGTACACGCCCGGCCTGGGCTCACGCGGCTTGTCGCCGCGCCGGGGCATCCCTGCCCCGGATTAACCCGCGGCCAGAGGCCGCCCCACCAGCCGGCTCGTCAGCATCCCGCATCCTCGGCATCGTCGGTGAGGAACCGCAAACCCGCTTCGATGCATTCGGCATCGTGAACCGGCTTGGGCTTGACGCGCGACATATCCATCATGCCGGCGACCCGTTGCAGGCTGGAAAGGATGAGAGTCTGCTCCCAGTCGTTCAATTGCCGGAAAGCGGCCACGAAGTCGACATGCAGCAGCGAGGGCGCATGCCGGAGTGCCTCCCGGCCGGAGTCGGTGAGGGTGATGGTCAGGCGCCGCTTGTCTTCCGCGCTGCGCTCGCGCCGGATCAGGGCCTTGAGTTCGAGGTGGTCGAGCACCGTGGTGATCGTCCCTTGACTCAGATTGACCGCCTGGCTGAGTTGATTGGCCGTCAAAGGCCCTTGTTTCGTCAAGGCGCGCAAAACCATCAACTGAGAGCCGGTCAGTCCCACCTTTTGCAACTGCTTGGATTGCAGATCGAGCGCACGGACGATGCGCCGGAGCTCTATCAATACTTGTTCGTTAATTTCCATACGCTAGAACATTTTCCAGTTTGGCGTAGCGCCCGAGGTAGGTCGGCAATCCCTTGCCGACACAACGGACTTGTCGGCAAAGGATTGCCGACCTACAAATTGTTCTTTAATTCCCATAGGCTAAAACGTGCTCGAAATCAGGCCATGGCTTGGGCCAGACGGCGGAATTGCAGGCTGTATAAAGCCTGAAGATAACGCTGGGTCTCCCGGCGCTCCAAGTCGGTCACGTGGCGCCAGAAGCCGTAGACTCGGGACAAGGTCATCATCCGCTCGGCATAGTGCTGCCAGGTATAGCGTTGGGCAACCCGCGCGAGCGCTCCCTCCGAGATTCGCGCCCAGTATTCCGGCTCGTTGCGCGCTCTGGCAAAGAAACGCGCGATGCGTTCCGCCGCCGCATCGCCATGATTCGGATCGACGTGAAAGCCGGATAGTCCGTCCTCGATGATCTCCGAAGGCCCGCCGAAGCAGGTGGCGAAACAGGGGAGGCCCGAAGCCATCGCCTCGATCACCGTAAGTCCGAAGGCCTCGAACAAGGCCGGCTGGACGAAAGCCCCGCGGCTGTCCGCCACGTAGCGATAAAGCTCGCCGGCCAAGTTTTTGGGCAGTCTGAGGCCCAGCCAGCGCACCTGCCGGTCCAGCCCGTACCGGTCGAACAAGGCGTGCACGCGCCGGATCTGTCCGATTTCCTCGGTGTCGGAAGAACGTTCCGGATCCACGTAACCGGAAATCACCAGCAGATTGGCCTCCCCGCGCAGCTTCTCGGAAGCGCCGAACCATTCCACCAGTCCGGCGATGTTCTTGATGTGGTCCAGCCGCGCCATGGTGAACAGCAGCGGCTTGTCCCGCTCATGCAGGACCCCGCGTGCGTCGGCCTTCTCCGCCTCGCCGTAGATCAGCTCCTCTATTTCTGCATGCAGATGGGGCAGGCGCCGGTCGGCGGCGGTGTAGGGGAAATAAGCCGCCGCATCGGCGCCCGGCGAAACGATGTTGAACTTCGGATCATAGACGTCTATCCCGTTCACGACCCGAAACAACTTGGGCATGGTAAACGCCGCGTGACTCTCGTACTGCCCCACGCTGTCGCGGGTACCCGCTATTTCCTGATAGCTGCTGGCGATGATGAAGTCGGCCGCGTTCATCGCGATCAGGTCGGCGGTGAACTGGCAGGAAAAATGGTATTGGGATTCGTTATCCTGCCAGAACAGATCGGAATGGCAATACTTGGTCTTTTCCAAGGCATGGGCGATGTTGCACTGGGTCACGCCCAGGCGTTGCGACAGAAGGGTCGCAACCAGATTGCCGTCCGAGTAGTTGCCGACGATCAAGTCGGGACGCCCGCCCAGTTCGGCGAGCAGCTCGCGCTCCGCGTCCAGGGTATAACGCTCCAGATAAGGCCAGACCTCGAACCGGGAAATCCAGTGCGTCACGATCTCGCCGGACACGTTGCGGAAAGGTACCCTGAGTATCCGGGCGTTGCACGTTCCGGAAATGGGCTCGAGCCGCTGGTCGCAGCTGGTCCCCTCCGCCTGCGGTATCAACCGCGTCACCACCACGATTTGCGGCTCGATGTCGAGCCCCTGCTCGAACAGGCGGGAACGCATTTCGGTCTCCAGGGCGCGCACCTGATCGAGGATGTAGACCACCTGCCCGCCGGTGTCGGGACGGCCGAGCACATTGGCCTGACCGAAATAGCCGTGCGGCGAAATGATCGCCAGCGAGAAGACCATGGGCAAACGCGCGAGAAAGGTTTCCAATCCACGCGGATCGGGCGCCTCGAGGAGATCCTGAAGCAGGCTCATGGTGTCGCGGATGCGAGAGACCTCGCGCCCCCAGCCGGTCTCGAACCCTAGGGCGCGCAAGGCCGCCGCCACTTCCTCCCAGGTCGCCGAAGGCTCGTGGCCGGCGAGCATGTCGTCGGCCTGGCGCAAGGCCCTGCGCAAGTCGCGAACGCTCCTGATCTGCTCGTTGAGCATCAGGGTCTGGCCACGGAACGAGTGAATGCTCAGAAAATTCAAGATGCGTTCGCCGCCCTCGCCCAATTCGTCGAACAGTTGCCGGGACAGATGTTTGTTCAAGAACTCCACGCCGCGGCCTATCGATCTCGCCTCCTGGAGCTTTGGAAACTCGCGGGAGAACGGCCCGAAATCGATTTCCAGCAGCCATTCGTCTATATCGTGCTGCCTCGTCGCCAAGCCTTCCTTGAAACGCAGAAAGTCCTGCACCGTCACCTCCTCGACCGTCAGCCCTTCGAGCGCGATGCGCACATAGCGCCAGGTGGCGATGCGAAGCCGGATGGCAAGATAGACCCAGGCGTCGTTAAGCGCGGCCTCCTGAGTAAAGCGTATGGTTTTTGCCAAGGGCGTTTGCTTTAGCCCCTCGGGCGCATCTTCCGCGGTGCAAACGTCGGCGAAAGCGTCGCAGAGATCGGAACGCTGCAAAAAACCGCGCTCCAGTTTTCGAATTTGATGGAGCACCCGATGGCCCACGGTGGGGCTGGCGTCCAGAAACGCGCGCAATTGCACGATCAAATCGTCGCCCCGCGTTTTTTCAGTCATAAGCGTTTCCACTGATCCGGTCTCTTTTATTTTGATGTCAAATAATTATTCAGCTTGCACTTCCTGTCAATTCTGGAGCCTCGTCCGCACCCACCATATCATTAACATATGGTTATCTTGTCATCCGCAATCAACGAGGTTGACAAATCCCAACAAACATTTTGAAATCAAATTATGAGCCATCATCAGAAATCGATCCAACTCGGTGCGGGAGATCATTCATGAAAGCAGTCATTCTTGCCGGGGGTCAGGGAGTACGGCTAAGACCCATTACCGAGAACATACCGAAACCGATGGTCACCGTGCTGGGCAAGCCGATCATGGAGCACATCGCGCGGCATCTCTGCTCGTACGGTTTCACCGATTTGCTGGCAACACTGCATTACCGGCCCCGCGCCATCCGCGACCATTTCGGAGACGGCGGCGATTTCGGCGTGAACCTGCACTACACCCTGGAACACAAGCCGCTGGGAACGGCCGGCTCGGTCAAGCTCGGCGCGGATTTCCTCGACGAGACGTTTCTCGTCATCGCCGGCGATGCGCTGACGGATTTCGATCTCGAAGCCTTTTGGGCCTTTCACAAGGCCAAGGGCGCAAAAGTCAGCCTGTGCCTGAAACGGGTGTCGGACCCCGGCGAGTTCGGCGTCGTCGTAACCGGCGAGGACGACCGCGTGGTCCGTTTCCTGGAAAAACCAGGCCTCAGCGAATTGTGCAGCGACACCGTCAACACCGGCATTTACCTCATAGAACCGGAAATCCTGGAGGCGATACCCGAGGACATTCCATACGATTTCGCCAGCGACCTTTTTCCGAAACTCCTGGAACAGGAGATTCCGTTGTTCGCCTATGTCGCGGAAGGTTACTGGAGCGATATCGGCACCCTGGATCAGCTCAAACAGTCGCACTGGGACCTGCTCGACGGAAAGGTCCGTCTGCCGCTCGGCGGAAATCTCATCGGAGAACGGATATGGCTTGGCGACGGCGCGCGGATCGCCAAGGACGCGGAGCTCGGCTCGCCCTGCTGGATAGGCGACAACGTACGGATCCGATCCGGCGTCAAAATCGGCGCGTATTCCGTCATCGCGCCGGACGTCGAAATCGACGCGAGGGCGACCGTCAACCGCAGCATCGTCATGAAAAACTCGTTCGTCGGCGAGTCGAGCGACCTGCGCAACTGCATCGTCGGCGGCAGCACCGTCATCGAGGCCCGCTGCGAGATCGGCGACGACGCGATCATCGGCTCCCGCTGCCATCTCGGACGCCAGGTCGTGGTCATACCCGGCGTTTCGATCTGGCCCGACAAGGAAATCAACAGCAACACGACGATACGCGAAAACCTGGTCTGGGAATCGCTGCTGCGTCCTTCGATTTTCGGATCGCGCGGCGTCAGCGGCCTGGCCAATCTCCACATCACGCCGGAATATGCGGCGGCGCTGGGCAAGGCCTTCGGCAGCTGGATTCAGCGCGGCGCCCGAGTGGCGGTCGCCCGCGATGCGCACCCATTCTCCCGGCTGATCAAGCGGGCGTTCATCTCCGGTCTTCTGGCGGTGGGCGTCAATATCGACGACCTGGAAGAGGCCAGCCTGCCGGAGACGCGCTTCATCACCTGCTTCGGCCGCCATTTGAGCGGCGGCGTCCATATCCGCATTTCGGACGAGCACCCCAGCGTGGCCGTCATCGAGCTTTTCGACACCGACGGTTTGCCTTTGCTGCGCAGCGCGCGCCGCAAGATCGAAGCGATGTTCTACCGGGCCGAGTTTCCCAAGGTGTCCATCGAGAACGTCGGTAACCTGACTTATCCCGGCCGCGTCGACGAACGATATGCCGAACACCTTCGCCAGCATCTCAGCCGATCCGCCACCCAACCCTGGGTCGATCGCGTACTCCATTACTGCCGGGAAGGCAATCTGGCGCGGATACTCGGCGACCTGCTCGGCAGCAACGGCTTGCATCATCTCGAGAGCGAATGTAGAGAAAATTCGGATGTCTCCGCCATACCCTACGAACCGATCGCGGAGATCGCCAGGCTCAACCGGAAGATCGCCCTGATCATCGAGCGAAGCGGCGAACAACTGACCTTGGTCGACGAATTGGGAACGATACACCGGGCGGAACGGACGCAGGAGCTCCTGACCGCAGCCTTCATCATCGGCGCTCCGCCCGAGGAGCCGGTCTTCCTGCCGCCCGATCATCCGAAATTTCTGGCCGAGCTGGCGGACGCCAGAGTGCGGCGACTGATCATTACGCACAAGGAGCCGGCGGCCCAACTGAATGCCGTCAAGAAAGCCATGCAATCCGAAGGCGTTTGGCTGCATTTCGTCCACTTCTATCTCGGCTATGGCGCGGTTGCGGCGTCTCTTCGGCTGCTCGAATTCCTCGGCAGGGAACACCTGACCCTGCACGATTTCGAGCGCCAGATCCCGATCAGCCATTGCCGGCGCCTGATTCTACACTGTCCCTGGGATCACATCGGGCGCGTGATGCGCGAACTGAGTCAACGACCGGAAGCTCGCATGAATGCCGCCCCCGAAGGCGTGCGGCTCGATCTGGACGGCGATTGGGTTTACGTATTGCCGAGCGCGGACGCCCCGCAATTGGAAATCAGCATGGAAGCGTCCAACACCGCGCGGCTCGTGCAACTGGAACAAGAGGTCAGCCAGCGCGTACGGAGTCTGATTCCATGAGCGCGGGCGTTCCGTTCTTATTCGCGTCCGACCTGGACGGCACGCTGCTGCCCAATACCGGCAAACTTCCGGACTCCGGCTGCCTGGAGCGGACCCAGGCGCTTCTTCGGACTCTGCTCGAAGCCGACTGCCCTATCTGCGTCGTCAGCGGACGCTATCTGGCTCTGGCCAAACAGGGACAGGCCGTTTTCCGGCTGCCGCAGCCGACCTGGTGGATCTGCAACGTCGGCACCGAGGTTTACGATCAGACGGGCGCGCAGGATCGCGAATGGCAAAGCCGGCTCGGACCGCCGCTAGACCGCGAAGCCTTGCGCCGGTCGCTTTACAGGATCTCGCGCCTGGCGCCTCAGGAGCCGCAAAAGCAAGGACCGCACAAGTTCAGCTTCTATTACCCGGAGCCAGTCAGCCGGGAGCTGCTGGCGGAAATCATGTATCGGGTCCGGGCGGTGAGAAACGATTTGCAGATGATTTCCAGCATCGAGGAATCCTCCGGACGGGCTTTGCTCGACATCATTCCCGCCAATGCCGGGAAATCCCACGCCTTGTGGTACGTCGCCGAGCGCTATGGCTTGGCCGGCGACCGCATCTTCTTCGCGGGCGATTCCGGGAACGATCTCGACGCGCTGCTCTCGGGCGTGTGCGGCGTTCTGGTCGGCAATACTCCGGCAGACGTCCGGGCTCAGGCTTCCGAGCAGCAAAAGCGTAACGATAGCGCCCGATTGTTTATCGCCGACGCGTTCTACGGCGACGGCATCATCCAAGGACTTCGCCACTACGGATTATGGCCGCTCGCTGCGAGCGGCTCGAAAGCCAAACGAGACACCCAACGGTAGCAGCGATGCGGATTGCCTTCTTCTGCCCCCATAGCGACCCCCTGGCCGTAACCGGCGAACCGGATGCGGGCGGACAATGCATTTACGAGGCTCGCGTGGCGGAACAGCTCGCCCGCCAGGGACACGAGGTTCGGGTCTACACCCGCCGCTGGGGCGGGAAAGCGGTGCGCCAGGACATTTGCGACGGCGCCACGATTTTCCGCTATCCGATGGGGCCGGATGGCTTTCTCCGCAAGGAGGACATGGGCCCCCATCTCGCGGAATTCGTCGAGCATACGCTATTCAGGCAGACCACCTGGCTGAGGCATGCCGATGCCATCCACGGCCACTATTGGGACGGCGGCGCAAGCGCGCTCATGGCGAGTCTCGCTCTCGGCAAGCCCTTGCTGTTTACCAGCCACTCCCTGGGGCTCCTGAAACGGGACCGCGTACCCGATCCCACCCCGGACGGCTCGAAGTTCCGCTACGATGTTCGAATCCGCGCGGAAAAAAAGATCCTGGACGCGGCCGATGCCGTCATCGCGCTCAGCCGGACCGAGCGGGACGCGTTGACCGGGCGCTACGGAGCAAGCGCCGAGAAGGTCCGCATCGTTCCGGGAGGCGTGGACACGGAAGTATTCCACCTGTGCCTGGAAAAAACGAAGCTTCAACGCCAGCTCGGCTTCAGCTCCGATTACCTGCTGTTCACGGTCGGCCGGCTCGATCCCCGCAAAGGCTTTCTCGAACTGATCGAGGCCATTCCCCAGGTCGTCAAAACCCTGCGGGACGCCGGCAAAACCGTGACTTTCCTGATTCCGATCGGCCCGGAAAACCCCTCGGCGGACGAATCGGCCTATCGCGACGCCCTGCTCGGGCGGGCGAACGAGCTTCGGATCACGGACGCCATCCATTGGTTTCACCGCCTGACCGATCAGGAACTGTTTCAGTATTACGCGGCGGCCGACCTGTTCCTCTGCCCTTCCCCTTATGAGCCTTTCGGGCTGGTGCTGGTCGAGGCCTTCGCTTCCGGAACCCCGGTGATCGCCACGCCACACGGCGGACCCACCGATATCGTTACACCCGGCGTGAACGGTTATCTGGCCGATCCCGCGGACCCTCCCGCATTCGCCGCCCGCATTCTCGACGCCCTCTTGGCACCCGAGAACGAACGCCGCCGCATGCGCGCCGCCGCGGCCGAAAGAGCCCGGACCCGCTACGCCTGGCCGTCGGTCGCGTCCGCCATAGCGGACGTTTATCGCTCGATTCGGGACGACGCCCATGCCTTACGTTGACAGCCAAGGCGTTCGCATCCATTACCAGGCGGAAGGCGAAGGACCGCCGCTGGTGCTGCACCACGGATTTACCAGCAGTTCCGAGGCGTGGCGCCAGTTCGGGTATGTCCGGGCACTGTGCCGCGATAACCGGTGCATTCTGCTCGACGCCCGCGGCCACGGCGCCAGCGACAAGCCGCACGACCCGGCTGCCTATGCGCTGCCGAACCGGGTGGCGGACGTCGTCGCCGTGCTCGATGCCTTAAAGATCCCGAAAGCGAACTTCCTCGGCTTTTCGATGGGCGGCTGGATTGGCTTCGGCATGGCGAAATACGCGCCCGAACGCGTCGACGCCCTGCTCGTCGTCGGAGCGCATCCCTATGCCGACCAAAGCTGGGACGCCTTCCGGCACATCGACGGCGCGGACCCCGGAGCTTTCCTCACCGCTCTCGAGTCCGTCCTGGAACAGCGCATCCCGCCGGAACTGAGGCCACTTGTGCTGGCCAACGACCTGCGGGCGCTCGCGGCCGCTGCGCAAGAGCGGCCGGCACTGGAAGACGTCCTCCCGACCATGGCCATGCCGTGCCTGCTCCTCGTCGGGGAGGAAGATGCGAGATATCCGGCCGTCCGGGAATGCGCCAAACACATCGCTCACGCCGCCTTCGTCCCGTTGCCCGGTCTCAAGCATACCGAAAGCTTCGTCCGCAGCGATCTCGTTCTTCCGCATATCAAACGGTTTTTGGAAACTGAACGCGGCTTACCGACTCAAGAGTAACGCCACAAAAAACCTGAACTGCGACGGCAGGCCTCGAATCTGCCACGTGTGGCGGATGTAACCGTGACGCGAACTCCCCGCCCCATGCTCGTCCGTTCAATTACCGTAAAGCCATCGGCTCTTTTTTTGCGTCCTGCCTAATGCGAAAATGAGCGCCCGTTCAGATGAATATCGCTATAGGGCACCTCGAAAAACTTCGAGGTGCTCGTACGGGGCAGGGATGCCCCGTCGTTTTCAGCCGCGTAAGCAGTTGAAAACGTAAGCCAAGCCCAAACCGCGTTTGGGCTTGGCGAAGAGAAAAACCGCCGGGAAGGCGGTTTTTCGAGGTCCTCTATAGGGTTGATGAAGGTGATTACGACTTCGATGGGCGCGTCCAATGAGCCGAGGGAACGCCTCAAAATCCAAGATGTTTCAAGATGTGGGCTATAGGCTATAGTTCGGTCGCCGTCCGCAAGACATCCGAAACGGGTCTATGTGCGCGCACCCATTACGCCTCTGAAATAAAGCCGAACTGGATGGCCCCGCTCCAGATCCTCCACTTCTTCCTGTTCGCCCTCGGGCACTTTTGAAAAGCCATCCGGCGGGTGCGCCGCAACTTAGTGCCAAGTAGCTCCCGTGATGTTCAACTTTAATGCTTCCCTACCGCCCCGGGTCCCGGGCCGCGTTATCCCCGGCCTGGCCCCAATGCAGCCGGACATTGCACCGGCTTTCCCGCTCGCTGGCGGAACGCCGTACGTGATGCATCGAGGTTTCGGCGCACGGCGACCGCGTCCGGCCGGGGCGGACATGCTCGCGGTGCGGCCGGTCGCGCAGCTGTCCACCCGGCGTTGCCAGCCGCAACCCTGTCCGCTGAAACGGCAGGAGGGAAAAGCATGAGCACGGCTGAGCGCGATATACCGGCATCGCGCCCCGACTTCCAGGTCCTTTTCCAGTCCGTCCCGGCCTGTATTTTGGTGCTGGCACCCGACAGCCCGTATTTCACCATCCTGGCGGCTAGCGACGCCTATCTGCGGGCAACCAAGAAGCGGCGCGAGGAGATCGTGGGGCGGCCGGTCTTCGAAGTCTTCCCCGACAATCCCGACAGCCCGTTCGGGCCGGAGGCGAACAGCCGGGCCTCGTTTGAACGCGTGCTGCGGCACCGCCTCCCCGACGCCCAGGCCATGCGGCAGCACGATATCCGCAGGCCCGAACAGGGCGGCGGGTTCGAGGGCCGTTTCTCGAAATCCTCGAACACGCCGGTGCTCGATGAAAATGGCGATGTTCTCTATATCATTCACCACGTCGAAGATGTAGCCGAGCCAGTCCGGGCGGAACAAGAACCTCGAGCCGAGACGTCGCCCGTCGACGCAGGGGGGAGTGAAACCGGGGCCGAGGCCCGCCCGGATGCGGCACACATCCGGCGTGAGGCCGACGCGGCCCGCGAGCGCGAGGAGTGTTATTCCGCCATCTTCGACAAGGCCCCCTTCGGCATGGCGCTGACGAAGATGCCCGAACGGACCCTCGTGGCCGTCAACGATGCGTTTCTGAAGATCTTCGAGTGCAGCCGGGAAGAGGTGCTGGGCAAAAACAGCGGGCACCTGGGCATCCCGGACGTATGGTTACGAGGCCGGATAGCCTCCGAACTCCGGCAGTGCGCGGCACTACGCGACGTGGAGATCACGCACAAGTCCAGATCCGGGACCAGGCTCGTTCTGTCGCTCAATGTTGATTGGGTCGGCATCGGCGGCCAAACGCTTCTCCTCAGCACGATCCAGGACATCACTGAACGCAAGCAGGTCGAGGAGTCGTTGCGGCGGGAGCAAAGCCTGCTGGATAGCGTCATGCGGGCCACCGATGTGATGCTGGTCTTTCTCGACCGGCAGTTCAACTTCGTCTGGGTCAATCCGGCTTATGCCGAAACCTGCCGGATGAGACCGGAGGACATGGTGGGCAACAACCATTTCGCCTTGTATCCCAACGCGGAAAACGAGGCGATCTTCCGAAAAGTCCGGGATTCCGGCGATGCAGTGTTTTACAAGGACAGGCCCTTCGTTTTCCCCGATCAGCCCGAACGCGGCACCACCTATTGGGACTGGAGCCTGACGCCCGTCAAGGGTAACGACGGAGCGACTGCGGGCCTCGTCTTTTCGCTGCGCGAGACGACGAAATTCAAGCGGGCTCAGGAAGCATTTTGCCAGAGCGAAGAGCGTTTCCGCGCTCTGGTGATGGCCAGTTCCCAGACGATCTATCGCATGAGCTCGGATTGGACCGAGATGTATCAGCTTTACGGCCGGGATTTCCTAGCCGACACGGAAGAGCCGAGCCGAAATTGGCTTCAGAAATACATTCCCTCGGACGACCAGCCGCAGGTCGTCGCCGCCATCGGAGAAGCCATCCGGACCAAGAGCATTTTTGAGCTCGAGCATCGCGTCCGACGAGCGGACGGCAGCTTGGGATGGACGTTTTCGCGTGCGGTTCCGCTGATGAGTGCGGATGGCGATATCGTCGAATGGTTCGGTGCCGCCAGCAATATCACCGAGCGCAAACAAGCCGAGGAAGCATTGCGCGAGAACCGGGCCCAGCTCGAGGCGGAATTGCAGGACACTCAGCTCCTGCAGAGCATCAGCGCAGCTCTTCTTCACGAGGACGACATCCAGGCCCTCTACGAAAAAATCATCGACGCGGCGGCGCACATCATGCACTCGGAATACGCGAGCATGCAGATGCTCTACCCCGAGCGCGGCCGCGGCGGCGAGCTTCGGCTGCTGGCGTTCCGCGGGTTCAATCCGCAAGCGGCAAAGTTCTGGGAATGGGTAAGCGCTGACTCCTCGGATTCGACATGCGGCGCGGCCTTGCGCACGGGCCGGCGCGTCATCGCGCCGGACCTGGAGAACTGCGATTTCATGCAGGGCACCGAGGATCTCGCGACATATCTGCAAACCGGAATTCATGCCTGCCAGACGACGCCCCTGTTCTCGCGGAGCGGCAAGCTGGTGGGCATGATTTCCACGCACTGGCGCTGCCCGCACCAGCCGTCCGAGCGGGATTTGCGCCTGTTGGATATTCTCGCCCGGCAAGCCGCCGACCTCATCGATCGCAAGCGGGCCGAGGAAGCGTTACGCGAGAGCGAAGAGAAATACCGCACTCTGTTCGAGTGCATGGACGAGGGCTTCTGCACCATCGAGGTGTTGTTCGACGAAAGCGAGAGACCCGTGGATTACCGGTTCCTCATCGTCAATCCGGCTTTCGAGCGGCAGAGCGGAATTCGGGACGCGGTCGGCCGGCGAATACGGGAAATCGCTCCGTTGCTCGAGGAACACTGGTTCGAGATCTTCGGAAAGATCGCGCTGACGGGCCAACCGATGCGCTTCGAAAATTTCGCCGCGCAACTTCATCGCCATTACGACGTGTACGCGTTTCGGATTGGCGCGCCATCCGAAAGAAAAGTGGCGGTTCTTTTCAACGACATCACTCGGCGCAAACTGATTGAGGAGACCCTGCGCAAGGCCGATCGCCGCAAGGACGAGTTTCTGGCGATGCTGGCCCACGAACTCAGAAACCCGCTGGCGCCGCTCCGCACCGGCTTGCACGTACTGCGGAAGTCCGACGGCACAAACCCCGCGACGGAACGCACCCAGATGCTGCTCACGATGATGGAACGGCAGGTGAATCACCTGGTCAGGCTGGTGGACGATCTCTTGGAGGTATCGCGCATTACCCAAGGCAAGATCGCCCTGAAAAAAGAGCGGGTCGATCTGGCGACCATCGTCGGCCATGCCGTCGAGACCAGCCAGGCACTCATCGAGGCCGGCAACCACACGCTTGAAGTTTCGCTCCCGCCGGAACCCGTGTGCCTCGACGCCGATCCGGTGCGGCTCACTCAGGTGTTGTCGAATCTCCTTAACAATGCCGCCAAGTACATGGCAGCGGGCGGACACGTTTGGCTCCTGGCGGAGCGGCAAGGGCCGGACGCCGTGGTGAGCATCCGCGACGAAGGCATAGGCATCTCGGCCGAAATGCTGCCTCATGTCTTCGATCTGTTCACCCAGGCGGACCGTTCCATCGACCGGTCGCAAGGCGGGCTCGGCCTCGGGCTGTCCCTAGTGCGCCACCTGGTCGCGTTGCACGGCGGTTCGGTCGAAGCGAGGAGCGAAGGCCCCGGCCTAGGCAGCGAGTTCGTCGTCCGCCTGCCGCTGGCCTGGACCCGACGCTGATCGCCCCTAACGGCGATGGTCAGAACGAAGACCGCCGCCGTGCTCGCATCGCTTTCAATAAGGATTTTTTTAGGGTGGGTTTAGGCCGCGAGGCCGTAACCCACCGAGCGGCCTCGAACCGGTGGGTTACGCGGAGCCTGTCCTGAGCCTGTCGAAGGGCCTGTCCCGAGCGAAGCCGAGGGGCTAACTCACCCTGCGATTAGAGCAGTTTCCATTCGTACGTGATGATTGATTGCAAATGGCCTTAGAGCATTTTCATACCTACTGTACGGGCACTCGCGAGTAGGTCGGGAATCCCTTCCCGACGGTGCAGTTGGGTCAACGGGTTCGTCGGCAAAGGATTGCCGACCTACATATCCGAATCCCTTACACCGATTCGGAAAACGCTCCCACAAGCCGTAAACCAATCCGACAGCCGCTCTAATGTTCACTTGAGTGTCGGATGGAATAAGCCTTGAAACGGCATTCCTCCGTATACTGTCCGAAACCCTTCAAGGAAAATCCATGCGCGAAATCGAAACGCTGATTGCCACATTATCGGGCTGGGTATGGGGACCACCCATGCTCGCCCTGTTGGTGGGAACCGGGCTGTACCTGACGATATTGCTGCGCGGCGTGCAGTTCCGCGCCCTGCCCCGAGCCTTTAGCCTTATCTTCGCGAAGGATCACGGCCACGCCGGCGATATCAGCCATTTCGCCGCGCTGATGACGGCGCTTGCGGCCACGGTAGGCATAGGCAACATCGTCGGTGTTGCCACGGCCATCACCCTCGGCGGTCCCGGCGCGGTGTTCTGGATGTGGCTGACGGGTCTGGTGGGCATGGCCACCAAGTATTCCGAGGCGGTGCTGGCGGTCAAGTACCGCGAAAAGGGAGAGTACGGCATGCGCGGCGGGCCGATGTACTATCTGGCAAAGGGTGCCGGCCTGCCTTGGCTGGGCAGACTGTTCGCGGTCTTTACCGCGCTGGCCACCTTCGGTATCGGCAACATGACGCAGGCCAATTCCACTGCCAGGATACTCGAAAGCACCTTTCACATTACTCCACTCGCCACGGGGCTGGTGCTGATGGTACTGACGGCACTGGTGATCCTGGGCGGCGTCCGCTCCATCGGCCGGTTCACCTCGCTGCTGGTTCCGTTCATGATCGTCGGCTACATCGGCGCCGCGCTGGTGGTGCTGGTCCTCAATGCCGCCGAAATTCCGCATGCGCTGTACCTGATCTTTTACCACGCCTTCAATCCGATCGCGGCCGGTGGTGGCTTCGCGGGTGCTACCCTCGCCACCGCCATGCGTTACGGCATCGCACGCGGCGTGTTCTCCAACGAATCCGGACTCGGTTCGGCGCCCATCGCGGCAGCGGCCGCGCGCACCGACGGTCCGGTCAAGCAGGCGCTGGTGAGCATGACGCAAACCTTCATCGACACCCTGGTGGTGTGCACCATGACCGCCCTGGTGATCCTCACCGCGAACCCATGGATGCAAGACGTCAGTGCCGGAGAACTGACCAGCGCCAGCATGGCGGAAACGCTGGGCAGTACCGGGACCTTCATCGTCGCGCTCGCCACGGCGCTTTTCGCCTACTCCACCCTGATAGGCTGGAATTATTACGGCGAAAAAGCGGTGGAATACCTGTTCGGGCCGCGCTCCATCCGCATCTACCGCATCTTCTTCGTTGCCGCCGTAATCGTTGGCGCCACCACCAGCCTGGAATTCGTCTGGAACTTCTCCGACCTGATGAACGGCATGATGGCCATTCCCAACCTGATCGGCCTCCTATTGCTGTCGAAAGTCATCAAGGCAGAAACCAACCGCTATTTCAAACAGGAAAGCCGGCCTGAGAGTAGCGCGGCGCCTGAAACAGCCGCCAGGTCTTCGCCTAAGGCGCGACGGTCTGCTCGGGCAACATCGGGAGATCCCCGCACCTGACCGAACGGCGGCGCGCAAGTTTCGCCCAAAGCGGTAAACGAGCAAGAACGGCCGATCAGACCTGAATGTGGCCTCGCCGCCACCGGTATTTGCTGGTCCGCAGGAATTGGCCGAGTGCCGGCAGATTACGATGAGATTGATCAATGCGCGGCGTTCGACCTTATGCAAACCTTTGCCTTTGCATAATCGTCCAAATGCATGGGAGAAGACCTGATGTTGATCGCGTCATTAACCTTAATAGGTATCGTCGTTACCCGTGTTGCAAAATCGGTAACGCGTCTTTCGATCCTTCGTTCAAGAAAGGCCGCGGACGGCTATCTACAGAGTCTTGCGCCTTCGCCGATATCGAGACGCCGCAAAGCCAATCAGCGCTAGGCCCGATGCGATACCGAACAGGCTTACGATTCGTGTCGTCAAGCGCTCTACGCCGGAGTCGGCGCCGACATTGAGCGGGATTCTCAGTATGTCTTGTTCCGGAACGGCATCTGTTCCACCCTTGATCAGGTAGATCGCGTAATACCCATTCGTATCAAGGTCAAAATGCGATTCGATGACACCTTTGGAATAAGTTTTGGCGAGAACCTCCGATATGGTGCGCAGATCCTTGAAGTTTTCAGCATCGCTTTCATCGCCGCCCGTAAACTCCTGTTCGACGATCCGGATGCCGATAGGCATGCTCCTCGGTTCGTTACCGACCAGATCCGCTGTAAAAAACACCTTGCCGGGTGTTGGTATATCTTGGCAGTACGAGCGGAATAACTCTTTCGTTAATCTTGCATCCTGGTTTTCGTCGGACGGCTGGAGATGCACGCTGAAATAGACAGACGCTCGGCCGGGGCGTGGCGTCGAGAAAGGACTCCCGACCTACAGGGTGCTACAGTCGTAGGTCGGCAATCCTTTGCCGACGAACCCGTTGGCCCAACTGTACCGTCGGAAAAGGATTTCCGACCTACTCGCAAGTACCCGTACAGTAGGTATGAAAATGCTCGAGCGGGGAGCTCCCCAGGTGGTCGGAAATGATGTGATAGGCGTGGCCGCCCCGGATGAGGTACGCCGGTACGTTGCCCTTATCGGCATAGACGAAGGCGCTGACGATCTGGTTCTCACCGTCCAGTTCGGCGATCGGGCGGAGCCTGTCCTGGTAGAGGAAGCCTTGGACCGGAGTCCCGTTCACCTGCTTGCCGATGCGCCGGTGTTGGCCGTCGATCCGGTAGTCGATCACCGTGCCGGCTGGCAGGGTGACGTGCCTTAAGTTGCCGAACAGGTCATAGGTAAAGCCAGTGACCAGCCCGCCCACCGTTTTCGATGTCAAGTCGCCGTTGGCAGTGTAGGTATAAGTTCGCGATCGATGCCTATGCGGAGTTTAATCGAAGGGCACTTCGTGGCTCACCGCATTCAATGCAGATTCTTCTGACCAGTGATTTTAAACTCCGGCAAATCTTCTAAACATTCCGTAACGATAAATACCGAAAGATCCGGAATGTTAATTGTATATTGCTTCTCAGAATTCCTATTATTTTTTTTAAGAATAGCATCAAATCCGAACACCTGAACACGAGTATAAGGGTTATGGCTTGGCTCCTTTTCAAGCATAACCATTACATCGTTAGCTTTTCTGACCATTGAAGGACCAAGCTCAGAAAATATTACTTTCTTATTAGGTTCGCTGACCTTCTCGAAAACATAAATAACTTCATCAACCGCTTCGTCAGCATTAATAGCAGGAAAAATACCGTAAATAAATCCGCGTTTCGAGCTCTTTTCCTTTGAATATGAGACTACCCAGTTTTTTGGACGATTAACAATAGCACTTCCAACGAAAATCGTGTCATATATCCTCAAATATTTCTGGACAAATAAAGCACTCCTGTCGATGTCAAACGATGCCAACGAAATTATGCACACTGCGACAAGAAGAACGAAACTCCGCCGAATTTTCATAGAGCAAGAAATTTGGTTGCGATCTTTAAGGGTCTTTGAATGTTGGGACGGGGTCAGCAAGAGCTCCTCCAGCATATGTCCCAGGAACCTGTGCGCCTTTCAGCGCAGCGTCTGCTGCTGATTTCGTCAGGTCCTTAATCGCATCAGAGGTTGCATTTGGGCAATAATTCTTCGGGATTGGTTTGCCCGCTAGAATGTTGCTCATCACTTCATCGTCGTCACGTTTAGCCTTCTTCACGCGTTCCGCGTCTCGCATACCTTCTGAGTACGCGTCGATAAAATCATAAATTGCTTTTCCAGCAGCAATAACAACGACAGCGGCCGCTATTTGCTGAAAAAGTTGCCCATCCGAGTCGATCCAATTCACCGGGTCATTCAAGACATATCCGTATAAGTTAGTGTCCCCGCCGGCAAACCTTATCGGATCCTTCGTCGTCCAGCGCCCCGTCTCCGGATCATAATCCCGCGCGCCGAAACGGACCAGGCCGGTGTCGCGGTCGTAGAGGCCGCCGGCATAGCCGAAGGGCTGGAAGCCGGGGTTCGTGTCGAGGATGACCTGGCCCCAAGGGTCGTAGTCCAGCCGCTGCATCACGGTGCCGTCGGCCGTGTTAACGACGAGCCGGGGGCTACCGAGGTGATCCGTGAGGATCCGGTAGGTGTTACCGCCCCGGATCAGGTAGGCCGGCACGTTGGCCTTATCGGCATAGACAAAGCGGCTGACGATCTGGTTCTGGCCATGCAGTTCCGCGATCGGGCGGAGCCTGTCCTGGTAGAGGAAGCCTTGGACCGGAGTCCCGTTCACCTGCTTGCCGATGCGCCGGTGTTGGCCGTCGATCCGGTAGTCGATCACCGTGCCGCCCGGCTGGGTCACCTGCCTTAAGTTACCGAAACCGTCATAGCGGAAGCCGGTGACTTGCCCGCCCACCGTTTTCGATGTCAAGTCGCCGTGGGCGGTGTAGGCGTAGGCGGCTCCGTTGTAGCTCGTGAGCCGGTCCTGGGCGTCGTAGGTGGCGACTTCGACACCGTTGACGGTGGTCCGGTTGCCGTTGGCGTCATAGCCGTAGGTGGCCTGGACGGCTCCGTTCTGCCTGACTTCAGCTCGTGTAGATACCGTATTAGCGTCAGCGTAATGCGCCGAATGGACCGCTCTCATACGGCGGAAGGGTTATCCGGGCGCTCCCCGGACAACCGTTTGCGATTGGGATACGCGAGTACGCTATTTCGCCCTACGCGGGCTAACCCTTTTACGGGTTGATTACGCTCGTTGCAATAGCTTTTATAGTCTGCTGTTGTTGTGTTTTGAACTCATCAAAATTGTCTTGACTTCCGTGATACTCAACTAAAATCTTGCTTGCTTGCACTTTGCAAAATACGTGGAACTGCCGATTATCCAAAGTCTCTGAAGTACCTTCGAACTGAATGCATGTTACAGGCACGCCATTCTCAATATAGGAGTATTTCTTATAGTTCTCGCAGTTTATTCTTGCACACAACTTACTTAATGCTTCTGATAATCGGTCAATATCAAATTTTGCATCTCCAATCATAATATAGCTTTCATTAGGGAAGGTTGTTTTAGATGTGTCAAATTTACCGATTAATATAGGCTGATCATTCGAAATTGAAAATAAAGATGAATCAGTATTTGGGAAAACAAAATAATCATCATCGACAAATAGCTTTATGTTACGCCAACAAATCTCTTTTCCTATCCACATTTTCCAACCATATCTTAAGATATGGTTGGAAAAGTAGTTAACTAGAAACGCGACCCCAATTACGATCAAAACCTTAGCGATAGAATTCGAGTTAATTGTCATGCTCATTAATTAATTGCTTAGATTAAGGGCAGCGCTTTGAGGCTATCTTTGGCAATTTGTTACCGAAATTGAATTCAAGCTTCTTGCTAGCAACACCGAATTCTGATGCATCTTTTGCTAGCTGCTTTGTGGCATCTTGGTATTTATCGTCTGCTTTTTCAGCATTGTTTGGCTCCCCTTTTAATAACTTATCTAGCTCTTGATGTCTTTGTTTCCCTGCGTCATTTGCTTTCTTTGCTGCATTTTGTGCGGTCATAAGATTATCTATGACGTTATAAATTGCATAGCCAGTAGCAATAATACCAATGGCTGCCGCTGGGGATAATGTGCCTTCGGCATCAATAGAATTTATCGGATCATTCAATACATATCCGTATAGGTTGGTGTCCCCACCGGCAAACCGAATCGGATCCTTGGCCGTCCAGCGTCCTGTTTCCGGATCGTAATCCCTTGCGCCGAAGCGGACCAGGCCGGTGTCGCGGTCGTAGAGGCCGCCGGCAAAGCCGAAGGGCTGGAAGCCCGGGTTCGTATCGAGGATGATCTGGCCCCAGGCGTCGTAGTCGAGCCGCTGCATCACGGTGCCGTCTGCGGTGTGGACGACCAGTCGGGGGCTGCCGAGGTGATCGGAAATAATCCGGTAGGTGTGGCCGTCCCGGATCAAATACGCCGGCACGTGGCTCTTATCGGCATAGACGAAACGGCTGACGATCTGGTTCTGGCCATGCAGTTCCGCGATCGGGCGGAGCCCGTCCTGGTAAAGGAAGCCTTGGACCCGAGTGCCGTTCACCTGCTTGCCGATGCGCCGGTTGCGCCCGTCGATCCGGTAGTCGATCACCGTACCGTCCGGCAGGGTCACCTGCCGTAAGTTCCCGAACACGTCATAGCTGAAGCCGGTGACCTGCCCGCCCACCGTTTTCGATTTCAAGTCGCCGTTGGCGGTGTAGGCATAGCCCGCGTAGGATGTGCCGACGAAGGAGGCGCATCGATCGTGAACTCGAACGATGCGGTTCCTGCGTCACCGCATCCTACGCGGGCTTCATGGCGCTTGACCCGTATAACAGTATCTACGCCGGCTTATCGGCATAGACGAAGCGGCTGACAACTTGGTTCTGGCCGTTGAGTTCCGCGACCGATGCGCTTCGTGCCTCAGCGCAACCTATGCGGGCTGTTCCAGTAGTTGACGCAACTTGAAAAGAGCTTCATTTACAACCTTTTCGCTAATGGAGTCCAGAACACCATTATTTTTTTCAAGCGCATATGACCATGCCGACTCCAAATCTGAGATACAACTTGTAAATTGATGCTCCCAATCTGACTCCACTTTCGATAGTGCATCTCTCAAAAAAATAAGATCACCTATCAAAGCGCTCAAGCCAATTGTCCCTTTGGTATAGGAGTCAATCTGCTTATGCATTAATGCTAATTGCCGGATATCGTGTTCATTCACAGCTATCGCTTCCCTGGAATTACGGTAACAACGTCATTACCCTCAACTATTACGGTGATGTTATTGTCTGAGTTGTAAATTCTCGTTCGATCGGGAATAGGATCTGGCGAACGTTGGCCATTCTTAATTGTGTCTTCAATAACTGATGGTGTTAAACCACGATTCTGCATCTGATCTAGTGCATGTCCGCAATACCGGCGACCATTGACAACTGCATCCGGATTACGAGTTTGTTGATATGGAGCATTTTGTAACGGAAATCCATTTCTACCGCTTGGCGCACTTGCAGGGGGCGCAAATTTAGCTCCCCCTAAACCGGCGCCAAAACCACTGCCGCCACCACCGCCACCCCCACCTCCCGGACCGAATGGGCCAAAAGGGCTGGCAGGATCGGTGTTAACAAGCCCTAAAGGATCAACCCAATTGATCGGATCATTCAGAACATAGGCATAGAGATTACTATCGCCGCCGCGGAACCGTATCGGATCCTTCGCCGTCCAGCGCCCCGTCTCCGGATCATAATCCCGCGCACCGAAGCGGACCAGGCCGGTGTCGCGGTCGTAGAGGCCGCCGGCAAAGCCGAAGGGCTGGAAGCCCGGGTTCGTATCGAGGATGATCTGGCCCCAGGCGTCGTAGTCGAGCCGCTGCATCACGGTGCCGTCTGCGGTGTGGACGACCAGTCGGGGGCTGCCGAGGTGATCGGAAATAATCCGGTAGGTGTGGCCGTCCCGGATCAAATACGCCGGCACGTGGCTCTTATCGGCATAGACGAAGCGGCTGACGATCTGGTTCTCACCGTCCAGCTCCGCGATCGGGCAGAGCCCGTCCTGGTAGAGGAAGCCTTGGACCGGAGTCCCGTTCACCTGCTTGCCTATGCGCCGGTGTTGGCCGTCGATCCGGTAGTCGATCACCGTGCCGTCCGGCAGGGTGACGTGTCTTAAGTAGCCGAACGCATCATAGCTGAAGGCGGTGACCTGGCCACCCACCGTTTTCGTTTACAGGTCGCTGTTGGCGTCATGACCGTAAGTTCGCGATCGATGCGGTTCGTGCCTCGGCGCATCCTATGCGAGCTGGCTCGCCAAATTGCACAGATCATTCCTCCCGAGCTCATATACATTGGCTCAGTTCGTGTAAAACTTCAGAGGCAGAGTGGGTAATGACACTCCACTCTTGGCTATCAAGTAAAACTTTTATATCAATATTTTCTATTGCCTCATAATCGAAACTATTTAGAAGATTTCTTAATCTATTGAGGCTTACTTTTTGTTGGCTTGTTAATCCAAATTGATCCGCATAGTTATCAATTAGGTTATCAAGATCGTAGTCATCAAAAATCTGGCAATAGATTTCATCTAACGAGGGAAAACAGATATTCTCATGAAGGACCCATGCTCTATACTGCTTTTCTGCATTTGCGATGTTACCAATGACTGATAAGATCCCTGAAATCCATTTTTCTCTGTCCATCATGGCAAAAACCCTCTTACGACCATTCTTCTCTTTGAATCATGGGAATGGGAATTTAAACTCGTTTATAGGAATGTGAGCTTCCGGGGAATTCGTATTAACGGGATTCCCATTAATATCGTAAGCTGTACCATCTTTCGTGTATTTGAAATATGGCTTCTGTTGAGCCGGATTTGGACTATTAGGATTTCCTGGCATAAATCGGAACCGCTCGTGAGGGTTGTTTGGATTAATGCATTGGAGTCCACCTCCCTTTTTGGTTGGCTTCAATATCCAATCAGGTGGCAGTCCAGCAGGGGGCTGAACCGGAAGCTCACCGTTTCCTAATTCATTGACGTGAAATAGTAAATCTAGCACTAGACTGCCCGGAGAGATCGGCAATTTTTCGCCTGCCAGCCCAAGAGCATCAATCCAATTTATCGGGTCATCCAGAACATAGGCATACAGATTCGCATCGCCTCCTTCGAACCGAATCGGATCCTTGGCCGTCCAGCGTCCTGTTTCCGGATCGTAATCCCTTGCGCCGAAGCGGACCAGGCCGGTGTCGCGGTCGTAGAGGCCGCCGGAAAAGCCGAACGGCTGGAAGCCGGGATTCGTGTCGAGGACGACTTGGCCCCAGGCGTCGTAGTCCAGCCGCTGGACGACGGTGCCGTCGACCGTGTTGACGACGAGCCTGGGACTCCCAAGGTGATCCGAGATGATCCGGTAGGTGCTGCCGCCCCGGATCAGGTAGGCCGGCACGTTGGCCTTATCGGCATAGACAAAGCGGCTGACGATCTGGTTCTGGCCATGCAGTTCCGCGATCGGGCGGAGCCCGTCCTGGTAGAGGAAACCTTGGACCAGGGTGCCGTTCACCGTTTTACCGATCCGTCGGTTGCGTCCGTCGATCAGGTAGTCGATCACCGTACCGCCCGGCAGGGTCACCTGCCGTAAGTTGCCGAACACATCATAGCTGAAGCCGGTGACCTGCCCGCCCACCGTTTTCGTTTTCAAGTCGCCGTTGGCGGTGTAGGCAAAGGCGGTCCCGTTGTAGCTCGTGAGCCGGTCCTGGGCATCGTAGCTGGCGACTTCGAGCCCATTGAGGTGGGTCCGGTTGCCGTTGGCGTCATAGCCGTAGGTCGCCTGGACGGTCCCGTTTCTCCTGACTTCAGTCAAGCGGCCCGCGAGGTCGTAAGTGTAGACGGTGGTATCGGTCTGGCCGTTGACGGTCTCGGTCTTCTGGGTGATCCGGCCGAGGGCATCTCGGGTGTAGCCAGTCGAAAAGACGGGGCTGCTGTCGACATTGGCCGTGTAGCCTTGCACCTCGCCGAAACCGCTGTAGGTGAGGCTGTCGGTGACCGTCCCGAGCGCTGTGCCGGTCAAGAGACCGTTTTGGGCATGGCGCGTCAGGGTCAGGGCACCGGCCGAGATCAACAGGCTGTCGGCATCGTAGCCGTAGGCGATGGGATCGGCGCCGTTGAGTTTGATGTCCTTGATCCGGAAGTCGGTGTCGTAGGCGTAGCCGACCGTGCCAGCGATGGACCCGGTCCAGGCGGTTTGGGTGA
Source organism: Methylocaldum sp. RMAD-M (assembly GCF_017832375.1). Classification (NCBI taxonomy): domain Bacteria; kingdom Pseudomonadati; phylum Pseudomonadota; class Gammaproteobacteria; order Methylococcales; family Methylococcaceae; genus Methylocaldum; species Methylocaldum sp. RMAD-M. The sequence goes on along the minus strand of NZ_JAFIBZ010000006.1, from coordinate 230,054 downwards.
GGAGCGCGCCGTCATAGGCATAACTGAGCCCGAGGCTTCCCGGTGCGGTCAGGGCTTGCAGGCGCCCGGCGGAATCGTAGGCGTAGGTGGTCTCGCCGTGGGGCGCCGTCACCGTCTGGAGCCGTCCGCCCGCATCGTAGGCGAAGGTCACGGTCTCGCCGCCGGGTCGGGTGATCTGGGTGAGTTGCTTGTCCCGGTTGTATTGGTAGTGGGTGGCCGGGTCCGCCGCCTCGACCGTGGGCGGGGTGTAGTGCTCGGTCTGGTCGAGGGGCGTGTAGTCGAAGAGGTGCGCGGGCTGGCCCGGCGGCAGGAGCGAGGTGAGATTGCCGTTGGCATCGTAGCCGAACTGCACGGACCGGCCGTCGGGCAGGGTCTTGAGGGTAACCCGGCCGGCCAGGTCGTACTCGTAGCTCACGGTTCGACCGAGCGGATCGGTGACGGTGTGGAGCCAGCCTTGGCTCGGGCCGTCGGCGTAGTAGTCGTAATGCACCGTGCGTGCGTCTATGCCCTGGCCGCGGATCGCCTCTTGCCGCCGTCCGCGGGCATCATAGACGAACTGCTCCGGCTCCAGCCCAGGGACTTGACGACTCACCGGTCGGCCTCGGTCGTTCACGATGGTGGTGAAGGTCCGTCCCACCGGCGAGGTGGCCGTGAAGGTCCGGCTGAGGACGTCGAAGACCGTTCGGGACGTTTTACCGTTCACCGTTTGAGTCTCGGTGAAACTGGTGAGGCTTAAGAGGTCATTGCCATTGGCCAGCGTGACACTGCGGCTCTCGCCGAGGGAGGCTGTCAGCCCGCCAGGGGTCTTCACGGTGGTGGCTTTGGCCAGTGGCGACAACATGCCGAAGCGTGGGTCGGGGCCTTCCAGCACGGTCGTGACGGTGCCGTCCGAATCCGTGGTGGTGTCCTCGCCGGTGGTCTTGAACAGCCGGTCCAATACGGTGCCGTCCGGATAGGCGTTGAGCTGCCGGCGATCGCCGGTGGCAAGATACTCCACGCCAAACGTGGTGGTCCGTCCCTCGGCCGTGGTCATGGCAGTGCTATACCCCGAACTCCCTTGGGACCGGAGCAGCGTCCAACCGCCGCCCCCGGCGTTGACATCCTGGATCAGCCGTCCCCGATCATCATAGGTAAAGGTATTCGTGTGCCCCTTCGGGTCGGTAAAGCCGGTGAGAAGGCCATCCGCGGTGTAGCTCATCGCGTGAGTTTCGCCGGCGGGATTCACAACCGTCGCGAGATGGCCATCGGCGTCGAGGGTCAATTCGGTGCGCTGGCCATCCGGGACGACAATGGCCGTGGGGTTGCCCGCCGAGTCGCGCTCGATATGCGTAATGCCGCCATCGCGGTCCAGGATCTCAGACAACTGGCCCGTACTGTCATAAGTAAAGCTGTACAGGACGGCATTCGTCAAAGCATGAAGAGTACGAAGGTGCTTGCCGCGAAAATCGAAATGATAGATTTCGGCACCATCACTCGATGGAATAAGAAGATCGTTTCGGTCTATCCCTGGGAAAGGCGGTTTAATTGCTTGGACGATATGTTTACCCGCGTCCGCGACATAAAGACTGCCTTCCTTGCCAAAAGCAATTCCTCGAAGCGCCGAGAAGGAGGCTCTCGTGGCCGGTATGCCATCGCCACCAGTCCCTCCTCCTGCAATCCTGTTAATGATGCCGTCGGATTTTACCCGTAAGACCCGCCGTGCATCGGCAATGTAGAAGCTGCCATCGGTCCCGACCACGATATCTTGGGGCAGGGTTAACCCCGCCTTAATCGCCGGACCACCATCATAAGCACTGCTCCAACCAGCGAACGCACTGCCCGCCACGGTGCTGATGATGCCATCGGTGTTTATTCGGCGAATGCGGTAATGGCCCGTGTCTGTGACGTAGAGGCTGCCATCTATGGCGATAGCGATGCCCTGAGGATGATAGAAGCTTGCCTCTGTGGCCGGCCCGCCATCACCGCTAAACACTCGTGTTCCGTTGCCGCCCATAGTGGTGATGATGCCGTCGGGACCGATTCGGCGGATGCGGTCATTACCGGAGTCTGTAATATAGAGGCTGTTGTCTGGGCCAACGGCGATCCCCCAGGGCTCATTGAACTGCGCCTCGGTCGCGGGTCCGCCGTCGCCGCTGAAACCCCGTGTTCCGTTGCCGGCCACGGTGCTGATGATGCCGTCGGGGCCGATTCGGCGGATGCGGTTATTGTAGCTATCGGCGATGAATAGACTGTTATCGGGCCCAAAAGTGATGCCCACCGTACCGTTTAGCTGTGCTTCCGTCGCGGGTCCGCCATCGCCACTGAATCCCGGAAGGCCCCCTCCAGCTACGGTGGTAATAATACCGTTCGCGTTGATGCGGCGAATCCGATTATGCGCAAAATCCGAGACATAAAAGGATCCATCTGGACCCACGGCAAGGCTCCATGGCCAATACAATCCCGCTTGGGTGGCGGGCCCATTGTCGCCACTCGTGATGGCAATTCCAGTGCCGGCCACTCGAGTGATGATATTTGCAACATCATCGGCTTTGGCATGTTGCCCGTTTCCAAGCCAGAGCGTTCGGTCAGTTACATCGTAGGCGTGATGGACGCCTAACGTCCACGTGCCCAGTGACTTGGATGCCGGAACAGCATGCACTAGATTTTCTTGCCATCTGCGCTCCAGGGCCAAGGCAGGCACCCCACGGGTCCCTATTATCCTGGTAGTCGTACTGGCGACACGAGCAAAGCTCCGCTCCAACTCCGCCGAACGGGCCGGGTAATAGACAACATTGTAACGATAGCGTACCCCAATCGTGGCTCGACTGGCCCCGGTAACAGGGCGGCCGTAGGCATCGAGGCCATCCCACTCGAAGCTGTAGGACTGGTTCGGGGCTACCGGAAACGTTTGGGTGAACGTGCGCCCGGCGACGGTCACGATGAGCTCAATACCCTTGACACTCGCCGGGAGATTGGTATCCGCCACGGGAATGTCGATGACCTTGCTCGGTTTATACCCTGGGGCGCGCTGGCTTTGATAATGCAAGGTGTAAGGCGTGCCGGTGATGGGAAGCTCCTCGCCCACCGTCTGCGCCTGCGGGTTGATGCTGCAGCCCGTGCAGTCGTCGCTGTCTTTGTCGGGCGGCGTCTTGTTCTTCGTCTCATCCGGCGCGGGCGGCGCGGTGGCATCGGCGGGCGGGCCATAGGGCCAATTGAAATCCCACGGCGTGAAGTGGGTTACCGCCACCCGCCAGAGGCTCTTGCCGACTGGGTAAAGCTGGGCCAGCCGGGCGCGTTCGGCGTCGGTGATCCCGAGGGCGGCGAGTGTCGCGGCATCATCTTCGAGGGTGTCGCCGTTGGTATCGAGACTGGCGAGACTATCGGCGATCGATAGGATCTTGATCACCTTGCCGTTATCCGACGGCATCCAGGCGGCCTTGTCGCGGTCGTACCAGCCCGCCGGCACGATCTCGCCCACCGGGAAATTGAGGAAATTGTCAATATAGACCGGCACCGGCTGATTGAAGCTGACCGTCTTTGCACCCACGGCGATCGCCTCATCTGCCGAGAGTTCCACCGCATAGGTATAGCCCGAGGTCGGCGGCAGGGGACCGGGCATGGTCTTGGGGCCGTTCTCGCCCACCGTGTATTCGGTGGCTCGGACATGCAGCGTACTGAGCGGCTGCTGGGTGCCGTCCGGCAGGGTCAGCACGGCTTGGGTGCCCTGCGGAAACAGCACGGTGGCCTGGCGGCTGCCGTCGGCGTCACTCATAACGCTCCCTTGCGCCACCTGAAAAGGTTGAGTGGTGTCCGCCAGATCGATGGCGCTGACCTCTGGGTCGAGCGGGATCAACACGACGTCTTCGGACACGGCGAAGTCCTGCCACGGCACGTCGAGTTGCCGTTGGGCGGGGAGGAAACCGGGTTTGGCGTAGTCGAGGGTCAACAGGCCGCCGCCGTTGACTGCGAGGTCGAATTGGCCATCGGCACGGCTCAGTGTTTGGCCGAATTCAGGGTGGTCCTTAACGGTGACGGTCACGCCCGGCAAGGGGGCGTTGGCCTTGTCCCGCACGGTCCCGCGGAACACGGCGGCACGCTTCGGTTCGATCGTGCCCTCGGTGACGCCGGTCTGGATCGGGTTGGGACCGGTGTACAGGAATTTTGTTGCATCGGCCACCGGGGTGGCGACGGTCGGATCGAGGGGCGGGGCCACTTGGGCGGGATCCGGCGGCAAGTTTCCGCTGCTGCCGCCGCTGACCACGATCTTAAAGCTCTGGCTGGCCGTACCGCCCCGCCCGTCGCTGACCGTGACGGTGACGGCAAACGTTCCTTCCGCCGTCGGCGTCCACTGGATCACCCCGGTCGCGACATCGAGGCTCATGCCGGCCGGCGCCGTGGCGAGACTGAAAACCAGGACATCGCCGTCGGCATCGGTGGCGTCGACATCGTAAACATAGCTCTGGCCGACGGTCGCCGCGGTCAACGGGGCGGACGTGATGGCCGGTAGCACGTTGGGCGGCAGCGCCACCTGGATCAGCGCGGTATCGGGGTCGCTCGCAAGCTGCCCGTCGTGGACGATCAACTGGGCCACGTAATCGCCGGGGCGGTCCGCCAGGAAGGTCGTCGTGGACGTGAGCGGATCGCTCAACACCGCTTGGCTACCGTCCGGCGTGCTCACCAAGGCCCATTGATAGCTCAAGGGACCGCCGTCCGGATCGCTGGACCCGGCGCCGTTCAGGTGGATCGTGGTGCCGGCGAGGGCGGACTGGTCGGGGCCGGCATCGGCGACGGGCCGACTGTTGACGGTGCTGACGGTCACCGTGTCGGGATAGCTGTCGAGCTGTCCGTCACGGACGATGAGCTGGGCGACATAGGAACCTGGCCGATCGACGGTGAATGCGGGGGTCGCGGAGTCCGAGGCGGCAAGCGCGGCGGCGCTTCCTTCGGGTACGGAGGTCAGGGACCAGTGATAGCTGAGAACGTCGCCGTCCGCATCAAGCGAACCCGCCCCGTCGAGTTGGACCAAGGTGCCGACCGGCACGCCCTGGTCCGGACCCGCGGCCGCAATGGGTCGGCTGTTGAGGGTGGTAATGACGACCGTATCCGGGTCGCTGTCGGCGGATCCGTCGTTGACGATGAGCTGGACCACGTACGCGCCGGGCCGGTCCACGGCGAAAACGGGTTGAATCGCCGCGGAGTCGGACAGGGCCGCGGCGCTGCCCTCCGGTTGATTGATCAAGGCCCAGCGGTAAGTCAAGCGGTCGCCGTCCAGATCGGTGGAACCGCTGCCGTTCAAGGTGACGGCGTCGCCGACGTAGACGCTTTGATCGGGGCCCGCCTCGGCGACAGGTTTTGAATTGAGAGTGGCGATCGAGACAAAATCGGGTTCGCTGCTGGCCAGTCCATCGTCGACGACCAATTGCGCCGAATAGTAGCCGGGCCGGTCCAGCGTGAAAGCGGGCGTGGCCGAGTTGGGATCGGACAGATGCGCGGCGCTGCCGTCGGGCGCCAGAGTGAGGGTCCACTGATAGCTCAGCGGATCGCCGTCCACATCGCTGGAGGCGCTGCCATCCAGGCGGACGGTCGTGCCTACCGGGGCAGTTTGGTCGGGACCGGCATTGGCCACCGGGGCACTGTTGACCGTGCTGACGGTGACGGTATCCGGGACGCTCGCCAGTTGCCCGTCATCAACCACGAGTTGGACCGTGTAGGTGCCTGGCTTGTCGATCGTGAACGTCGGATTCACCGCGGTGCGATCCGACAGGATCGCGGTGCTGCCGTTGGGTTTTTCGGTAAAGGTCCATCGAAAAGTGAGAGGATCGCCGTCGCCGTCGCTGGAGGTGCTGCCGTCCAGGTAGACGGTCGTGCCCACCGGGGCGGTTTGATCCGGGCCGGCCTCCGCCACTGGGCGCAAGTCATGACCGAAGCGCCACTCCAGCAGCGAGGGGCGGAATTTGACATTGGCAGGCTTTTGAATGGTGAAGGTGTCGCGGCTGACGACGGTGGCACCGGCCGGCACATGGCCGAACGCGAGATCGCCGTCGATCACCACGATACGGGAATCGCGGCTGACGAGCCGCGCACTGACGCGGTACGCGTCCACCGCGGCGGTCGAGGTGAGGCTTGCCCGATAGGTATGCTCGAAGAGATTCTTCCGGCGGTGGATCTTTTTGCCGACTTCCTTGTACGAACCGATGGTGAAGCCGGAAGATGATGATCCGCCCTTCCCTTCGGTGGCGACCGTCAACGTTCCCCAGAGAAGCAGTCCGCAGAACGCCAGACACAAGCTCAGCACGAATCCCGCCCTAAACTGAGACAGCCGCTCGATCCCCATCCGTATTCCCCTTTTGTTTTTTCTCGGCCTTGTTCGACGCGCACGTCGATCCTGTCACAGTTTAGTGACACATTTTCGAAGTTGAAGCCAAGAGCTTGTAAGCCTCGGCGGATCTTTTTGTGAGCGTAGGCTTACATGAAGGGCGAGCCCTTGTTGCAAGGGGGATTGCGGCTGATCGGTGGCTGAATCAGCCCGTTACGTCGGGAAGGGATTCCCGACCTACTTGGTGACGCAGTTGTAGGTCGGCAATCCTTTGCCGACGAAGATGCTCGGCCGGGACGTGGCGTCGGGAAGGGGGGCTTCGGCGCTCCAATCGCAAACGGTCATCCCAGGAGCGCTGGGATGACCCTTCCAATCGCAAACGGCCTGGCCGGGAGCGCCGGCCACGCCCTTCCCGAAGACGCCGTTTGCGATTGGAAGGGTCGCGACTAAAGCGACCGTTTGCGATTGGGAAGGATTCCCGACCTACAGGGTGCATGGTCGTAGGTCGGCAATCCTTTGCCGACGAACCCGTTGGCCCAACGAAACCGTTGGGAATGGATTCCCCGACCTACTCGCGAATGCCCGTACAGTCGGTATGAAAATGCTCGAGGCGCGACGACGCCGTGGGGCCGCCCCCACAAGAAGGAGCAACGTCGCCAGGGTGGCCCGCCAGCCGTGCAATCGGGTGCGTAGCGGCTTCACCAAACGGTGAGATCGGTAGAAGGTAGGACGGTCAGAATTTATACGGCTTTTCTACTCCTTCTAAGCCGTCAACAGCCGGTTCTAGGAGAATCGTTCAAATGCGTGGTAGAAGACCTGATGTTGATCGCGTCATTAACCTTAATAGGTATTGTCGTTACCCGTGTTGCAAAATCGGTAACGCGTCTTTCGATCCATCGTTCAAGAAAGGCCCCGGAGGGCCATCTAAAGAATCTTGCGCCTTCGCCGAAAGCGAGACGCCGCAAAGCCAATCAGCGCTAGGCCCGATGCGATACCGAACAGGCTTACGATTCGTGTCGTCAAGCGCTCTACGCCGGAGTCGGCGCCGACATTGAGCGGGATTCTCAGTATGTCTTGTTCCGGAACGGCATCTGTTCCACCCTTGATCAAGTAGATCGCGTAATGCCCATTCGTATCAAGGTCAAAATGCGATTCGATGACACCTTTGGAATAGGTTTTGGCGAGAACCTCCGATATGGTGCGCAGATCCTTGAAGTTTTCAGCATCGCTTTCATCGCCGCCCGTAAACTCCTGTTCGACGATCCGGATGCCGATAGGCATGCTCCTCGGTTCGTTACCCACCAGATCCGCTGTAAAAAACACCTTGCCGGGTGTTGGTATATCTTGGCAGTACGAGCGGAACAGCTCTTTCGTTAATCTCGCATTCTGGTTTTCGTCGGGCGGTTGGAGATGCACGCTGAAATAGACAGCGAAAAAGTCTGTGGAGGCCAGGCAGCCGATCCGAGCGTTGGTCATCTGCTGCGACGGATTATCGTTGTAACCTGGGCTGGTGCAAGCGGTCACGAGTGCCGTGCAAACCAATAGCGCATAGAGTCGGAATTCTGGCTGAAAAACTTTCATATGCGCCTCGTTAGCCTGCGTCACGGGGTTAGGAGAGCAGGCGGACATGGTAGAAGAACGAAGCGCGGTATTCCATAACCGTAATACGCTTGCTGTCCGTTATGCTCCTGCCATGGTTTTGGGGTCGAACACGATATTTTTGTCGGAGAATCATCGACGACAGATGCTGTATTGCTTCATCCTGATCTATACGGCCGCCCAGCTTCGCTCGAGAAGCCAGAAAGCGGCGAGGGAACCGATGGCGTAGGCGGGCATCAGCCGCGCAAACGAGTACCGGGCGAGCGGCATTTTCCGCAAGAACCTCCACATGAAGAGTACGAGAACGACGAATGCGATCTGACCGAGTTCGATCCCCACGTTGAAGGCGAATAAGGCCAAGGGAATTTCGCCTTCGGGCAGGCCGGCTTCCGACAGCGCCCCGGCAAACCCGAGCCCGTGGAGGAGTCCGAACAGTCCGGCCATGGGCCAGGGATAGGCCCGCAGCAGGCCGGTCTCTCCCGGCCTTGCCAGTTCCACGGCGAGCACGTAGATGCTGAGGGCGATCCCCGCTTCGATCGGCGCGGGCGGAAGCTTGACGAAGCCCAGAACGGCGAGCCCGAGGGTGACGCTGTGTCCCAGCGTAAACGCCGTGATGGTCCAAAGCAGCTTTCTGCCGCCGCCGACCAATAGCGTCAGGCCCAGCACGAAGAGCAAATGGTCGAAACCCGTGAGAATATGCTCGACACCCAGCCTGGCATACGAACCCAACACCGACAGCCTGCTTTCGCGGGCGGGAATCGTAAAACCGGGTTCGTCTCCGGTCAGCACATGGCGCATGGAGCGGCCATCGGCGAGCCGTATCCGGAGGAGAACGTCCGCCCTGCTCGACGGAATGCCCTCGACCTCCACGGATTTGCCCACCAGCCCCTCTGGGCATTGAATCTCCCAGGTCGCTTCGATGCCCGTTCCCGCCTGCTTCACCGCCGGTCTTCCGATACCGTTGCACTCACCGGGGAGCACGGGACGGAGTTCGCTGCCCATGACCCGCATGATGGGCTGTTTCCAGCGTATCTCCACGTGATCCCCGGATGTCTCCTGGAGTTCGAGCAAAGCGGGGGCGAACAAATGCGCCTCGGCCGGGACCGAAAACAGGATCGCCGCCGGCAACAGAAGCCTGGGCCAAAACATGTCGTGCCTTCCCATCATGACTGTCGACCGGGCACGACGATGTCGAACTCGGCCCGAAGCTGCTGCAAACGAAAAGCCAGCCATTCGTCGGCAAGCTTTTCCACAAGACGCCGTCGCACCTGCGTTTTGACTTCCGCCAGAGGGGGTAGATACGGTTGAGTGCGCTCGTGCACGTAAACGAGATGAAAGCCGTAGCGAGAGGGTATCGGACCGCTCCACGCGCCTTCGGGCTCCGTACTGAGAGCTTCCACGAAACGGTACCCGAAACGCCGCGCCAGATCCTTGTTAGTCAGCAAAGGCAGCGACGGCGGTCCGAAAGCCTTGTCGCCCAAGGCGGAAGCCGCTGCCGAAGGGTCGGCGCCCCGCTTCATTCTCTTGAGCAGCGCCCGAGCACGGGCTTCGGTGTCCGAACCATGCGCCAGTCGGTTCACGGAAACCTGGGTGATGCGCGTCATCGCGGGAACCATGAAGGGTTCGGGATTGTTCTGCAAATACGCTTCCATCATCTCCTCGGTCGGCCGGCGCACCCGCACGGCGGCGCGGATCAGGCGCTTCGCCCCGTCGATCAGGATTCGCCGGACCACGGCGTCTCCGTGGTGGAGACCGAGTCCCTCGGCTTCCCCGGCCAACTCCGCCGGCGACTTGGCCTCCTCCGGATTCTGCTCCACGAAAGCCGCGATTTGAGCCAGTCGCCGCTCCGCCACCGGCTGTTTGTCGAGCCCCAAACGCAGGGCATATTGGTAAAGAACCTCCTCGTCCACGAGCGTTTCGAGGAGATGCTTGTCCTCTTCCGGCGTCGGCGTTCGCCGGTACGCCTCCGCGAACTCGCGGCGCGCGAGATCCACGCGATACGAGGGAATCACCAGCCGAGCCCGGTCGGGCGGGTCCATTCGTCCTTGCGGTGCGAACGCCGCGAACAGTACCGCTCCGATGATCAGAAAATGCAGTGCCGGCGAGCGAAGAGCTCTGTGACCTAGGGTGTGTACCAGATGGGTGAACTCCATGCCCGCTCCTGTATGGCCGGTTGCACGATGGGGGCCGTCGTCTGGTTGCTGCAACACGACGCTGCGTATTGAGCCTTGAGCTGATCGATTTCGTTGCCCTGTTGCAGCTTTTGGAGATCATCCCTGCACTGTTGCGGGCGCAGCGGATTCAGACCGAACGCGTTCTGACACCAGAGCGTGCTGTAGCGGCACACGGGTTTTTCGAGAACACGGGCGTAGTAAAACGCACGCTCGTCGGGCTTGAACTGTTTGTCCTCCCACACCGCGCACAGCGACTCGGCTCCTCCGCCCCTGAGACTGCAATCGGGGGTGACGCCGGCCTGAGGGAGGTTGGGACGCCCTCTTTCGCCGGCTACCGTGACGACCGACTCGTGCAGCTCGCCTGCCGCGTCATACCACCCCTTGATGATCTGGATCTGCTCCAGCGGCGTCCGGATGAAATCGTCCCACCAGGCCGCCACGATGAACCGCGGGGCTTTGGCACGGGAGGGTCTCGGCGGGAGGTCGCCGCCCATGGGGACTCCGTCGGCATAGCCGGTCGGCACGAAATCCTTGCCGCACATGGATTTGTCGAAGTTCCAGCCTCCGAAGAAGCGCAGGACGATCCGCGTTCCGCTGGTCCCGTAAGTCTCCTTGCGCTTCAGCGCCTCGAAAATGGAGTCGCGCGAATTCTCCTCCGCCCACGCCACGGAGTGGCCGCCCGAACTGTTTTGGATGGTGGAGGGACGCTGCACGGGGACCGCATCGTCGATGCCGAGGTGCCCCGGAAACCTTTCGTTCTCGGGATGCCAGCCCATGGTGCCGTTATGCGAATCCGAGGATGCCACCACGCCCATCTTGAAGGGATTGACCCCCTCGAATTGTTCCTCCGCCAGTTTCAGTCCGTCCTTCCAGACATTGCGGACGAAGGCGCGCTCGTTGAAAGCCGACGGCGGCAATCCTCCCGCCGATCCGCCGCTGGTTCCGACGCCCGAAGCCGCGGATAGGGAGGTCGTGTCCAGCAGCTCGAAATTGCAGAATTCATCCGCCGTGTCGACGCCTTCCTTGAAGCGGGGATCCCAACGGCATTCACTACTTCCCTTGTTCTGATAGATCTCCACGAGCGGCTCGAACTTGGCGCGTCGAATCGCATCCTCTTTATTGAACGGAGTGAAAAACATCGGAGGAACGAGCCCCATGCCTCCGCCGAGGTTGGAGTTGTGCGGAATGGTCAGGAACTCGCAGCGGCTCGCACGGCCGTCCGTAACGTTCTGCCCCAAGGTGCAGTCCCGCTCCAAGGCGTTCCAAAGCCGTTCCGGAAGCGGAAACGTGATGAATTGACCGGGCGGGACCGGGAACACCTCCGGGTCGTCGGGAACGATGCTGCCCACGTAGCTGGGCGGTTCCCCGACGCCGCCGGGGCCCCCGGAAGTCGGACTCTCGTTAAGTCTGACGCCCATATCGATCGCGGTAATGGGTCGTCTGACCACCTTATCGTTGCGAAAGAAGACGTTACGATGCCAGTTGGCCCCCAGCGGCGTGGAAGTCACCTCGTAGGCGTTGAACGTGGTGAACGAACACCGGCTGCTCCGGTCGTAGAACTCCTCCGCCGCCGCCTGGTGCTCCTGCCATACCGCGAGTTCCGCCGAATCGCATTCATCCGGGTTGTTCACGCAAAGCGGCATCCGCGTCATCTGGCTCACCGGACCGAGGTTCATCATGGTGAGCTGCGTGAACGCATTGGAGGCCAGTTCCCGCTGGAGTTGATTGAACGGCGCGGTGGCCGGAGTCGAAACTTCTCCTCCGAGCGGCTGCCAATAGAACCCGTTGATCATCCGGCAATCCAGTGAGAAACGTCCCTCGGGGTCGGCGGGGTCGGGAGTTCCGAGAAGGTCCTTGCAGATGCCCATCTCGCCGAAGTGCTCCGAATGATCGGTAACGCCGCCCCAATCGATCGGCCGGTCTATGGTGGGCCTGCGCAGATCGTTCGGCAAACCCAGCTCGGGAATCTCGACACCCTGGATTCCGATGATGTTCGGGAGCGTTATCGGGCTTTCGCCCCTGGCGAACGCATAGGCTCCGCGCGGATTGTTGCCGGCCTGTTCGTCGACGAAACGGATGCTCGCGTCGAAAGAGAGGCCGGTATGCAGATGGGTCACGCCGAAAAAGGGTTGGCGCATCGGATCATAGTTGTCGCAACGGGGGCGATAGGCTTCCGGTTCCGTGACCTCGAACGCTTCCCCGACCGTCGGCCAGGCCAAGAGCACCGCGTTCAAGGAAATGGCGAGTGTGACGCGCTTCGACAGAGAGCAGGTTTGCATGTGAAGCTCCTCCATGTATCCGCCGGGTATCCGGCGTTTCCTAGCCGGGTGCAATGGCACCGGATCATCCATGATCGGCTTCCGGAAAAACTCTTCAATCGTGCCGGCGACATTGACACAGAGCGGCAGATCCACCGCGGCAAAGACGTAGGAAGCTTGGCTTGCCTTTTGGTTACTTCGTCCGGCAACGTGAATAGTTAGCCTGTCACGTCGCAAGGGCGCGCGGCTTGCTACGCGAACTGAAAGGAAAAACCCGCCGAATATTCGGCAGTGCCTGTCTAGCCCATTAAAAAAGAAGAATTCGCCCGGGGTCGTGGGCATTATGGGTTGACAATATTTTGCTAAGACATTCGTATATTTCCTGACTCGGTCGTGAGGCATTCGGCCCGAGTTGGTTTACAGGAAAAATGCTCCTAGCATTCATGTCGACGAGCCGCCATTCGCAAATCGGGCGGGACTCACGGTTTCGGACAACAGCGGACGGTCGTCAAGACTAAGTACATTCCGCAAATATTTGCGGAATCTCGACAGATTGGCGGGGTTGTCCTGCAGGTTGCCTATGCCGCAAGACTTCCCTGAATGTACTTAGAGCGTTTTCATCGCGATTGTAAGGCAAAACCGGCTTGGCGGACGTCGTTGGCGCCTTCGGCTCGGGTGAATGGATTCAAGCATTCGTAGGTCGGCAATCCTTTCCCAATCGCAAACGGTCGCTTTAGTCGCGACCCTTCCGACGAAGCCGCTCGGCCGGGACGTGGCGTCGGGAAAGGCGGCTTCGGCGCGATTGGGAAGGGATTCCCGACCTACTCGCGAGTGCCCGTACAGTAGGTATGAAAATGCTCTAGGACGCCATTTTCAAATCACGCTGCCTCCGAGTGCCGGGAAGACTTTGCCGACCTTGTTGAGCAGGTAGTCGCCATAGGTGCCGGTAAAGGCGTGGACGCTCGATCGGTCCCACCGGTGCTCTTCATCGTCTATGACATGCTCCAATTCGGGACTCTCGATCCGTTTTACTTCCGCATCGAAATTCGGATCGAAAAAGAAGGGAAAGGACAGCCGGGAGCGACCGGCGGTATTACGGACCCGGTGAGGCGTGGAGCGGTAGCGACCGCCGGTCATTCGATCAAGCATGTCGCCGATGTTGCACACGAAGGTTCCGGGAACAGGCGGGGCCGCGATCCAGCCCGACTTCGACTTCACTTCCAAGCCGCCGGCATCATCCTGTTTGAGAATGGTCAGCAGGCCATAGTCGGTGTGTTCACCCACGCCCCAGCTGGGCGGAGTACCCACGTTCGCCGGCTCTGGCGGATAGTTGAAGATGCGGAACAGGATCAGAGGATCGGCGGTGTAGCGGTCGGCGAAGTAGGACGCTTCCAGCCCCAAGCTGAGCGCAATGCCCTGCATCAAGATTTGCCCGAGTTGCGTCATCGCCGCCATATACGCGAGCACCGTTTCACGAAATTGCGGGATGTTGGCGGGGAAGAGGTTGGCGCCATGCAGAGGAACGCCGGCCTGGACTCTCGGATCGTCCGCCCCAAGCTCGGCACCGAAATAGAGACCTTCCTTGAGGTCGGGCCGTCCGGAGGTGAGCTCGCCTCCGACCGGAAAATAGCCGCGCCAGGCTCGGCCGGCCCGTTCCATGCGGAGCTCCAGCTTCGTTTCGAGATCCTGTGCAAAAAATTGTCGGCTGAGCTGCTCCAGCCGGTCCTGAAGCGCCTCATCGACGCCGTGGCCCTTGATGTAGAAAAAGCCCATGTCGAGGCAGGCATGTCTGATCTGCTCCGCCACCGTCTCTTTATCGCCGGTGCCCGCTACCAGGGCGTGAACGTCGATGATGGGAAGATTGGAAACCGATTCGGATCCAGCTTCGGTATGAGTCATGGAAACCTCCCGAGGCGGCTGCCGCAGTTTTTCCGAACACGCGGGTATGCCTCTAATTCTCAAATCGCTTTCAATCCGGAATTCATTTTCGTAGGGTGGGTTAGGCGCACATCAGCACTGACCGATGGCCGATCACTGCGCTTCGCGTGCGCCGTAACCCACCGAGCGACCTTCAATCGATGGGTTACGCAGAGCCTGTCCCGAGCGGAGACTAGGGGCTAACCCGCCATCGATGGGTTTCGCTTCGCTCTACCCATCCTACGATGAATATTATCTCGAATGCCGAATGGAATTACGTCGGGAAGGGATTTCCGACCTACTTGTGACACCGTTGTAGGTCGTCAATCCTTTGCCGACGGACACTGCACCCACGACGCGCTACACCAAACCGGAGAATGCTTTAGTTCCCGCTGGCCTTGGTCGGCGCCTTGGCCGAGAAGAACTGCCGAATCCCGTAAAAGATCGCGCGGCAAATCTTCGTCTGATGGGCGGCGTCTGCGAGCTTGCTCTCGCCTTCCGGGTTGGTGATGAATCCGGTCTCGACCAGAATCGACGGGATATCCGGCGATTTCAGCACGACGAATCCCGCCCGCTGGACTTCCGGATGGTGCATGGGGAAGCTCTTCTTCAGTTCCCACAGCACGGCGGATGCGGCTCGCGCGCTCGCCTCGGCGGTGGCGGACTGGGACAGGTCGAGCAGCACTTTCGCCAAGGTGCCGTTCTTGTCCCGCAAGCTCACGCCGCCTATCAAGTCGGCCGCATTTTCCCGTTCCGCCAGCCAGCGCGCCGCCTCGCTGCTGGCCCCGCGCTGGGACAGCGTGAACACCGACATGCCCCGAGCCAGGCCATGCACGTAGGCATCGGCATGCAAGGATATGAACAGGTCGGCCTGCGCCTCTCGGGCTTTCACCAGACGTTCGCGCAGACTGAGAAAACGGTCGTCCTTCCGGATCATCACGGGCTTCATGCCCGGTTCCGCGTAAATCATGTCTTTCAGCTTGCGCGCCATGGACAGCACCACGTCCTTTTCCCGACGGCCGCCGGGACCGACGGCGCCGGTGTCCTTGCCGCCATGACCCGCATCGATCGCGATCACGCGGATCTTGGGCTTCCTGGAACTTCGGCGGACCGGCGCATGTGCTGTCTTCTTCGCGGTTTTGGTCGCGGCACCGGCTTTGGGGGGCTCGGATTCGATCAGTTCGACGATCAGCCGGACTCCCTTTCCGGCGGGGCTGATAAACGCCCTGTGCAAAACTGGGCGCTTCAGGTCGACCGACAATCGAAGCCTTTCCTTGTGAGATGTCGTGCGGATCTTTCCCAAAAAAGGATGCGACGCTGGCGGCTGCTTTACGCTGACTCCGAGCTTGGCATCGGTAATATCCACCAGCAGCCGCCTCGGCTCGGCCCAGCGGATCACCCGGTACTCGGGTTTACCGGTAAATTCAAAAACCAAACGCGCCCGATCCGCCTTATCCGCAGCTCGCAATGCCGTGAGCCGGACCGGTTCGGCCGATACCGACGCTGCGAGGACCATCAGCAAGACGAAACAGCCCGCTCTATCCACAAGTCGCGGCATGATTCCGGGAATAGATTTTTTACTAACTCGGCGGGTAGCAGAGATTGTTCTTCGTAACGATTCGAAACGCTCAGGCGTCGGCCGTATCCACAATCAGCCGTGGAGCGCTTCCCGCAGCGGGAGACGTGCAACATACCCGCCCTATTTTTTGATTTCAAAATGTTTGCACGAACCTGTCAACCCGATTTATCGTACTCCCATAGGTAAAACTACTGATTAGCGCGCCTTGCCCGGTAGCCTAGACGGCCGGAACAGGGCGTTCAGCTTTATTTTATTTTGACATCAAAGTAGACATGACCGAATTCACTGTATCACTGAGACCGGTCCTCTTCGGCGAACTGCTGCTCGATCATTTTCCCGATGGCTCGGTTGTGCTGGGGGGGGCTCCGCTGAATGTAGCCTGCCACCTCCGGGGACTGGGCATACAACCCTTGCTGATAAGCCGTATCGGCGAGGACGAGGGTGGAAAACTTGTTCGCGAGGCGCTTCACGACTGGGATCTGGACGAACGGGGCGTGCAAATCGACCCCGAGCGCATGACGGGAGCCGTGCGGGTGCACATCGAGAAGGGGGAACCCGTGTTCCGCATTCAACCCGAGCGGGCCTACGACTTCATCGAAGCGCACGACGTCCCTCAATTTCCGTCGGGAGGCGCCATCCTGTACCATGGCACCCTCGCCGTGAGAAATCAGGTCTCACGCCAGGCGCTCGATTATCTCATCAAGCGCCATCGTCCCCCGATATTCCTCGACGTCAATCTCCGTTCGCCCTGGTGGAGCGTCGAGCATTTGTGGACCCTGCTGGAACGGGCGAACTGGATTAAATTGAACGCGCAGGAATTGGACACGGTAACCGATATTTACGGCTTGTCCGGCAAGCTTCCCGAAGAGCGCGCCGAAGCCTTGCGAGCCCTCTGCGACGCGGAATACGTGGCGGTGACCCTGGGCGAATCGGGAGCATTCGCCGTCTGCGCCAACGGAAATACGGCTCGGGTGCGTCCCGACGCGTCGATAAAGGTCGTGGACACCGTCGGCGCGGGAGACGCGTTCAGCGCCGCGCTGCTGGTCGGCTTGATGTGGCGTTGGCCCTTGCAGGACGCGCTGGAACGGGCCCAGGAATTGGCCGGATTCATTTGCGGCGTCAGGGGCGCGGTCAAACGCGATCTGAGCTTTTATCGAAGGCTGCGCGAATCATGGAAGATATAATCCCGAAACGGTAGCCGGACGCGCCCGGCTTCAAAACTATCGTCGACGGCTTCGGACGGCATGTCATCCGCCTGAAGCTAGCCCGCACATTTACCGACTCGCAGGAACAGTGGCGTGAAACAGGCTCAACCGCTCACCGGCGCTCCCATGGAAATTCACGAGCAGGTCCTGGTGGAACTCCGGCGCATCGTACAGGCGCTCGATTTGCAATCCAAGCAGTTGCAGAAAGCTGGGCTGACCGGCTCGCAGCTGCTGGTGCTGCGTGCCCTGGAAAAGCGCGGAGCGCTGACGGCCCACCAGCTCAGCCGGGCCGTCAGCCTCAGCCAGGGAACCATCACGTCTATCCTGGACCGCCTGGAACTGAAGGGCCAAATCCGGCGCGAGCGCAGCGCGGAAGACAAGCGGCGCCTGACCATCACCCTCACCGACGCCGGCCGGGAGGCACTCCGGCATGCGCCCTCGCTGCTGCACGTCAACTTCGTGGCCGCCTTCCGGCAATTGAACGACTGGGAGCAAACCCTCATTCTCTCCAGCCTGCAACGGGTCGCCGGCATGATGGACGTATCGGCGAACAAGGCCAAGCCGTCGGCGGATTCGGAGATCGGCGAAGAAGAACGTGCATTGCTTGCCGAAAACAGCAACGAGATCGGATGCTGAACCGAAACATTTTCCGGACAGCGCACGATCGATCCGCGGCTAGAGCATTTTCCGATTCGGTGTCAGAGGGCCCGATAGGTAGGTCGACAATCTCTTCCCAATCGCAAACGGTCGCTTTAGTCGCGACCCTTCCAATCGCAAACGGGAACTTTGGGAGCACCAAAGTCCCCCTTCCAATCGCAAACGGCCGTCCTGGGAGCGCCAGGACGCCCCTTCCAACAAAATCCTTTGCCGAGCCGATAAGTCGGCAAGGGATTGCCGACCTACGTTCTTCCCGCCCGACACGAAGCCGTACACCGGGATGAAAAACGCTCTAGCCTCATTCGGATCTGTTCCCCACATGCGTGGGAATGGCCCGTACGACAGGAATCACAATCGAACCGCCCAGACGCCTTTAGGGCATCTCGACGGATTCTCCCAATACGTCCCTCATATACAGCATCTGCACCAGCACCATGATGACCACCACCAGCGGCGGCGCGAGCAGAAGTCCTAGGATGCCGAAGCTTGCGCCCATGATGAGTTGGGCGGTCAGCAGCAGAGCCGGCGGCAGGGAAACGATCTTCTGTTGGATGAAGGGCGTGATCAGATAACCTTCCAATCCCTGGACCACGAAATAGAGGATGGCTACATAGAGTACCGTCGGGCCGCCCTGGGTGAGACCGACCATCATCGCCGGCACGGCCGCAATCAGCGGCCCGATATTGGGTACGAAATCCAGGGCGGCGGCGACAAGACCCAAAATAAACGCGAACGGCACTCCCAGCGCCATCAGCCCGACGCCGATCAACACCCCCACGGCGAGCATGGCTGCGATTCGCCCGATCAGCCACCAGCGGAGTGCATTCCCCATCCGGTTGAATGCCTCCCAAACCTGTCCTCGGCGCCCCTTGGGAAACAGATGAACCGTGCCGTCGATGTAGGTCTTGGGATCAGCGGCGAAATAAAGCCCCAGCACGATCACGATGAAGAGGCTGCCCAAGGCGCCGAATGCGGTCGAAAAAATCCCGGCGATTTTCGATAGCTGCTCGGGATCTGTGAGGGTACTACCCGCCCTGGATAGCCTATCGATCACCGCGGTTCCCCACGGATATTGCTCGAGCGTGTTCCGTAGCCGGTCCAGCGCCGCCGGCAACTGCTGGAACAACTGGTAAAAACCGTCGGCGATGGCGGGTCCGTACAGCGCCAGGATCAGCACGAGCAAGCCCAGCAGTATCAAGACCACCACCGTCAGCGACCAGTTCATGGACAAAGGCGTATGCCGGGTGATGAACTCGGCGAGCGTGCGGAGGAACAGGGCCAGGAGGAGACTCGCGAAAACCAGCAAGAGGATCTGCGACACCTGCCAAACCGCCAGAAGCAGCGCAATGACGGCCGTACCCGCGACTGCGACGATGAGCGTCCGCTTGGTCAGCAGTCCACTGGGAGTCCGTGTCTCGCTGGTCTCATGATCCATCATTACGTCCCTTGCCGGCATTCCGGCCTTGCCGTAGAACTCGATCGAGCCGCCTCCCATCAAAGCCGCGGATACCTATAACTCCGGCGACCGGTACTATCCCGAGCTGCCGACAGCATATTGCGGGCTCCCCGCCGGTTCGGTCGAATGAAAGGCACTTTTACGGGGACTTACTAATAAGGACCAAGCGGAAAGTGGAATTATCCCCGCCCCGCCGTGCCGGAGAATCCATGGAATTGTCCAAATCATGATCATCAATCGAGATACAAGCGTTCGCCATGTCCATGTCTCAACGATTCATCGTCGCGCTCAGACCGCTACTCGGCGCCGCAGGGTCCGCCGTTGCTCGCGAGTTTCGAACCCTTGTGCTGATGCTCCTAACCGGGGCGGGAATCTGGGGGTTCATCGAACTCGCCGACGAGGTCGCCGAAGGTCAGACGCGTGCCGTCGACACCGCCATCCTGCTGGCATTGCGGAATCCTGCCGACCCGACCGACCCGATCGGCCCGCGATGGGTCGAGGAAATGTTCCGGGATTTCACCGCCTTGGGCGGCGTCGGCGTGATCGTATTCATCACGCTAGGCGTCGCGGGCTATCTCGCCCTGTTGCGAAAACGCCGGACCGTGCTCCTCTTGGCTATCGCCGTCGTCGGCGGCCTGCTTGTCAACACCTTGCTCAAGCTCGGCTTCGACCGCCCCCGCCCCGATCTCGTACCCCATGGCGCATACGTCTACACCGCAAGCTTTCCCAGCGGCCATGCGATGCTGGCTACCGCCACTTATCTGACTCTGGGCGCCCTGCTCGCCCGAGTGCTGCCCGATCGGCGCACCAAGTTTTTCGTGCTGACGATGGCCGTCGTGCTCTGCTTGCTGGTCGGCTTCAGCCGGGTGTACCTGGGCGTCCACTGGCCGTCCGACGTCGCCGCCGGCTGGATGATCGGAGCCGCCTGGGCATTGATCTGGTGGCTGGTGGCCCGCTGGCTGCAGAGGGAGCGGATTGTGGAGGAAACGGAGACCGAAGCATAAGCCTCCGGCCTGTCCAACCACGGGCGTCGAAGTACGAAGTTGTCGCTCTCGTTCGGCCCGGTCCTGAACCTGTCGAAGGACTTAATCCATTCGGCATTCGAATGAACATTAATCGTAGGATGGGTAGAGCGAAGCGAAACCCATCGATGGTGGGTTAGCCCTTCGACAGGCTCAGGACAGGCCCCTCGTCTCCGCTCGGGACAGGCGCTTCGACTCGGCTCAGGGTGAACAGCCTACCGGCGCCCAATCAGAGCTTCCTTAACCTTCCTCTCTCGATCCGGCCCGCTCGCTGGCGATAACGGTATAAAAGGCCGGCACCACGAATAGCGTGAACAGCGTGCCTATGGCCATGCCGGCGCCCAGCACGAAGCCGATGGCGAAGCGGCTTTCGGCGCCGGGTCCGGACGCGAACCAGAGCGGAATCATGCCGACCAGGGTCGCGATCGTGGTCATCAGGATCGGGCGGAGCCGGATCGCCGCCGCGGTCTCCATCGCCCGGCGGCGGTCCAGCCCCTCGCGCCGCTGGACCTCGTTGGCGAATTCCACCAGGAGAATCCCGTGGCGGATGATGGAGCCGATCAGGGTCAACAGGCCCACCTGGGTGTAGATATTGACGGTGACCACCCCGAGCGCCATGAACAGCAGCGCCCCGGCCAGCGACATGGGCACGCTCACCAGCATGATGGCGGGATCGCGGAAGCTTTCGAACTGCGCGCCAAGGACCAGATAGATCAGGATCACCGACAGGAAAAACGCGGTGACCAGTTCCGCGCTCTCCTGGACGTACTGCCGCGACTGCCCTTTCCAGTCGGTGACGTATCCGCCGGGCAAGACTTCGGCCACGGTCGTCCTCAGGAACTCCACCGCTTCGCCGAGCGTCACTCCCGGCGCCGGAACCCCGGACAGCGTCGCTGCATTGAGCTGGTTGAACCGGGCCAGTTCCCGCGGCTGTACAGTTTGCGTCAGGCGGATGATGGTGGAGGCGGGAATCAGGCTGCCGTTCCGGGCGCGGAGATAATAATTCTCGAGCTGCTCCGGACGAAGCCGATAGACGCGTTCCACCTGGGGAATGACCCGGTAGCTGCGGTCACGGACGCTGAAATAATTGACATAGCCGGCGCTCAGCAGCGTGGAAAGATCGCCGCCTAATTGCTGCATGTCGATGCCGAGATCGGCCGCCTTGGCACGGTCGATCTCCACCTGCACCTGGAGCCGGTCGTAATGCAGATCGGTTTCGATGAAGTCGAATTTGCCGCTTTGCCGCGCCCGCTCCAGCACCCGCTGCACCGCATCGTAGAGCGCCTCGGTTTCCTCGGTGGTACCGATGACCCACTGTACCGGGGTTCCGCCGCCGGCGCCCGGCAGCGCGGGCGGCGGAAACACCGCGCTCTGGAGGCCGGCGACGCCGTTCACCCGATCCTGCAATTCGGGCATGATGTCGAACTGCGTTTGCTCCCGCTCTTCCCAGTCTCGCATGGACATGCCGGCGAAAGCCTGATAGGCGCTGCCCACGCCGCCTCCCCCCGGCACCACGCCGTTGATGACGAACGAATGGTCGGTGGCGTCGAAATCCTGAATGATCTCGCCGACCCGGCTGGTCCAGCGTTCCAGGTGGTCGATGGAGACGTTGGGATCGGCGGTGGCCTGCACGATGAGAAAGCCTTGGTCCTCGGTCGGCGCCAGTTCGTCCTCGGCGGCGGTATAGAGAAAAAAGCAGGCGACCAGTACGACGCCTCCGAACAGCAGCACCAGCCAGCGCTGCTCCAGGGTGGCGTGGAGGAGACGGCCATAACGCTCGGCCACCCATCCGAAGCCTGCGTCCACCCGGCGGCTGAGCCCGCGTTTCCCGGTTTCCCGCCTGAGCAGCTTGGAGCACAGCATGAACGACAGGGTCAGGCCGACGACGCCCGAGATCAGCGTCGCCCCGACCACCGTGAAGGCGAACTCGGTGAAGAGATTTCCGGTGAGCCCCGTCATGAAGCCGATGGGCGCATACACCGCCACCACCACGATGTTCATGGCGACGATGGGCGCCGCTAGTTCGCGCCCGCTTTCGAGGGCGGCCTCGAACCTGCTCTTGCCCTCCTCCATGTGGCGGTGGACGTTCTCCACGATGACGATGCCGTCGTCCACCACCATGCCGATGGCAAGGATCAGCGCCAAGAGGGTCAGGAGATTGATGGTGAACCCCATGACCAGGATCAGGAACAGCGAGCCCACCAGCGACAGCGGCATGGCCACGGCGGGCACCAGCGCAGCGCGGGCCGATCCCAGGAACAGGTAGATGACCCCGGTCACGATGGTCAGCGCCTCGGCCAGCGAAACCAGCACCTCGCGCATCGAGTCGCGGATGAAGTCGGTGCTGTCGTAGACGATGACGCCGCGGATGCCCGCGGGCAATTGCCGCTGGATATCGGGAAAGACTTCGCGCACGCGCGCCGCCGTGTCCAGGGTATTGGCCGTGGGCGCCGCTTCCACGGCGATGAACACCCCCGGAACCCCGTCGAAATACACCGAGGTTTCGTACGATTCGGCACCCAGGGACACCTCCGCCACGTCCCGCAACCGGATCAGCGCGCCGTTGTCCTCCCGCACCACCAGCCGCTCGAACTCCTCCACCGAATGCAGGTTGGTCGCGGCATCCAGCGAGATCGAGAGGGTCGCTCCCTTGGTCGATCCCACCGCCGCGATGAAGTTGTTGGCCTCGAGCGCCGCGCGGACGTCTGTCGGCGTGACCCGGAATGCCGCCATGCGCTTCGGGTCCAGCCAGATGCGCATGGCCACCGTCTGCCCGCCCAGGACCGGCGCCTCCTGAACGCCGACCAGGGTCTCCAGGCGCGGCCGAACGGCGCGGTTGAGATAATCGGTCACCTGGTTGCGTTCCAGCACCTCGCTGTAAAAGGCGATGTACATGGCGGCGGTCGGCTCGCCCGGAGTGACGGTGACGATGGGGTCCTCGCTGCCGGGCGGCAACTGGTTCCGCACTTGGTTGATCTTGGTGATGATCTGGGCCACCGCGGCGTTGGGATCGTAATTGAGCAAAAGCCGCGCCCGGATGGTGCTGGTCCCCTGGACGCTGGTGGATTCGAGATAGTCGATGCCCTCGGCGGTGGCGATGGCCTGTTCCAGGGGCGTGGTGATGAATCCTCTGACCAGTTCCGCGTCGGCGCCGAAATAAGGGGTCGAAATGGTGATGACCGAGGAGTAGGTCTCGGGATACTCGCGGACATTGAGGGTTAGAATCGACCGCAATCCCAGCATTAGGATCACCAGGCTGATCACCGAGGCCAGCACCGGCCGCTTGATGAAGAGATCGGTAAAGCCGCCCATCACGGTCCCTTCGGTATGGGGTCGACTTCCGGCAGTACGTCCCGGTCCGAGATGAGCACCCGCGCCCCGTCGCTGAGCTTGAGCTGACCCGATGTGACCACCCGGTCGCCGGGCGCGACGCCTTTCAAGATTTCGACGCGCAAACCCCGGCGCTCGCCGGTGGTGACAAAAACCCGTTGGACCCGATGGATACGCTGGTCCGGAGCCCGAGCGGAAGAAACCGCCGAATCGTCCGGATTTCCGCTATCGTCGGCACCGCCGGCCGGCAGTGCCGGAGCCGCCCCGCCCCCTTCCCGTATCACGAACACGACGTCGCCGTACGGGCTGTAGCTGATCGCCGTGTTGGGAACTGCCAGCACCCGGCGCTCATCGGGAAGCGTCACGACCACGTCGGTGAACATGCCCGGCCGGAGCAGGCGTTCGCGGTTGGGGAGCGTAGCGCGCACGCTGAAATTATGGGTTTCCCGGTCGATCTGCGGGCTGACCGCGCTGATTTCGCCTTCGAAAACCTGATCGGGGTAGGCGTCGACCCGCACCCGGACGGGCAGTCCCGGTCCGATAACGCCGTAATGACGTCCGGGTAAGGTGAAATCCGTGTAGATGGGGGCGATCGACTGCAAATCGACCACGGCCTGTCCGGGTTCAAGATATTGTCCCAGATTGACGTAACGGAGTCCGAGAACCCCGCTGAACGGTGCCTCGATCCGCTTTTTGCCGATCAGGACCCGCTGTTCCCTAACCTGGGCTTCAAAGGTTTCCACCCGGGTCGCCGCCTGCTCCCGTTCGGATTGAGATACGAAGCGCCGCTGCGCCAGTTCGCGGAACCTAGCCAGATCGCGGCGCGCCTGTTCGGCCTCGGCCTCGAGGCGCTCCAGCCGCGCCAGGTCCACATCGGTCTTGAATTGCACCAGGGTCGCGCCCTGCTCCACTTCGGCGCCCGATTCGAACCCGATGGTTTCCACCATGCCCGCCACCTCGGTGGTCACTTGCACCCCGTGCACGGCGACGAGGTTGCCGATGGCGTCCAACTCGGTCCGCCAGATCTCCGGCTCGGCACGGGCTGCCGTCACGGTGACGGGAGGGATCTCGAACGGTTCAGCCGGTCCGCGTTTACCGACAATCTGCGACCAGAGCCAATAAGCGACCAACGCCAAGACAGCCAGAACGGCGAGTCCTACCAAGATCCGCCATCGCCCCCCCTGCCGAACGCGCTCTCCGTTTCATGCGCCGAACGCCGTGCCATTCGCCGCATCAGCGGCGCGGCAAACAAGTCACCCGCAGCGACTTGATATCTTCGAAAATCCCCAGCCCGCTGCGTCCCCGTCTTTCCCCCAAGTCGGGGATTTGCTGTCCTGGTTCGAACGACAGGCTATGGTCTTCGAAGTCTTCGTCGTCGAAGGCGGTTACCTGGGCGCGCGGTCCGACTATGACGCTTTCCAGGCCGGTCCAGCGGGCGCCGAACGGACCTTTCATGGTGCGCATCTCGACCGGGCCGACGATGTTCAGTTGAATTCCGGTAAAACGGTCGCCCGTGTAGAACTGTACCCAGCAACCGTCGGCGACCCGCTCGGCGCTGAATGATCCGGGCACGATCAGGACCGTCAGCAAAGCGCTGGGCTCCTCCGTAATCGGCGGGCGAGCGCGGGTATCGGGCGCGGAGGGAGGCACGGACTCCCTGGCCGTCACATTCAGGCCCGCCACGGCGGACAGCGCCCCGGCCACAATCCCGAACCGAAGGCGCCTAAATTTCCGCATGCGACGCTCCGATCAGAAAATGAGCATAAGAATCCCGATCACGACCAATAACCCGATCAGGAAGATGATGCCGATCGCGCTGCCCAAGAATCGCAAGATGCTGCCCATGTCCATGTCTCCGCGAGTGAAATAGAGTTTCGTCCATAACCATTGAGACAGCCGCTCCGAGGTTTCCTCACCGCCGCCGGGCCGGTGGTTGGGCTATCCGGGCCGTCGCCGTCCGCTTTTGGCCATTTCGGAGGAAATCCAGCTTGATTTCGGAACCGACTCGAAGCAGGCCGATAATATTGCGCAAGCTGCTGGCATTGGCCACGGGAGCACCATCGACCGCCACCACGACGTCGCCGGGACGCAGCCCCGCTTGGGCGGCAGGCGAATCCGGCTGAACCTGGGCAATCACGGCGCCGCCGCTCCGCTCCAGGCCCAAGGCTTTCGCCGACTCGGGAGTCAAATCCTGGACTCCGATCCCGAGTTGACCTCGCTGAACTTCGCCGTACTGGACGATCTGCTGCATGACGGCTTGGGCGAGATGGCTCGGGATCGCGAAACCGATGCCGACATTGCCCCCGGCCGGGCCGACGATGGCGGTATTGATCCCGACCAGTTCCCCATTCAGGTCGACTAGGGCGCCGCCGGAATTGCCGGGATTGATCGAGGCGTCGGTCTGGATGAAGTCTTCGTAGCCTTCGATGCCCAAACCGGAACGACCCAGCGCGCTGACGATGCCGGAAGTCACGGTTTGGCTCAAGCCGAAAGGACTGCCGATAGCCACCACGAAATCTCCGACCCGCAAGGATTGCGAGTCGCCGAACCGCAGAGCCGTAAGGTTTTTCTCGTCGATTTTGACGACCGCCACGTCGGTCTCGGAATCGGCGCCCACCACCGTAGCCTCGAAATCCCTTCCGTCCTGCAGGGTCACGGTCACTTGGTCGGCATTGGCGATGACGTGGTGGTTGGTGAGGATAAGCCCGTTTTCGGCGTTCACGATCACGCCGGAGCCGAGGCTCTGCTGTTGCCGTTGGCGCGGCGGCATGTTCGGCAAGTCGAAGAACCGTCTGAAAAACGGATCGTTGAACAGCGGATTCTCCTGCACGTTCACCGTCGAGGTCGTCGAAATATTGACCACGGCGGGCAATACGGCTTCCAGCATGGGCGCCAGAGTCGGCCTGCCGCTTTGTCCTATGGCGGCGCCGGGATTGGACGCCTGGTAGGCCGCTGCCGGCGCTTGCGCAAGTCGCGGTGCCGGTACGGGCTCGCATCCCGCCGACATCATGATCAGAACGGCGCCAAGAGCGCAAAGTCGGCCAAGCCGTTCCATGGAGTTCCTCCCGCAGTGTGCTTCTCGAGTCGGGACGTCACTTTTTAGGTCGTTCGATACCGTAAAAGTTCTCGGGCGGATTTTCTCTCTTCCGCCTGCGCGTGCATCCTCGATTCTCGAGCTAGAGCGCCGACCGCCTGCGGGATCATTTCAGGCTGAAGAGATACGCCGCCATGTCCCATGCGTCATGCTCGGTCACACCCAAGTCGGGCATGGCCGTGCCGGGCGATATCCGCTGCGGGTCCCGAAGCCACAGAACCAGGTCGTCCGGAGTGTTGGGCAGAACGCCGGCGATGTAGATGCGATTGGCCCAAGCGGTCAGGGGCGGCCCGGCCAGACCCTTGGCGCCGACGATGCCGGGAATGATGTGACAGGTCGCGCAGGCATATTGCTGCAAGGCGATCCGCCCTCGGGCCGGGTCTCCGCCGGTGACGAACAAGGGCTGATCGGCGCGGCCGCAGGCATTCAGAAGAGCCAGTGCCGCGAAGAGTCCGCCCGCTCCTTTGATTCTTCTTATCGCCCGCCGGTCTTTCGATCCCATTCCGCGTACTCCTTCGGGGAAAACTCCGGCAACCGTTCTACGAACGCCACCACCGCCCACAGCTCCTCCTCGTCGAGGCGATACTGCCAGGCAGGCATGCCGGTCATGCGGATTCCGTTGGCAACCACCCAATAGATGTATTCAGCCGATTTTTCGCGCGCCGTTTGTGCCAGATTGTTGGGCAGCGGCAGCATCCCCTTGCCCGCATCGTCGGGAGGCACACCCGGCGCGCCATGGCATTGCGCGCATTTGTCCCGGTAAATGCGGAAGCCGCGTTCCGCCAGGAGGGGATCGTCCAGGGGCGGCGCCGCGATGCCGCCGAGGCGGGCCGAGACCGACCGATCCAATGCGAAATCCAGCATCTCGTAAACCGGCCAAGTGTGTTGATAAATGGCAGCGACGTTGTACACGCCGGTGAGAACGACGATGGCCGCGCCCAATACTCCGAATCCACCCAGGATGACGAGAGTGATGAGCGCATGGATCAGAAACTTTCGGGAAGGTGCCATGGTCTCTTGTGAGTACGCTCCAAAATTCGAGAGAACGGCGCCAGCCGCACGGCTCGATATTCGGCCAGGGGAGTGACCGATGACCATCGGGAATGGAACGTCTTCCGACGCTATAGCATTTTCGACTCTCCGCACTGCGGTTAGTGCCGGCTGTCGATGCGTTCGGCCGGACGGCCCGCGTTCCGCCATGCCATGACCGCCCGTCTTGGTTCGGCCTTGCTCCTGGCAACGCTGCCGGCATCCGCGGGTGCCGGCCTTCAATCCGCCATCGATCCGCATTCGCCGACCGCATCCGAAATTGATGCCATCGGCTGGCTGCTGTACTGGGGAGCCGCGGTCATTTTCGTTTTGGTCATGGCGCTGACCGTTTATTCGATGTCCGGATCGGAACGCGCCGGCCGCTTGCTGGGCCATCGCCGAGCAGTCCTTATCGGCGGCCTCGCGTTTCCCGTGGTCCTGTTGTCCGCGCTCTTGGTCTATACGCTGAGAATCGCCGGGGATATCGTCACCCTGTCGGAACCTCCGGCCCTGCGGATCGAGGTCGTCGGCGAGAAGTTTTGGTGGCGGGTGAATTACCTGACCGAGGCGGGCCATGTCGATGTCGCCACCGCCAACGAGATCCACCTTCCGGCCGGTCGGCTCGTGGAATTCAGACTGCGCACCGCCGATGTCATCCATAGTTTCTGGCTGCCCAACCTGGCCGGAAAAGTCGACATGATTCCCGGCCGTATCACCACGCTGCGTATCCGACCCGACCGGCCGGGCCTGTGGCGCGGGCAGTGCGCCGAGTATTGCGGCGCCCAGCACGCCAACATGGCCTTCCTGGCGGTGGTCGAAACGCCGGAGGATTTCGATGCCTGGCTTAACGCCCAGCGTCAGCCCGCGCGTCCGCCGGCGGCTTATTCGGAGAACCGGAGATGAACGCGGTTCCGGGATTGTCGAACATCTCCGTCCGCAGCGTCCCTGAAATCATGGATCGCAACCGGCACTCCGATAAAGGAGCGAAACATGGCAAGCAAACCCGTGACGGTTATCGTTCGAATCGTAGCCAAACCCGGCATGGAGGCGCAGGTCAAGCGGGAGCTCATGAACCTCCTCGCCCCGACCCGCTCGGAAAAAGGCTGCATCAACTATGACATGCACCAGGCTGCCGATGACGATTCGCTTTTTCTCTTTCATGAGAACTGGGTGTGCGAGGAGGACCTCAGAAGGCACCTCGAAGCGCCACATATCAAGCATTGGATTACTCTGGCCGAAACGCTGTTGGCCGAGCCGATGGAGCTTACTCTCTGGCACAAGGTTGGTTAGATGCGCCGCTCGGTGTATGCGACGGCAGCACCGCCGGTACCGCTTTAACGGAGGACTGCGCAAGAGCTGAATCTTCGAGTGGATTTCACGGATGCCGGCCGCGGCGCTTCCACGCGCATCGGCCGACGGCTTATTTGGAGAACCCGAGCTGATGCCTTTCGATTTCAAGAATTATTCGCTCTGGCTCAACATCGTGATGTTCGCGGTTTCGGCAGGCATCGTCTGGATTGCCGGCACCAAGGTCTCGCACTATGCCGATGCCATCGCCGAGCATACCGGCATCGGCCATGCAGCAGCCGGATTGATCCTTTTGGGCGGCATCACTTCGCTGCCCGAGGTCGCGGTCACGGTCGCCTCGTCCGCCGCCGGCAATGCGCCGCTGGCAGTGAACAACATCCTCGGCAGTCTCGCGATCAACGTCGTCATCCTGGCGCTGGCCGACGCCGTCATCGGGCGGGACGCTCTGACTTCGGTGATTCCCGATCCGGTCGTGATCTTGCAAGGGGCACTGGGCGTACTGCTGCTCGCTCTGGTGTCCGCGGCCGTGATCGTGGGCGACACGGCGTTCCTCGGCATCGGCGGTTGGGCGTGGAGCATTCTCCTTTTTTACTTCGGGTCCATCTGGATGCTCGCCAAATCTCAGGGCCGCTTTCCCTGGCGGCCGGACGGGCTGGGCTGGCATCAACGACGCGCTCCGAAGCGTCCCCATCAGGGACTTGAGGGACAGCACAGAGGACATCCGGCCCAACGCGACGAAACGGAGGAGGAACCCGAACGTCCGTTTGGAAAAATTCTCGGCAAGACGGTGCTTGCCGGTTTGGCGATTCTGGTGGCGGGCTATGCGCTATCGCGTTCCGGTGAAACCCTCGCCGAGCAGAGCGGGCTGGGCTCGAGCTTCTTCGGCGCCGTTTTTGTCGGCTTTTCGACCTCCTTGCCGGAAGTCAGCACCGTACTGGCGGCGATGCACCTAGGGCGTTATCTGATGGCGGTTTCCGATATCTTCGGCACCAATCTGTTCAACGTCGGCATGATTTTTTTGATCGATGCCGTCTATCCGGACGGCCCGGTGCTGAACCAGGTGGGACGGTTTTCATCTTTCGCGGCCCTTTTAGGGATTGTCGTGACGACGCTGTACATCGCCGGTTTGGTCGAGCGCCGGGATCGGACGATCCTGCGCATGGGCTACGACTCGCTGGCCGTGCTCTTGACTTATCTCGGCGGGATATTCCTGCTGTATCGATTGCGCTGAGGAGACACGGATGGACCGGAATCAGGAATTTCCGAACCCTGTGCCCCGCCCGGACGAAGAGCTTTCCCTGCTCAAAAAGATTTGGCGGCCACCATCGGGCTGGAACTTCATCACCGTCGTCAACAACGAGTACATCGGCATCTTCTACGTCGGCACGGCCTTTCTGTTCTTCTTGCTGGCCGGCGTGCTGGCGCTCCTGATGCGCACCCAGCTCGCGGTGCCGGAAAACGATCTTCTGGGGCAGGACACCTATAACCAGATCTTCACGATGCACGGCACCATCATGATGTTCCTGTTCGCCGTGCCGGCGGTGGAAGCGCTGGGAGTTCTCATCCTGCCCAACATGCAGGCGGCGCGCGACCTGCCCTTCCCGCGGCTGTCGGCCTACGCCTTCTGGGCTTATTTCGCGGGTGGGCTGGCGTTCTTCTGCAGCCTGTTTTTCGACTTGGCGCCCAAGGGCGGCTGGTTCATGTATCCGCCGCTGACCAGTTATCA
The DNA here is from genome assembly GCF_017832375.1 of Methylocaldum sp. RMAD-M. Taxonomy (NCBI): domain Bacteria; kingdom Pseudomonadati; phylum Pseudomonadota; class Gammaproteobacteria; order Methylococcales; family Methylococcaceae; genus Methylocaldum; species Methylocaldum sp. RMAD-M. The sequence goes on along the minus strand of NZ_JAFIBZ010000006.1, from coordinate 199,405 downwards.
ATTCTCGCCCGGCGACAACTCCGATTTCTGGCTGCTCGGCATCGGCTTCATCGAAATCACGGCCATCGCTGCGGCCATCGAGATCGTGGTGGGGGTGCTGCTCAACCGCGCGCCCGGCATGAGCCTCGATAAGATGCCGATCTATTGCTGGGCCATGCTGGTGTTCGCCGGGATGATCATGGTCGCCTTCCCGGCGGTGATCCTCTGCACCGCGCTCCTTGAGCTGGAGCGCAGCTTCGAGTGGCCGTTCTTCGTAGCGGAGAAAGGCGGCGACCCCTTGCTCTGGCAGCATCTCTTCTGGTTTTTCGGTCACCCGGAGGTCTACATCATCTTCCTACCGGCCGCGGGAATCGTCTCGATGATCATACCCACCATGGTGCGCAAGCACTTGGTAGGATACCGATTGGTGGTGCTGGCCCTGGTGGGCACGGGTTTCCTGAGCTTCGCCCTGTGGGTGCACCATATGTTCGCCGTGGGACTGCCGCAGATCTCCATGAGCTATTTCTCGGCGGCCAGCATGGCGGTGTCGGTTCCGAGCGGCATACAGGTGTTCGCCTGGATCGCCACCATTGCGGCCGGACGCCTGAAACTCACGGTGCCGGCGCTGTTCACCCTGGCTTTTTTGTTCATTTTCGTGCTGGGCGGGCTGACCGGGGTGATGGTGGCGATCGTGCCCTACGACTGGCAGGTGCACGATACCTATTTCGTGGTGGCGCATCTGCACTACGTGCTGTTCGGCGGCATGGTGTTCCCGCTATTCGGCGTGTTCTATTACTGGGCGCCTTATGCGAGCACGAAGCCTCTCTCGGAAAAACTGGGCCGCTGGGTGTGCGGATTGATGTTCATCGGGTTCAACACGGCGTTCTTCCCGATGCACATCACCGGGCTGCTGGGTATGCCGCGGCGGGTCTATACCTATTCGGCGGAAGTCGGCTGGGACACCCTCAACCTGATCTCGACTTTCGGCGCTTTCCTCATCGGTGCCGGCGTTCTGGTGTTCCTGGTCGATCTCATTCGCAACTTCCGACCCTTCCGTCCGGAAAAGGCGGGCAACGTCTGGGATGCAGGCACCCTCGAATGGCTGCCCGGCGGCGATTACGCCATGCGCAGCATTCCCATCGTCGAAAGCCGCGAGCCGCTTTGGGATCAGCCGAATCTGGCGGAGGACGTCGAGGCCGGCCGCTATTACCTGCCGGGCGCGCCTACCGGCGCGCGCGAGACCGTCGTCACCAGTCCCATCGATGCCCGGCCTCTGTACATTTTGCAGATGCCGGCAGGGAGCTGGTTCCCGGTGTTGGCGGCCTTCGGAACGGCGGCGTTCTTTCTGCTCCTGACGGTGAAGGTAGTGGTGCCTGCACTGTTCTTCGGCGTGTTCGCCATCGCCATGATCATCCGGTGGGCATGGGAAACCGACCCCGGCCCCAGCCACCCTCCCGTGGACATCGGCGGCGGCATCAAGCTGCCGGTCTACGTGACCGGCCCCATGTCGCATTCCCGGTGGGCCATGGTCGTGCTGATGATAGTCTCGGCCTCCCTCTTCGCCTGCCTGATCTTCTCGTATTATTTCCTGTGGACCGTAGCGCCGGGGTTCTGGCCCAAGGGCGGAGAATCGCTGCCGGAAGTGGCTTATCCGCTCGCGGCGGGAGGCCTTTCGGCATTCAGCAGTGCTGCCATTGCCTACGCCAGCCGCGCATTGAAATCGAACAGGTTCTGGACGGTGCGCCTGGCCATGCTTTTAGCCGTCCCCCTGCTCGTCGGTGCGTTGGTGGCCGAGCTGTGGGGCCAATGGCAGATAGGCCTGCGGCCGACCGATTCCGGCTATGCCGCGATCGTTTATACCGTCATCTCGATTCAGGGATTTTTCGTTACCGTGGTGGTCATCATGGGCCTCTATACCTTCGCCCGCTCGGTGTGCGGACTCATAAACCGCGAACGCCGGGCCACTTTCGACAACACCATGCTGTTCTGGCATTACACGGTCGTTCAGGGCCTGATTGCATTAGCCGTGGTCCATCTGTCTCCGCGCTTCCTGGGGTGAACCGCCATGGCTGCCGCACTCCACTTCGTCACAAACACGCTTCGGATGCTCTCGGGCGTCTTGATCTGGGGTGCCCATTTCGGGGTTGTCTACATCGCCACTGCCCTGGTGTGTGCACGGGGGGTTCAGAATTTAAGCTGGCTCGGGGTGGGCATCGTTGCATGGATGGTCACCATTGCTACGGTGATGGCGATCGCGGGGATTCTGATCATACTTGTCCCCGCCTGGCGGAATCTTCACCGGCACCGCCCGCAGTCCGCGACACCCGCTTTCATCGACTGGATGACCGTCTCCTTCGGGGGGCTGGCACTGCTGGCGATCGTATGGGTAACGTTTCCGGTAATGCTGGTGCCGATATGTTAGCCCTGATTTCCAGCACCCGTTCGTCTGCAATCCATCGGCGTGCTTGGCAGCCACGAAGCGGACGACCCAATACGCGTGGAATTGGTCCCCTACCGGCACTTTGCGAAAGTTTTTGGAACGAGAACGCTTAAACCGAGAAGGACGAACCGCAACCGCACGTTGTGGCCGCATTGGGATTCCGAATAACGAATTGAGATCCGGATAAGTCCTCGGTATAGTCGATCTCGGCACCGGTCAAATATTGGATGCTCATGGAATCGATCAAGACAATGACACCGTTCTTCACAATTTGCGTGTCGTCTTCATTGACCGCGTCATCAAAAGTAAAGCCATATTGAAAACCTGAGCAGCCGCCGCCGGTAATGTAAACCCGCAGCTTCAGGTTATCGTTTCCTTCATCGGCTATCAGTTGGCTCACCTTGGCCGCAGCGCTGTCAGTAAATTTAATAGGCTCTTCGCTCATACAACTCGTAACCTCGGTACGCTTATCGATCAAACGCCATTATATGATTTTTTCCGAGAGTTTCGGTCAAGAATAACCGCTATCCATAACTTGATGGTCATTTATGAAAAAAAGGATTCTTTTTCTCGGTCTGTATCTGAGCTTATCCGCACCGTCCGCCTGGGCCCTACGCTGCGGCTCTCTACTGGTAGACACTGGAGATTACAAGCTCGAGGTGCTTCGCAAGTGCGGCGAGCCCGTATTCACGGACTCCCGCATCGAGCTCAGGTATGTGAAATTGTACGGTTCGGGCTTGGAGTTGGGGCAATACGTGCCGGTCATGATCGACGAATGGACCTACGACTTCGGTCCGAATCGGTTCGTGCAGCTGCTTCGATTCGAGAACGGCCGTCTGGTGGATATAGAATCCTTGGGCTACGGCCGATAACCGGCACGCTCAAAACCGTTTTCCTACGGCGAAAAATAAAAATTGCCCTCATCACGGATGAGGAGCAAATCAACCGTCTCCCGGTTGGATCACCTCAAGCTTCACTTGAGCGAGTCCCGCTCTTATGAATCCGAGTTCCTTGGCCGCGCGCCGCGAGAGATCGAGCAGACGCTTGTTCGCGGGATCGCCGCGGTCGTTCACGCGCACCTCTATGCTGCGGTTATTGCTGAGATTGGTCACCCGGAGCCGGGTACCGAATGGTAGCGACCGATGCATTGCGGTGAGGCCGTTCCGGTTGTAACGCTCGCCGCTGGCCGTCCGCCGGCCGTGGAAACGATCGCTGTAGTACGATGCAATGCCTTTTTGAGAGCTTGCAAGGCTTTTTGGACTTGCCGTTCTGGCATGACCAACAGTACAGGAAGACGCCAGATAGATCGACAGAAGGGAGTTAGCAATCAGTCGAAGCTTCTGCATCCTTCACCTCCATATTGGTTATTTTAGGAACGATGCCGTTTCATAATAAACGATGCTTCTAAAAAGGCCAAGTTTTTATCGAAATGGTTATATCGTCATGCGCCGTTCTGCGATGCGGCTCACGCCTTGGCGCAGATCCCGTCGCGCAACCAACCTGAAAATGAATAGCCCGCGCTCCTGTTTCAACGGCGCGGGCATTCGAATTCAAATATGACTGTTTTGAGAGCTTCTCAGTTTTTCGCTCAGCCGATTGCTTCAACCCCACCCATGTACGGAAGCAAGACCTCCGGAACTCTGATCCGTCCTTTTTCATCCTGATAGTTCTCCATCACGGCAATAAGGGTGCGGCCGACAGCGAGTCCCGAACCGTTCAGGGTATGAACCAGCTCGGGTTTACCCGTTTCGGCATTCCTCCAGCGCGCTCTCAAGCGTCGCGCCTGGAAATCCCGGAAATTGCTGCACGACGAGATTTCACGGTAGGCATTCTGTCCCGGCAGCCAAACCTCGAGATCATAGGTTTTGGCCGATGAAAAGCCCGTATCGCCGGCGCACAAAACCATTCTTCGAAACGGCAGCTTCAAGCGCTTGAGAATCTCCTCCGCATGGGAGGTTAGCTCCTCATGGGCACGCGCCGAATCGTCGGGCCTTACAATCTGCACCAGCTCGACTTTTTCGAATTGATGCTGGCGTATCATGCCGCGTACATCCTTGCCGTAGGAGCCGGCTTCGCTGCGGAAACACGGCGTATGGGCAACGAATTTCAAAGGAAGCGTTTCCGCGGCCAAGATTTCGTCGCGGACCAAATTGGTAACCGGCACCTCGGCGGTCGGAATCAGATAGAACGCCGGTTCGCGAACGAGCTTGAACAGATCTTCTTCGAATTTCGGAAGCTGCCCCGTGCCGCGCAAGCTTTCCGCGTTCACCATGAACGGCACGTAGGTCTCGGTGTAACCGTGCTCTTGCGTATGAATATCGAGCATGAATTGGGTCAAGGCCCGCTGCAAACGAGCCAGAGGACCTTTCAGGGTGACGAACCGTGAACCCGTAATTTTGACGGCCGCCTCGAAATCGAGACCTCCAAGCCGCGTTCCCAAATCGACGTGGTCGCCAGGTTCGAATCCGAACTGCGACGGCTCGCCCCAGCGATGGATCTCCACGTTGTCCGCATCGCTCCGGCCATCGGGAACGTCGGCATCCAAAATGTTCGGTATGCCGAGCAGCAAGTCTTCCAACTTCGCTTGAATGCCTTCCAATTCCCCTTCCATCCGTTTGAGGTCATCCCCCAAATGCTGCATCTCCGCAAGTATAGGCTGGATATCCTCTCCTCTTGCCTTGGCCTGGCCGACCAGCTTGGAGCGCGTATTGCGTTCGTTCTGCAACGCCTGAGTGCGGCCCTGTATTTCCTTGCGCTGGTTTTCCAACTCGCGAAATACTTCGGTGTCCAGCTTGAACGAGCGCCGCGCCAATTGCGCTTCGACCTCATCCAATTGAGTGCGGAAAAGACGTGGATCTAACATCGGTTATCCTTGGTGAGATTTGGGTGAATCTGGATCAAAAACTATCTACGGCGCGGGCGAACCCGCCGGAGATTCGAACGGATTCATCGGCGCCGTGGTGCATAGCGAAGGCGGGTATCAAACTGCTTGAGTCTTCAGATAAGCTATTTCACGAGAAGAGACGGACAAGTAGCTTCGATCGAACCCGCTAGCTTCGCGTCTTGTCAGCGCACGGACAGCCGAAAATACGAACTCATCCGGCATCCGCCAGCACTTTCATGGCCTGACGATTCGGATTCCGCACAATACCCCGCTCGGTGACGATGCAATCGATCAATTCGGCCGGAGTCACGTCGAACACTGGATTCCACGCTTTTATAACACTGCTCGGCCGCGCGAAATATTCGTTCAGCAGTTCGCTCTGGGCCCTTTCCTCGATCCTAATGCTCTCGCCGGACTCTGTCCGCCAGTCGATGGTGGACGTCGGCGCAACCACCATGAATTTCACGCCATGGTGGCGAGCGGCAACGGCCAAGGCATAGGTGCCGATCTTGTTGGCGGTATCTCCGTTTGCGGCGATGCGGTCGGCTCCGACTGCGATCCACTGGATCGCACCCGATTTCATCAAATAGGCGGCAGCGGAATCGGCAATCAAAGTCGCGGGTATGCCGTCCTGCTCCAGCTCCCAGACAGTCAGCCTAGCCCCCTGTAGCCACGGACGGGTTTCGGTCGCGAAGATATTCGTAACGCCCTGTCGGTAGGCACTTCGAACCACTCCGAGCGCCGTACCGTACCCACCGGTCGCAAGTGAACCCGTATTGCAGTGGGTCAAAACGCCGCTGGCTCCGACAAGCAGGGAGGCTCCCAAGTCGCCCATCGTTCGATTGGCAGCGATGTCCTGATCATGAATGGTGCGCGCGGCTTGCAACAGATGCGGCTCCGGGTCACCTTCGACAGCCCCGATTTCCGATCGCATACGGTCAAGGGCCCAGAACAGATTCACGGCAGTGGGACGCGAACTGGCCAACTTGGCCAAATCCGCTTCGATCGCCTCTCTCCAGTTATCCGGATTTTCGCGATACCGTTGACGCGCCGCCAACACGACACCATAGGCGGCGGCGATACCGATGGCGGGGGCTCCGCGCACGCGCATCGAAAAGATAGCCTCAGCCACGCCCTGAGCGCTGTCGAATGTCTCGTATTCGACCACGCTCGGCAGCCTGCGCTGATCCAGCACGCGGAGCCCGCGCTCGCTCCACTGCAGGGCACGGACCGTATCGTTAGACATTATGGGTGCAGAAGATGAAGGCATTTGGATTATTGAAATCAGGCGATTGTCAAAGAACCCCCGACTCGCGGGTGTTGTCGGGCCGGGCCGGTGCGGCTAAACGTCCATGCATTTTAAGATGGTCCAGCCGACAAACAAAGAATTCGCGCGTGCGCACCGAGACTTGGTGATAAGTCCTAAAGAGGCATACCATTTGCAACGCGTTTTAAGGCAATTAAGGTGCGCGTTTTTGCCGCATCGTCGAGCGGCTATTCTCGGTTGCAAGATGGTCATAGTCACATTAGCCTGAATTTGTCAAGACTAACACCCGTAAAGGTCCGACTATGGTACTCGAAATCTACCTCTGGTGTTGGATGCACTTGGAACCGCGGCATGCGGCGAAAAGAGGCGCAAAACTTCTGGGCTTGGCGGTATTGGTGTTGGCTCCGCTGATTTATGCCAACGTCGAAATGACCGGACAAGGATTCAAGCCCTCGACGCCCAGCCTGACGATCGAGGTTGGTCAGAAGGACTCGAATCGTTAAGTCCTCTTTGCCTGTGCTCGCTGCCGTACGGCTTCAAAAAGCAGTACGCCTGTCGCAACCGATAGGTTGAGGCTTTCGATTTGGCCGAACATTGGAATTTTGACTAAAAAGTCACAGGACTCGCGCGTCAAGCGACGTAGACCCTTTCCTTCGGCTCCGATCGCCAAGACCAATGGAATGGCCAGGTCGATCTCGTATAGCGATCGCTCGGCCTCGCCCGCAGCCCCTACGATCCACAGCCCCGCCTCCTTTAACCAGCCCAGGACTCGATTCAAATTGGTTACGCGGTAAATCGGCACCGTTTCAGCAGCGCCGGAGGCGACCTTGGCCACGGTCGGCGTCAACCCCACAGACTGATCTTTCGTGATAATGACCCCCTGTACTCCAGCGGCGTCCGCGGTACGCAAACAGGCTCCGAGGTTGTGCGGATCCTGCACATGATCCAGAACGAGAAAAAAAGGCTGCCGCGAAAGATTCGCCAGCGCATCCTGAAGCTCCGACTCTCCGAGTTCGGCGGCCAGCTTCAGCTCGAGAACGATGCCTTGATGGCTTCGGCTTTCGGCTAACGAGTCAAGTTGATTTCGTCCGGCCGGCTGAACCGAAATTCCAAGGGAAGCCAATTTCCGTTCGATGGCGGCAATGCGACCATCTTCCCGCCGATGGTCTATCCAAACGCTGATGATTTTGTCCGGGGCGTTTTCGAGAGCAGCTTCCGCCGCATGAAGACCCGCGATGCGACGCCGATTCTTCATGACCGGCGTCTTTTCTTCCGTGTCCGGCGCGACGAAGACTCGGAGCGTTTCACCAATTCGAGGTCGATCTTGCGTTCATCCAGATCCACGCGAGCCACAATCACACGAACGCTGTCGCCAAGCCTATAAGTCACACCGCTCCGCTGCCCTTCCAACCGATAACCGATCGGATCGTAGTGAAAGTAGTCTTTGTCCAAAGTCGAAACGTGGACCAATCCTTCCACGAAGATGTCTTTTAGCTCCACAAAAAAACCGAATGGCGTAACGGCGGAAATGACGCCTTCGAACTCCTCTCCCAGCTTATCGAGCATGTACTCGCATTTAAGCCAGGCGACGACGTCGCGAGTCGCCTCGTCGGCGCGCCGCTCGGTGTACGAGCAATGCTCGCCCATCAGTACCATGTCGTTATGGGAATAGTAGAATTCTTCTATCTTTTTCTTTTCGAGCGAGTGGCGAATAGCCCGGTGTACCAGCAGGTCCGGATAGCGCCGGATGGGCGACGTAAAATGGGTATAGGCATCCAGGCCCAACCCGAAATGGCCTTTTTTCTCCGGGCTATAAACGGCCTGAGCCAGCGAGCGTAACAGTACAGTTTGGATCAGGTGCTCGTCGGCCCTGCCGGTGATATTGTCCAACACTTCGAAATAATCCTTAGGTCCAGGATTATCGCCGCCACCGAGGTTCAGACCGACTTTTCCGAGAAAGGCACGCAGATCGGCCAATCGTTCGGCGGTGGGACCCTCATGAATTCGAACCACATGGGGGAGTTTTTGACGGGTCAGATATCGCGCCGCGGCAATATTCGCGGTAATCATGCATTCCTCGATCAGGCGATGGGCGTCGTTGCGCTCGCGCGGCACGATTTGCGCGATTTTCTTGCCCTCTCCGAATACGATGTAGGATTCCTGGGTGTCGAAATCCATCGCCCCCCGTGCCTCCCTTGCCCGCCGCAGCACTTTGTAGAGCGAATGCAACTCCTCCAGGTGAGGCACGAGAGCGCGATACTTCTTCCTCAGTATCTTATCGCCGTCGACAATCATGCGGGCGACTTCCGTGTAAGTGAGCCTCGCATGGGAGTACATCAGCCCCGAGTAGAAACGTGAACGGACGATGGCGCCATCGGTGTTTATGTAAATTTCGCAGACCATGCACAGCCTGTCTTGCTCGGGGTTGAGCGAGCACAAACCGTTTGAGAGCACCTCCGGCAGCATGGGAATGACTCGATCGGGAAAATACACCGAGTTGCCACGGATTTTTGCTTCGTCGTCGAGAGCCGTTCCCGGCCGGACATAATGGGAAACATCGGCGATAGCGACGAAAAGTTTCCATCCTTTCGGCGTTCTTTCGCAGTACACGGCATCGTCGAAATCGCGGGCGTCCTCCCCGTCTATGGTTACGAGCGGCAGCCGCCGCAAATCAACGCGACCGGCTTTATCATCTTCCGCGACTTCCGTACTTAGCCCCGCAACGTCGTTCAACACGGCTTCCGGCCACTCGGCCGGCAGATCGAAGCTGCGAATCGCCACCTCGATCTCCATACCGGGGGCCATGTGATCCCCCAGAACCTCCCTGATTCGACCGATGGGGTCACGCTGGCGGGTAGGTTGCTCGATGATCTCGGCGACCACGATCTGACCTGGGAGCGCTCCATTTCTATGCTCCTCAGGAATAAGAACGTCGTGAGCGATGTGCTTATTGTCTGGGACGACGAATGAGATTCCCTGCTCCAGGTACAACCGACCCACGATATTGTGCGTATTCCGCTCCAACACCTCCACAACCCCGGCCTCTCGCCGCCCGCGGCGGTCGACGCCGCGTATGCACACCACGATGCGATCATCGTGCATGAGCGAACGCATTTCCTTGGGCGAGAGAAAAAGATCATCGCCGCCCTCGTCGGGCCGAAGAAAGCCGAACCCATCGGGATGGCCGATGACCCGCCCAACGATGAGATCTTTGTGGTTTACGATGCAGTAATAATTGCGGCGGTTTCTCAGTATCTGCCCGTCCCGCTCCATGGCATTGAGGCGGCGACGGAGCGATTCAACGTCCTCATCCTCTTGTACGCCCAATACGCCGGCAACGTCCTCGACTCTTAAAGGAATCCCTTGCTCTTTCATCACCTCGAGGATCAACTCCCGGCTGGGAATGGGACGCTCATACTTTCCTGCCTCCCGCTCGGCGAAGGGATCCTCGAGCTTAAACCCTCTAGCGATCGTAGGGGCGGACTTGGTCATCGATAATTTTCCTATTTTCTATATGTTTAGTTTTGCTATTCGGACAGCCCTCGGTCCGACAACCTCTTCGAAGATCGATGATTCCCTTCAAAACTTTCGGTATTGACAATTTAACCGATAAGTAACAAAATTCGCGACTCAATTGAGTCGCTCGACTCGCCTCTTGCCGAGGTGGTGAAATTGGTAGACACGCATGATTCAGGTTCATGTGGGGAGACCCGTGGAGGTTCAAGTCCTCTCCTCGGCACCATCCTTAGTCGTCCCTCAATCGAAGGGATTCTTCAGAATTATCGTCTCGCTGCGATCAGGACCGGTCGAGAGAATATCCACTGGCACACCGACCAATTCTGAAATCCGGTCAATATAGGCTCTCGCATTTGCCGGAAGGTTCTCATACGAGGTAATGCCGGCAGTAGACTCTTGCCACCCTGAAAGCTCCTCGATAACGGGCTCGCACTGAGCATAACTATCGGCGCCGATTGGTACCGTACGAATCTCCCCTCCTTTATATCGATAAGCCGTACAAATTCCGATCTTTTCCAGCCCATCCAGAACATCCAATTTCGTCAGGCACAACCCGCTCAGACTGTTGAGTTTCGCCGAACGCTTCATCAAGATGGCATCGAACCAGCCACAGCGACGCGCTCGTCCAGTAGTAGCACCGAATTCCGCGCCTTTCGCGGATAAATGCTTGCCAATCTCATTCGACAGTTCCGTCGGAAAAGGTCCGTTTCCAACGCGTGTCGAATAGGCTTTGGTGATACCCAATACATAATCGAAATCCAGCAGGCCCATTCCGCTACCGGATGCTGCGCCGCCCGCCGTAGTATTAGACGAGGTCACATAAGGATAAGTGCCATGATCGATATCCAGCATTGCGCCTTGAGCGCCTTCGAAGAGGACATTTCTATCCTCATCACGATAAGCATGCAGCATACCCGCCACATCTCCCAGCATGGGTTTAATCTGCTCACCCAATGCCATCGTTTCGTCCAGCACTTGCTGATAATCGAGCGGAGACTGCCGGTAATACCCGCTGAGTACGAAATTATGATAATCCAGGAGTTCGCGTAACCTTTCGGCAAACACGGCGGGATACATAAGATCGCCGGCGCGTAACCCTCGCCGCGACACTTTATCTTCATAAGCGGGACCGATACCTCTTCCTGTCGTACCGATAGCCTTATCGCCACGAGATTTTTCACGCGCTACATCTAACGCGACGTGAATGGGTAATATCAAGGCACAGGCTTCGCTGATCGTAAGCCTATCCCGAACCGGAATACCGGCTTTCTCCAGCAGCGCAATCTCTTCCAACAAAGCGCGGGGCGATAACACCACGCCATTGCCTATCAAGCATTTCACCGATTCCCGCAAAACGCCGGAAGGTATCAAATGCAATACCGTCTTTTGGCCGTCGATTACCAAGGTATGCCCTGCGTTGTGACCACCCTGGAAACGGACGACTGCATCTGCACGCTCCGTCAGCAAATCGACAAGTTTACCTTTACCTTCATCGCCCCACTGGGTGCCGATGACTATGACGTTTTTACCCATTCTTGATTCCAGATTAGCGTTTCATTTTTCGAGGTAATTTTGGGCTCAATCGCTAACGGGAAAGACTTCCCAAGTTAGCCCCTGCTTTTGAAGGTAGTGTGAACATGCCATCTCGCGAGCCTCGCCAGTTTGTCCATACAACGCCTGAATGACCGTTTGCCCGGCGCCGCGCAAATTACGCACTATTTCGTGCAAATCGGGATCGTCTACGGCGGGCGCAAAAATGCGCAAACTAGGCGTATCATCGTCTTTTCCGTTGGCCAATCGTGCCAGAACCTTCAAATCGGCGCTAAAACCCGTCGCCGGACGAGCGCGCCCGAAAATTTTTCCGATCTCATCGTAACGGCCGCCACGTGCAATTTCTCTGCCGTAACCCGGCACAAAAGCGGCAAATACGACACCCGTTTTGTAGTGATAACCACGCAATTCCGCAAGGTCGAAATTGATTCGTAAGGCCGGGAACAAGCTTGTCAAACTCTTCGAAATGGATTCCAAATCCATCAAAGCGCGATGTACCGACTCATTGGCGGTTGCCAATCGCTTTCTAGCTTTCTCTATGACACCCTCATGTCCATTTAGATCGATCAGCGCTTCCAACATCTCGGTGGAAGAATCGCTAACCGTCAGCGAATGTAATAAAGTTACCAATTCCGGATAGTCTTTCCGCTGAAGAATTTCAAACAGCTCCGCCTCCTGCTGCGCATTCAAACCGGCCTGACGTGCCAACTCCCGATAGATGCCTACATGTCCCAGATCCAGATGTACGTTTTCAATACCTGCAATGGCAAGCATCTCCAACATCAAGCAGATAACCTCCATGTCGCTGGCATTACCCGCATGTCCGTACAATTCGGCCCCAACCTGCAATGGGCTCCGGGACTTTTCGAGATGATCCGACTGCGTGTGCAGCACCGTTCCCATGTAACAGAGCCGTGTCGGCGTATCGGTGCCAAGGTTGCGCGCATCGATACGCGCAACCTGAGGCGTCATATCAGCACGTATCCCCATTAATCGACCACTGATCTGATCGATGATCTTGAATGTCTGCAAATCAAGATCGTTGCCCGATCCAGTCAAAAGCGATTCAATGAATTCAATCAGCGGCGGCATCACCAGCCGATAGCCCCAGCTGGCGAACAGATCGATGATCTTTCGACGTAGCTGCTCCAAACGCTCGGCTTCTTCCGGAAAGACCTCATCAATACCTTCTGGCAACAGCCAATTATCTTCGGTTAGCATCGAATTCGGTGAGCTCAGCAAACGGAAAAAAATCTGGATGGATTAGGCGACAGTTATGTTACCGCGAGGCTCATATTGACCCTAGCAGTGTGTGAGAATCCTTTGCCAACGGCAAACGGTCCGCCCCTTTGTCCCTGTCGACTGGACAAAGGGGCAATAGAAAATATGCGGGAGCAACAGTCCGGTTACTTTGGCTTTTTGAAGTACTGGAAGAATTTCGAATCAGGCTCCAACACGATCATATCGTTCTCGTCCTTGAACACTTGCCTGTAAGCATACAAGCTTCGATAAAACTCGAAGAACTCTGGATTTCTGCTATATGCCTGAGCATAAATCTCCGATGCCGTGGCATCGCCCTCACCACGCCTGATCTCCGAGTCTCTATAGGCATCAGCAAGTATCACCTCCCGCTGACGGTCTGCTTCCGCACGAATACGTTCGGCTGCCTCCGCACCACGCGAACGGAAATCTCTCGCAACCCGGGCGCGTTCGGCTTCCATCCGTCGGTAGACCGATGAACTTACCTCATCCGGCAAATCGATTCCTTTCACACGAATATCGATAACCTCGACTCCCAAATCATCTACTACAGGGTTCACCGTCTTAATCAGTAGATCGCGGATCTGGCCACGCTCTAAGGAAACCACCTCGCGGATAGTTCGCTTGCTGAATTCGTTCCGCAATGCGTCTTTCGTTATCTGATCGAGACGAATATTTGCCGCTGCCTTATCCCCACCGACTGCCTTATAGAATTTCGTCGCGTCTTCGATCCGCCATTTCACGAACCAAGTAACGATTACGTTTTTCTTTTCAGAGGTGAGAAACCGCTCGGGCTTGGACTCCAATGTGAGGATTCGGTCATCGTATTTCTTCACCTCTTGATATGGAAGCTTGAAATGCAACCCCGGCTCGAAGTCTGTTCGAACGATTTTCTTAAACTCCAGCAATAAGGCTCTTTCCGTCTCCGATACAGTAAATATGGAGGTAGCAGTAATTACCAGCAAAATAAAAACAAACGCAAGAATTAGGGTATTTTTACTAATCATTATTGTCCCCTTCCTTCACGACCTCGAGTGGTTGATCGGATAGTTCTAGGGGCCCCGCTGTCCGATACTTCCGGAGTAGTAATCGTGGCATTGTCGGCATCTCTGGGCGGCATCAGGGGCGACGCAGCTTTTTGAAGTTTATCTATAGGCAGATACAACAAATTATTGCTGTTCTTGACATCGATCAATAACGTACCCGTGCGTCCAAGCACTTCCTCCATCGTATCGAGATAGAGGCGCTCTCGCGTAACCTCCGGAGCCTTGTCGTACTCCGCCAGCAACTGTTTGAACCTACTCGTGTCACCTTCTGCTCTGGCAATTACGCGCTGTTTATACGCTTCCGATTCTTCCAAGACACGTGCCGCGGCACCCCTTGCTCTTGGCACGACTTCATTCGCATAAGCTTCCGCTTCATTTTTCAGGCGCTGCTCATCTTCCCTTGCCTTGATCGCGTCCATGAATGCTGCCTGGACTTCTTCCGGAGCCTGAGCATCCACCAAGCTCACATTGCTCACTCTGATTCCGGTTTGATATTGATCCAGCGTTTGTTGAATTTCGTTCTTGATCTCGTCGGCAACCTTGCCCCGTCCCTCCGTCAACACGAAATCCATCGTACTCTTCCCGATAACCGCACGTTCGGCGCTTTCAATAACCTGCTTCAAGGTTTCGTCCGGATCAGCAACATTAAAAAGATAATCTTTCGCATCCTTGATCTGATACTGAACCGCTAATCGGATATCGATAATATTTTCGTCCTGCGTGAGCATAAGGGCTTCCCTGGGCACGGACCCCAAAGATTGCTGACGCCCGCCGGAGCGATACCCTACTTCCAGAAAACGTTGCTGCTCCATATTGACCACCTGAACGTGCTCTATTGGCGCAGGCATGTGCCAATGCAGCCCAGGCATGGTGGTATCAGCGTATTTGCCGAAACGCGTAACGACGCCGCGACTCCCTTCGTCTACGAGATAAATACCGGTTAGCCCCCATACAGCCAAGGCAATCAGGAGAAATAAACCGATCGTCCTCATGGGCGCATTTTCACCGCCACCGAAAAACCTCCCTATCCTTTCGTGTAATCCGCGCATGACTTCTTCCAAGTCCGGAGGCGTCTCCTGCTGATCACGCCCGCTCCACGGATCTTTTTTATTACCGCCCGGTTCGTTCCAGGACATTGGATGACTCCTATAGTACAGAACTTGATGCTCTTCTAGAGCTATAACAAAGCCGCTACTGCGGCATGAATATTAGAATTATCTAGGAAAATGGTTGGATATACAAAAACGAGCATTTGAGAGGAAGCCGGAACGCTCTCCACTGGCCCAGTGCTTCACGGTAGAAGCATGCTATGCCCCGGCATTATTGTTACCAGATCGAGATGATTAAGCACTAATTGAATCCTGCAGCTCGTCGAGCTCATGCAATAACTTCACATCCCGCTTGAGAAGCTCGACTTCCAAATCCCACCCTCCGGTTCCGTCCGATTCTTCTCTCAAGATCTGCGCTGCGTTATATAACCGTGCCCTCAATCCGGCGTTTTCCGGACCCAAGTGAATTCTGCGGTGAATCACTTCGCGACGAAAAAGAACCTCTAAAACGTCGTGAAGCAAAGGCAGACCAGCACCTGTCTTGGCGGACAACCATACTTTTGCGACATCTCCGCTCGCGTTTCTCTCAGCGTGCGGCTCAATATCCGCAACCCGATCGATCTTGTTAAAGACCTGAATCTGTCTTACTCGATCAGCTCCGATTTCGCTCAGAACCCGATTGACTTCCGATATGGTTTCGTCAGACCGCTCATCACTCGCATCAATAACGTGAAGCAATAAATCTGCGTCCACCGCTTCCTTCAAAGTCGAACGGAATGCTGCAACCAGCTCATGTGGCAAATGCCGGATAAATCCGACCGTGTCAGCTAGAATTACCGTCAAACTCGGCGTTAACTGCAAGCGTCGCAAGGTGGGATCGAGCGTAGCAAATAACTGATTTGCCGCATAAACGCCAGCCCCCGTCAACGCGTTGAAGAGAGTCGATTTGCCGGCATTTGTATATCCCACCAAACTGACAACCGGCAACTCCGCCCGCCGTCTAGCGGAGCGTTCCTGATTGCGTTGCCGCTCGACTTTCTCCAGCCGTTTTTGAATCAGCCGTATTCGATCAGCAATTAAACGCTTGTCCGTCTCAAGCTGTGTCTCCCCAGGACCACGGAGGCCGATACCCCCTTTTTGACGTTCCAAGTGAGTCCAGCCACGCACCAAACGAGTAGATAGGTGCCGCAACTGTGCTAATTCAACCTGGAGTTTGCCTTCGAAGGATTGGGCCCGCTGAGCGAAGATATCGAGAATCAATCCGGTGCGATCGACAACCCTGACCGAAAGCTCTCTCTCTAAATTACGCTCTTGGCTGGGCGTTAAAGGATGGTTGAAAAGAACCAGCTCTGCTTCGTTCTCCCGGACAATCCGGGCCAACTCGTCAAGTTTCCCTTTTCCGATGTAATAACGAGGATCGGGCGTGTGTCTCCTGCTTGTCACCGTAGCTACAAACTCCGCCCCGGCTGATGAGGCGAGTTCCTGAAGTTCTACAAGAGCTTCGGTCTCGTCCTGAGCGGCCAAATGAACAAGCACGGCACGCTCGCCGGACTTCGGCCTCTCAAACAAGTAAACTCTTCTCCCAGACCAACTTCGACATCACCATCTTACGGCTTGAACCGAACTGTCGATTAACCCTCGTCTTCCAATCCTTCCGCCGCATGGGGTAGACGGACCTGACGCGCAGGGACAATCGTGGAAATGGCATGCTTGTAAACCATTTGGCTTACAGTGTTCTTGAGTATGATCACGTACTGATCGAAAGAATCCACTTTACCTTGTAACTTGATCCCGTTTACGAGATAGATCGAAACCGGAACATGTTCTTTTCTAAGCGCATTTAGGAACGGATCTTGTAAATTTTGCCCTTTTGACATCCTCTTTCTCCTTATTGTTATAAGACCGACGCTCAGCCAGTATTAAAACAAATCTCTCATTTTTTCGCCAGGCACAATACCTGACTGTAGCTGCCATTAATATATGAAAAATAAGCGCAATAGCCCTTTATTCTTTTCCGATTAATTCAATTTTGTAACCATCCGGATCCGCCACGAAGGCAATGACCGTGGTGCCGTACTTCATGGGGCCGGCTTCGCGTAAAATTTCGCCGCCAGCGCGTCTTATACGCTCGACAGCGTCGTAGATGTCCTCGACTTCGATCGCGATATGCCCAAAGGCATCGCCCAAGTTATAGCCATGAACACCCCAGTTGTAAGTCAATTCAATCACCGAATCGTGGCGTTCGTCACCGAACCCTACGAATGCCAGAGTGAATTTTCCATCAGGAAAATCCTCCTTTCTCAATAGTTTCATTCCGAGAATTTCAGTGTAAAAGCGAATCGACCGTTCTAAGTCTCCAACCCGAATCATCGCGTGCAAGATACGCATCGACTGACTACCTCGACTCAATTTTTGCTAATGAAATCATCGCGCATCTAATAACCGCCACGAACACATCTCTAGGTCAGCGCCGAAGAGACGGCATTTGCGAGACGGTCGGCCGTAGCACGAACAACATGAGCGTCTTGCCCTTCAACCATAATCCTAATTAGCGGTTCGGTTCCCGACGGTCTGAGCAAAATACGCCCCTTGCTGCCAAGTTCACGCTGAATTTCATTTTTCAACTTCTGAACCGGCTCGATTTCATCCAAATTGACTTTGTCCCGCACCTTCACGTTCACCAAACACTGAGGGTATTTGACCATGTCGCTCTTCAATTCGTTAAGCGATTTGCCCGCCTCGTGCATCGCTGCCATAACCTGCAAAGCAGAAACAATACCATCGCCGGTCGTAATCCGGTCCCGGCATATGATATGACCTGAACTTTCACCACCGAGCACGCTGTCATGCTGAAGCATCATTTCCATCACGTAACGATCTCCTACCGCAGCGCGCTTAAACTCTAACCCCAACGCATCCAGCGCATGCTCTAACCCTAAGTTACTCATCAGAGTACCGACTATCGGCCCTCTTAACCCACCGCACTCCATACGGGACTTAGCGATGATGTAAACGAGTTCATCGCCATCGACGATCTCCCCTTTATGATCGACCATGATCAGCCGATCGCCGTCGCCATCCAAGGCGATCCCAAAATCCGCCTGCTCTTCCAATACCGCACGGCTAAGTCGCTCGGGTTTGGTAGCTCCGACGCCGTCGTTTATATTCAAGCCATTGGGCTGAATGCCAATAGCGACAACCGTCGCACCAACTTCCTCGAATACATGGGGCGCGATGTGATATGTCGAGCCATGGGCGCAATCGACAACAATTTTGAATCCAGTAAATTCGATGCGGGACGGAATAGTGCTTTTGCAAAATTCGATATAACGCCCGACCGCATCACTGATGCGAGACGCTTTGCCTATCCTTGAAGACTCCACCGTCGTCATGGGTTTGTCCAATTGCTCCTCAATCTGGAGCTCGACCTCGTCCGGAAGCTTCATGCCATCGGGCCCAAAAAACTTAATCCCATTATCGTAATGCGGATTGTGCGAGGCGCTGATGACTATCCCGGCCTGGGCTCGAAACGTCCGCGTAAGATAAGCGATTGCCGGGGTTGGCATGGGACCGAGCAACTGAGTATTAATCCCCGCCGCCGCAAGCCCCGCCTCGAGAGCAGATTCGAACATGTAGCCGGAAATTCTGGTGTCCTTTCCGATCAGAACATTGGAAGGGTAGCGATCCAGCGAAAACACGCGGCCTGCCGCCCAACCCAACTTCAGCATAAAGTCCGGTGTAATAGGATATTCCCCTACTTTGCCGCGAATTCCGTCTGTACCAAAGTACGATTTTTTCATTCGCCGTCCTTCAAATCTAAAGATTCAATTATTTTTGATTTTACGCTCTATGCAGTAGCCGATCCGTCGACACCTTTTGGACACACTAATACCTTCCGCTTTCAAGAAGCATGGAAATTACGCAATTATCCGCGCCGTCTATGTCCTTAGTTTCATAGCGACTACCCTCCATTCCAACGGACAAGTTCTATCCGACAACTGAACGTAAAAGCTCGTCAGCTAGTGTAGGCGATCCATACAAAAACAAAACCCCCCGCACCTAGCACGGTGCCGGGGGTCTCAATAAGCCTACCAAACAGAATCAGTGCTGTTCCGCTGCTTTACCGATGCCTCCAGCTCCTTTTGCCTTGGGAGTCTCTTTAGCACCCAAACCCGCCGCAGCACCACCGCTCGGAGGCGCCTCGCCCCAGCTTTGCGGCGGACGCGGAACCTTGCCTTCCATAATGTCGTCGATTTGGAAACGATCGATTGTCTCGTACTTGATCAAGGCTTCAGCCATCAGATGTAATTTTTCCATGTTTTCTCGCAACAAGCGCTCCGAACGCTCATAGTTGCGATCGATTACCGAGCGAATTTCCTCATCGATCAGATGCGCCGTCTCCTCGGAGACCATTTTATGCTTGGTGACGGAGCGTCCCAAGAATACTTCGCCTTCTTCTTCGCTATACGCCAACGGCCCTAAACGTTCCGAGAGCCCCCATCGGGTAACCATGCTGCGCGCGAGATTGGTAGCCCGCTCGATATCGTTCTGAGCGCCGGTCGTCACTTTTTCTTTGCCGAAAATGAGCTCTTCCGCTATACGTCCTCCGAACAAACTCGAAATCTGGCTTTCCAGTTTCTGCTTGCTCGCACTGTACTGGTCACGCTCCGGCAAAAACATAGTAATTCCCAGCGCCCGGCCGCGCGGCATGATGCTGACCTTGTACACCGGATCGTGTTCCGGAACCAGCCGTCCCACAATCGCATGACCTGCCTCGTGATAAGCGGTGAGCTGCTTCTCCTCGTCGGTCATTACCATGGATTTGCGCTCTACGCCCATAAGAATCTTATCCTTGGCTTTCTCGAAGTCCTCCATGTCGACGCTGCGCTTATTCTTGCGGGCGGCGAACAAAGCCGCCTCATTGACCAAGTTGGCCAAATCAGCGCCGGAAAATCCAGGGGTGCCGCGTGCCAGATATTCGACTTCCACGTTGTCGGCAATCGGCACTCGCTTCATGTGCACCTTCAAGATTTGCTCGCGACCACGAACGTCAGGTAGTCCAACGACGATCTGACGGTCAAAGCGCCCAGGACGCAAGAGCGCCGGATCCAGAACATCGGGGCGGTTGGTTGCCGCGATGACGATAATACCTTCGTTTCCTTCGAAACCGTCCATTTCGACGAGCAACTGATTGAGCGTCTGCTCGCGCTCGTCGTGGCCACCGCCTAAACCGGCACCACGATGGCGGCCTACCGCATCGATCTCGTCAATGAAGATGATGCACGGCGCATTTTTCTTCGCCGTCTCGAACATATCGCGCACGCGGGACGCACCCACGCCCACAAACATCTCGACAAAATCCGAGCCCGAGATGGAAAAGAACGGAACCTTAGCCTCTCCGGCGATCGCTCGGGCCAGCAAAGTCTTACCGGTCCCTGGCGGACCGACCATCAGAGCCCCGCGCGGAATCTTGCCGCCCAGCTTCTGAAACTTGCTCGGATCCTTGAGGAAATCGACCATCTCCTGAACGTCTTCCTTGGCCTCCTCAACGCCCGCTACGTCGGCAAACGTCACCTTGACTTGATCTTCTTCGATCAGCCGAGCTCGGCTCTTACCGAAGGACATGGCCCCCCTTCCTCCGGTACCGCCTTGCATTTGCCGCATGAAGAAAATCCACACAGCAATCAGCAGCAACATCGGGAACCACGAAATAAAGATCTGCATCAATAATGATTGAGATTCTGGCGGCTGAGCCTTGATCTCGACATGGTTCTTCAGCAGGTCGTCAACCAAGTGGTCGTCGCCAGGACTGTAAGTAGTGAACTTCTCGCCGGTCCCGAGCATGCCCCGGATCATTTGCCCGTCGATAGTCACCTGCTTAATCTGCCCCTCGTTCACCGCCGAGATGAACTGCGAATACGACATAGTCGAATCGACCGACTTTCGGGAGCCAAAATTATTGAAAACCGACATCAAAACGACGGCGATGACTACCCACAGAATTATGTTCTTCAACATGTCATTCACGGTCTAACTTCCTCGTCGGATAAATCCGACCATTTTTTTGAAATAGTTTACAAATACTATCAGGATATCGCCCGGTGTAAATGCTTCAAACGGGCAAGGACAATCGTAGAAGCCTACATCTACCTCCCTCTTCACTGACTTTTCGACTGCGCATATTCAAGAAGGTTCATTCTGCAATTTTTCTGCCGAGAACTGCCCGAGCTCTCGCAACCATCGGCACCGCACGCGAATACCGGCGTGAGAAATTTATTACACCGATGCAGCGCCGCCGCACCCATCATCAAAACCTCGATGCGGCAAATGCCCTACCCCAAAGCGGGTACTGCAAGAAATTTTTTGGCTGACCAATTAATGTCACCGACATCGGCCTGCAATCTCCATCAACGACAGCCATGGGCGCAAAAAACAAGAAATTGCCAGAGCACTTCCAACCCTTATCGCGCCACCCCAAGCATGTCATTTGCCTCACTTCGCCGACCAGGAATGCGTGATTTCACACACCCCGATCGACCTTTCCGACAAACTATCCTCCAGTTCTCGGCCTGAAGACGGACTGGCTCAAATAGTGCTTACGCTAACAGCCGTCTCAAAAAACTAAAACAACAAGTCCGAAAATGATGAGCAATCACTATTTAAAGATGACTCTCGCACTCTTATGCAGCGGAGCAACCATCGGGGGAAAAGCATGGGCCGATCATGACACCAAGCCCACTCAGTTACCAACTTTAACGATTACCGGCGAAGCCGATACGGCACCTCAAGCTCTCACCGTACCTAATATCGAAACCGCGCGCGAGCAGATTAACCGGGTTCCCGGAGGCGTCGATATTATCGATGCGGAAAGCTATCAGAAGGGCCGTGCCGCCAATCTCAAGGATGTTCTCGACTACTCTCCCGGCGTGTACGTGCAACCGCGATTCGGTGCCGAGGAATCGCGGGTCTCGATCCGAGGCTCCGGCATTCAACGCACCTTTCACGGCCGCGGCATCAAACTCCTTCAGGACGGAGTTCCGCTAAACCTCGCCGACGGAGGCTTCGACATGCAGGCAGTAGAGCCTCTGGCTGCCGAATACGTGGAAGTTTACCGCGGCGCTAACGCACTCATGTACGGCTCTACCACCCTTGGCGGAGCGATCAACTTCGTGAGCCGGACCGGATACACCGCGTCGCCTCTACAGCTACGCTTCGAATCCGGCAGCTTCGACACTTACCGTGCCCAGGTGAGCTCAGGGCAAGTGATCGGCGATGCTGATTACTATATCTCCGGAACCTTCTTTTCTACCAACGGTTTTCGCAACTGGAGCGAGCAGGAGAACGAGCGCATCTTCAGCAATTTCGGCTATCGCTTCAATGAGAACCTGGAAACGCGCTTCTACGTCACTTATGTCAACACCCAATCGAACCTACCAGGAAGCTTAACCAAAGCGCAACTGGAAGACGATCCGACCCAGGCCAATCCAAGCAGCCTCAGAGGCCAGCAGAAGCGCGACTTCAGGCTGATGCGGCTCGGCAATACCACTACCTGGCGATGGGACGACAAGCAGCGCATCGACATCAGCAGCTTCTGGTCTTACAAGGATCTTTATCACCCTATTTTTCAGGTTCTTGACCAGGTTTCCGACGATTACGGCATGAACATCCGTTACACCAACGAAAACGACTTGTTCGGCCGCAAGAATATTTTCATCCTGGGTCTATATCCGACCGGCGGCCGAACCCAGGACGACCGTTTCGTCAACGTCGGCGGCCACCGCGGCGCCAGAAGGGCCAAGAGTACGCAAGACGCCATCAACATCGATCTCTACGGCGAAAACCAACACTATATCTTGCATCAATTGGCCCTGGTTACCGGCCTTCAACTGTCCTATGCCTCACGCGAATATACCGATCGCTTCCTGAGCAATGGCGATCAAAGCGACCACCAGGATTTCTTCGGGGTCAGCCCGAAAATCGGCGCGCGCTGGGAATTCACGGCCAATAGCCAAGCTTATGTGAATTTCAGCCGCAGCTTCGAGCCCCCGTCATTCGGCGAACTAACCCTTCAATCTGGCAATACCCCGCTTCAGCTTTCGGCTCAACGCGGCAGCACCGTAGAAATCGGGACGCGCGGACAGGAGGGCATGGTCAACTGGGACCTGTCCTACTACCATGCGTGGATCGAGAACGAATTGCTGCAGCTGCGTGATCCGGCGGATCCGAGCGGAACGGCGACGATCACCCGAAACGCCGACTCCACGACCATACACCAAGGTATCGAACTCGGTTTCGAGGTCCGCCCCATAGAAAACATCGTTCTGCGTCAGGCTTACATGTGGAACGATTTCCGCTTCGACAACGACCCGACCTACGGCAACAACCGCCTACCAGGCATTCCGGAACACTACTTGCGAGCGGAACTCCGCTATGAGCATCCGTCCGGCTTCTACGCCGGCCCCAACGTGGAGTGGTCCGCTACCCGCATCCCGGTCGACTTGGCCAACACACTGTCCTCCGACGCCTATGCCCTCATGGGCTTCCGAGCTGGCTACAGGACCAAACAAGGATTTTCCGCCTACTTCGAGGCGAAGAACCTGACCGACGAAAAATATGCGGCAACCACTGGCGTCATCGCCAATGCCGACGGACGCGATGCGGCGCAGTTTTATCCGGGCGATGGACGGGCTTTCTTCGGTGGCGTGGAATACCGGTTTTAACGTAGCGGCCGGATAGTACTCGATATCGACAAAATGAAATAACGGGGTTTGCAATCCGACGCGTTCGGTTGCAAGCCCCGTCGCCCTGTAGTCTAACGGGCTGATCGTCAAGTCACTTTGAAACCTGGATAGGCGAGAACGTCACGAGCGCCCGCACCCGTTCATGCCGCGCACAATCCATATTATGACGCGGCGGAGCGATCACGCATCTACGGGGTTACTTCACAAGCAAAACCGGCACTTCGCTCAGATGGATGACCTTGGTCGCTACCGACCCCATGAGCAGAGCCGCGACCGAACCAAGGCCGCGGGCGCTCATGACGATCTGATCGCACGCCTTCTCTTTGGCGTACTGTACGATCACCTCGGCCGGATTGCCGACACCGATATGAACGATGTAGGGAAGCCCGGCTCCATCCAAGATCTTACGAGCCGACTCTAGCGCCTTGGTTCCCTCGTCATGATGAAAAGCGCGGATCTGTTCGGCATCGAGGAACATACGTACCTCCCCGTGCAGCGGATGCTGGACGTTAAGGAGATGGATCTCCAGCGACTCCTTGTACCAGGCTGCCTTTTTGAGCACGTGATCGACGGCGCGGATCGAATTTTCGGAGCCATCGACCGGAACCAATACTCTTAACATTCGTATTCTCCTGGAATAGGTGGCGTCAGCCCGTTTTGCCCGATTTCGGCTGCTCGTCTTCGGCGGCGAGATCCACTACTCGGTGCGGTACCGTCGTCGCTTTACGCTGCGCCAACCACTTGCCGGCCAAGACCACTAGAACGGCACCGACAAAGGGGATCACGTCATGCAGCCAATGGCCCTCCGGCCCAGGCCACGCCGGATCGGTGACCAGCATTTCGCCCGATACGAAACCGAGCAAAGCGGCCCCGAGCACAATGATTACCGGGAATCGGTCCATCAAGCGCAGAATGACGGTGCTGCCGAAAATCACTAGGGGAATACTGATCGCCAGACCGAGTATCAGGAGCAGTACGTTGCCTTTCGCCGCCGCGGCAACTGCGATAACGTTGTCGAGGCTCATGACCAGATCGGCAATCAAGATCGTCCGGATCGCAGCGATAAGATTATCGTGGTCGTCGACACCCTCGCCGCCGTCGCCCTCGGGCAATAGCAACTGCACGGCAATCCAGAACAGCAGCACGCTGCCGATGATCTTCAAATAAGGAAGCCGCAACATTTCCACTGCGACTATGGTGAGGACAACCCTCATCAAAATGGCGGCAACCGACCCCCAGACTATGGCGAGATTGCGCTGTTGTTCCGGGAGTGAACGCGCGGCGAGAGCGATGACCACCGCGTTGTCGCCCGAGAGAATGATATTGACGACGATAATCTCGCCGAGTCCGATCCAGAACTGAGGATCGACAAAAAGTCCTGACATGATTATTGCTTCCGGCCGAGGTGTGGTCCTGATGAGGGAAGGAAATTTCGAACATCCTTAAAAGAAGATATTTTCACCGCGTGACGGCGAAGTAGCAAGCAACCGGTCGAGGAGCGAACTGTGCCGGAAAAAATCTCCCGTTTATGGATCCGTCGTGGATCGGGTATCTTCGATCGTCTCCAACAACCTCTTGGACAGAATTGGACACCGTGCTCAACATCAATCTCGACTCCCCCGCCTTCTTTGCCGATCCTTATCCGGCCTATGCCAAGTTGCGCAGTGACGCACCGATTTGTCCGCTCATGCCCGGCATCTGGCTGGCGACACGCTACCAGGATGCCAACCGAATTCTCCGCGACGCTCGCTTCGGCAAGGATTTTCTGGCGGGAGTCGCCCGCCGCTACGGAAAGGACGCCGTCATGGAGCCGGCCTTTCAGATGGTGAATCGGTTCATGCTGCTGATGAACCCTCCGGAGCACACGCGGCTGCGCACGCTCGTCAGCAAAGCTTTCGGCGTGAAACAGGCCCCCGAGCTGCGCTATCTGGCCCAGCGGGAAACTCATCGGCTGATAGACGGCTTTATCGATAGCCGCCGCGCCGATTTGGTCAATACATTCGCTTATCCGCTTCCAGTCCGGATCATCTGCGCACTTCTCGATATACATCTCGAGGACAGCCTCCGATTCCTCGCCGACACCCAAGCACTGGTCAAGGTGTTCGAATTGAGTCCGATCGGTGCCGACGAAATCGACGCCGCCAACCGGGCCTCGCACGCATTCGACCGCTATTTCCGCGAAATTTGCCGCGAACGTCGCAAAAATCCTGGCAATGACCTGGTTTCCTTGCTCCTTCAGGCCGGGGAAGGCGAAGATCGGTTGAGCGAGGATGAAATCATCGCCAATATGGCGCTACTGTTTCTGGCGGGGCACGAAACCACGGCCAATATGATTGGCAATGCGCTATTGACACTATTTCGGCATCCCGAGCAGTTGGATTTGCTTCGAGGAAACCCGTCATTGCTGCCGCAAGCCGTGAACGAGTGTCTTCGTTACGAGACTTCCGTTCATATCGCCGCTCGCGTTGCCATGCAGGATGTCGCCGTCGGGGCGGTAACGATCAAGCAAGGAGAGACGGTCTACATCAATCTCGGTGCAGCCAACCGCGATCCGGCCGTGTTCAAAGAACCCGAGCGATTCCTGATCGAACGCGCCGAACTTCCGCAAAAACCGCTGTCCTTCGGGGGCGGCATGCACTACTGCCTGGGAGCCCGGCTCGCGCGCATCGAGCTCGAGACGGCGCTTGACGCCCTGCTCCGCAGGCTGCCGGAGCTACAGTTGGAGAACATCGATCATCCGTCGTGGAAGCCGACCATTACCATCCGCGGCCTGGCCCATTTGCTGGCGCATTGGTAGGGGCGAACAATCGCGAGCGCTCCCTTTCGGTCATCTTATACGTTTTCTTGCGAATCGACCCAAGCCCGGTATTTCTCGTTACGCCTCAGCACCATCACCGCCATGCCCCAATATCCGTAAGGCATGGCGGGTCCTTCGGTCGGTGCGCACAGTTCCGGATAAGGTATCCCGGGGCGACGATGATGGTCGGCGTGCCGCGTGAGGCCCAGAAACAGAAACAGGCTGACCGCGGAGTCGTTGCGCCAGGCTGCTAAACGCGACCGGCCGGAGGCTTGGGTCAAACCGTAATGCTGGAAGTAATTGACGGATTCCAAGATCCGTATGGCGAGATAGGCGCATCGCAGAAACACCGCTGCCGCCAAGAGCCCGAACAGCCAGACGTATGCTGCGAGCCAAACGGCTTCGACGGCCGCTCCGGTCAAAGTAGCCCTTCGATCGGCATTCCAGGCAATCCGCCATTGTTGAATCGCCACGCGCCGAAAAAAGTCCTCGTAGCATTCGCCAGCAATAGCGGTCGACGGATCCAGCGCACTGCCCAGCATGGCATGATGAGCCCGCTTGTGCGCGATCGAAAAATGATCGTAAAACACGGTGGCAAACAGAAATCGTCCCAGCATCCGGTGCCATCGGCGATGTTTGTGGATGAGTTCGTGGGCAGGACAAATTGCCGCGCAGCAAAAATTGGCTCCGGCCATGATCCGGACGGCCAACAGATTGCCCAGGCTATTCGCAACTTCCAGCGGGCCGGCCCATCTAAGCCGCGAGACCAAGAGTCCCAAAGCGAGGGCGTTCAGTATCTGCAATAGAACTAGCGCATACAGGATTCCGTCGAAAAACCAGCGCGGAGCGTCGGCAGGCACCGACCGCCGCTCGGAAGGACCGAAACAATCGGCCGCAAAGAGTGCGCCCATCGGCAATGTCCAAGCCAAGGCCTGAACCGCCGGATGGGGGCCGGTTGCGAAAAACGCGAAAATGCAGATCGGCATAAACAGGCTGAGACCGAAACCGCACCACCAAGGCGGTAGAAAATCCGGCAGACGAACCGTTCTCGGAATCCCGACCCCCGCAGTTTTCGTTAGAATGTCCATAGGCTTTCGGAATCGGCGATGAAAAAACACGACACCCGAACGTATTATGTTGGCCTCTGCGCGACCTATCACGATCCGGCGCTGTCCATCCTGAACCATGCGGGCGAGATCTTATTCGCGGAGGCTACCGAACGCCACCTTCAATACAAGCGCGCCCTGAATTGCGAGCCGGACAACCTATACCTTATCCCTAAGCTTCTGAGCGAGCATTGCGGCGATGCCGATGAGTTCGTCATTGCTTGCAACTGGCGCCGATCCCGGCCGATCTACGAAAGACTCGCGAAGATGCTCGGCTGGCTGTCGCCCCGGGGCATCCTGAACGGCAAAGGACGCCGTCTTACCACGTGGCTGGAAATGTATCAGATCCACCACATGCTGGCTTGCCAGCACCACGCCATGCGGCGGATCGGGCTCAACCTGGCGCGAACATTGGGCCGCGACTTTCCCGGCGCATCCGTCCGTTTCCGCCATTACGACCATCATCTGACCCATGCCGCGCTGGCGTGTTACGGGAGTCCTTTCGACGAGGCGGCCTGCGCGGTAATCGATTCTTATGGCGAGGAAGGCTCCATGGCGTTCTTCGCCTATCGCAACGGACGCCTGAAACCTCTCTTCGAAGCACGCGGCCCGCTCAGCTTGGGATTCTACTATATGAAGCTCACCGAGCTATGCGGTTTCGATTGGATAGGCGGCGAGGAATGGAAAGTCATGGGGCTCGCGTCCTACGGACGGATCGACGAGGAGGTCTTGAGCTGGCTGCGCGGCACGATGCGGATCGAGGGCTTGCGCCTGGCTCCCGATTACGAACGATTCTTCGAGTACCTGAACCGCCTGATAACCCGTCGGAGATTGAAGAATCAAGCACCGGAGGCCGTCGCGGATTTGGCCCATACCGGCCAGCATTTCTTCACCGAGACCGTCAACCGGCTCATCGCCAATCTCCACGAACTCGCCTCGTCCGATAATCTGGCTTTCGGAGGAGGATGCGCGCTCAACTCGGTCTGCAACGGTCAGCTGTTGGCACATACGCCGTTCCAATCGCTGTACGTCCCGCCGGCACCTGCCGATGACGGGACCGCCTTAGGCGCAGCCCTGCTGGCGTTTCACGACGACCATCCGGAAAGCCGGACGGAACCCCGCCGCCTTTCGCCTTATTTAGGTAGCCGCATCAAGCGCGACGCCATTGAACGTCTCGCTCAGTACGCACAACTTCCGGTTCGACACTTGCCGGACGGAGCCGTGATCTCCGCTGCCGCGGATCTTCTGGCCCAGGGAAAAATCTTGGGCTGGGTTCAAGGCCGCGCGGAATTCGGTCCCCGCGCGCTGGGCAACCGTTCCATCCTGGCCGACCCCAGGTCGCGGGACATGGGCGAGCGCATCAACCGAGACGTGAAATTCCGCGAACGCTTCCGTCCCTATGCGCCGGTCGTTCTGCACGAGCACGGTCCGAATTTCTTCGAAAACTACCAGGAAAGCCCCTATATGGATCGTACCCTGCGCTTCAGGCCCACCGTACTTGACCAGGTGCCCGCCGTGGTCCACGTCGACGGCACCGGTCGGCTGCAAACGCTCAAGCAAGACTGGAATCCGCGTTTTCATGCGCTGCTCGGCGAATTTCATCGACGAACCGGCGTGCCGGTCCTGCTCAACACCAGCTTCAACGTCATGGGCAAACCCATCGTGCACAGCGTGGAGGACGCCGCCGGCGTATTGCTCACGTCCGGCCTCGACTCCCTGGTCATCGACGATCATCTGTTCACCAAGCCAGGTCTTCAGCCATGACCGCGTCGCCGGATTTCCGCTCTCTTTGCCAGGTTCTGCTGAACGATCCTCCCGATCGAGGAACTCTGCAAACCGCCGAAGAGTTCGTGAAAGCCGCTTTGATCGAAGCTCAAGAGCAGCAAAATCGACCCGACTTCCAACTCGAAACCTGGGTGCCGGTTAACGCGCCGAATGTCGCCGACCCAGCCGAACGACGATCGTTGCTCTTGGCTCTCAGTCCAAGCGCGTTGCTCGAAGGCGCGTGGCTGGCCCGCGTATCCCAGCCGGCCACGGGCCATTTGTCCGCGCACGGTCACCTATTTGCGATTTACTGCCGAACGATCGGGCTGGAGGACGACTCACCGCCCCTTTCCCTACATTTCCGGAGCTTGTTGACGAATTCGACCATAACGCTCCCGGCCATTTACAGCCCTACTTTTTTCAGCGACCGGCGTTTCCCCGATTTCGCCCTGCGCATGCCCTGCCTCCATCTCGGCCTGATGCACAAACCCCGTACCTTCTTTCCGGAGCTGCTGGGCTACACCCTTGCTCATTGCTTTTTGGATTCGGCTTGGTGGGCTACTCTCTCGGATAGCCCTGAAACCGCTTGGATTTCGGCACGGGAACGATTTTCGAACGCTGTCCGCCCTTTGGCATCAGCTGCGTTGGAGTCCCACCTCCGGGAATACGGCCACTTGGCGCGTATCCGCGCCGGCTGGCACCTCTACCGCCATGCGTTCGAATCACTTCTGCTCGCTTTCTCCGCCGACCGGAATCGACGCCCGACGGCCGCCGACGCCATGGCCGACATCGTTAGGGCGAAGCGCCGGTACGCCATCGGCTACCATCGTCGGGTGATGCTCCAAGAGCGTAGCCTTGATCAATGGCTGGCACAGGCCGAGGACGATCCCGGTGCGATGCTCGAAGCATTGCGCACCTCGCCTTATGTGGATCTCCGATGTCCAGCCGCCGGCCGGCTGATTCGAGCCATGCAATTCGGTGGCGCCATGTTCGGCGTGTTCACCGAAGAGGAACGGCGGTCCTGTCTCAACTGGATCGAAAATCCCGATGCCGAATCGGAAGCAATCGACGCCGGCGAAACGGCTCGCCGGTCCATTAGCGAACCCCGTGCAGTGCCAACTCCACAGAACGCACGCGCTGGACCGAAAAAATACCAGCCCTCGCCGCCTGCCATGAGCCGCCGACGGCTCTTCTCCGCGCTGCTCCGTGCCGAATCCGCCGGCGACTGCCCGCCCGAAGCGACGATCGCGGTGAAGCGCATTCTTGGCCGCAGCCGATGGCTGGACTTGCTGAAACCGATCCGTCGTTCTTTGCGCCATTATCATCCGGCGGCCTTCAGCGAGTGGATAGAAGCCGCTTATCGGCAGGAAGCCGCGCGCTATCGTCCCCTGAACGGCAATCCCAGGATTGGGCGGGAGTTTTGTCTTTGGGCAATTCTGCAACTGGCGCCGTCCATTCTGGTCGACGGCTGCTGGCTGGCCGCCATTCCGACGGCCTCCGAAAATCTCGGCGAGATCGAACGGCATCTGTTGCATATCTATGCCGACGAGGTGGGAAACGGCAGACCGGGACGCAATCATGCCAATGTCTATCGACGGCTGCTGGAGAGCTTGGACTTGGCGATTCCCGAGTTCGAGACCGAAGGCTTCGCCCAGGATCGAAGATTAACCGACGCCGCGTTTGAATTGCCGGTTTACATGCTGGCTATCGGGCTGCTCAAGGACCGCTATTTCCCGGAACTGCTGGGTCTCAATCTCGCCATCGAGTTGAGCGGACTCGGGGCCGGCTATATGCAGGTTGCGGATATTCTCCGCCATTACGGAATCGATCCCACCATCATTCAACTTCACCAGACCATCGATAATCTGGCATCCGGGCATGCGGGCCGGGCACGCGACGCCATCCTGCTCTACCTGGACCGAGTACGACAGCGGAGTGATTTTTCGGGCATGCAAGAAGCATGGCGCAGAATCCGGTTAGGTTACGTATCCCTCGGCGTCGCCATTCTGCCGATGACGGGCCGATTCATGCAGCGCTATTTTGCTGACCGTTTGAAGACGGCGTACCCGACAAGATAGGTAAACGTACGAATGGGCGAACCGGACCACAAGACGTTTATATGAACGTATCGATCGGGCAACGACACGCCAATTCTTGACTCAGAGATTCACGGACACCGAATCGAAAAAGCGTCAAGCCCAATCGCGATCCGACTGCCCGGCCGAAAAGGACAATGGCCGCTTTGCGCACGCTAGGCAGGCTTTAACCAACGATCTGGAACGACATTTCCAAGGAAGGCTTTATGTCGCAGCTTCAGCGTAACAGTGCATCTGCCGATTTTTCCGGAGAAAGCCGCATCGGTCTTGACGCGATCGACGTTTTCTCGACCTGCCCTCAATCCACTACCGGCGATCCGAAATCCTATCGACAGCGTGTCATCGAGGTAGCCCGCTGGAGCGAGCGTATCGGATGCCGAGGCATTCTGGTCTACACCGACAACTCGCTGGCGGACCCGTGGCTGGTGAGTCAAATCATTCTGGAACACACTGCGACCTTAGCTCCGCTGGTGGCCGTTCAGCCGATCTATATGCACCCTTATACGGCCGCGAAGAAAGTCGCGACGCTAGGATTTCTGTACGGGCGGCGTGTCTATTTGAACATGCTGGCCGGCGGCTTCCGCAACGATCTGTCGGCCCTTGGCGATGATACGCCCCATGACGAGCGCTACGCGCGTACGGTCGAGTACACGACGATTATCCGGCAACTGCTGGAAAGCCCGGCGGGCGTAAGCTTCGAAGGAAAGTATTACCGTATCCACAATCTTAAGATGTCTCCGCAGCTGCCGCCTTCGTTGCAGCCGGGCATCCTGATATCGGGCTCGTCGGATGCCGGCATGACGGCGGCTCACGCGATAGGCGCGACGGCGATCAAGTATCCCTTGCCTCCGAATGAAGAGCGAGGCGTAGAAAAGAATGTCGGAGTGCCCTGCGGCGTTCGGGTGGGCATCGTGGCACGTTCCTCGGCCGAGCAGGCATGGCGGGCCGCCTTAGAGCGTTTTCCGGAAACCCGCGAAGGACAGCTGACCCATCATCTCGCAATGAAAGTGTCGGACTCCGACTGGCATAAACAGCTGTCGTCGCATGCAGCGGCCGTGGACGACGATAACCCCTATTGGCTCGGCCCCTTCCACAATTACCAGACGTTTTGCCCTTATCTGGTGGGCTGTTACGAACGGGTGGCACGGGAAATCGCCAGCTACGTCGGGCTCGGCTATCGTACTTTCATTCTCGATATCCCGCCCAGCGAGGAAGAACTGGAGCATACGGCAATCGTTTTTCGCAAAGCCCTAGAATCCCTAAAGGGGTAAGCACCGTGCCCGAACTGTTGCAAGATTACGTCTCCCGACAGGCCGAGCTGCGCCCGAATGCCATCGCCGTTACCCTGGGAAGCTCCTCCTTGACTTACGGAGAACTGGATTCAGCCAGCTCGCGCTTGGCTTGGCATTTGCTAAAAGCCGGTTGCCGCCGCGGCGATCGAATTTGTCTGTTGCTGCCTAAATCGCCGGCTGCCGTCGTGGCCATGCTAGGCGTGCTCAAGGCAGATGCGGTTTATGTTCCGATCGATCTGACCAGCCCCCCCGCGCGCCTGGCACCGATGATCAGAATTTCCGAGCCGTGGGGAGCGCTGGTCTCGTCCGAGGCGGTGAAACTCTTGGATGACATCCTTGAAGAGATCGGCGACTACCCCATGATGATCGGCTCGATCGAGCAATATCGCTTGAACGGACGGAAATTCACCGCATGCTTCGATATGACCGAGGTGGACACATATCCTTCCGTACCGCCGGAGACCGAAAACAACGGGCTAGATATCGCGCACATTCTATTCACTTCCGGCTCGACGGGCGTCCCCAAGGGGGTGGTCATCACTCATCGTAACGTGATCGCCTTCGTGGAGTGGGCACGGAGTTACTTCGGCATCGAACCCGGCGACCGGATTTCGGGCCACACGCCCTTGCATTTCGATCTGTCCATGTTCGACATCTACGGCACGCTTTCGGCGGGAGCCGAGCTGCACATGATCCCGTCTGCGCTCAATTTATTGCCGCACAAACTCGCCGAATTCATCCGCTCGGCCGAGTTGAATCAGTGGTTTTCGGTCCCATCGGTATTGAACTTCATGGCCAAGCACGGGGTCGTGATGCAAAACGACTTTCCGGTTCTCAAGCGGATGTTGTGGTGCGGCGAGGTATTGCCCACTCCGATCCTCATCCATTTCATGCAGCGACTGCCGCACGTCCGGTTTACCAATCTTTACGGTCCGACCGAAGCAACCATCGCAAGCAGTTATTACACCGTCCCCGAATGCCCACGGAATGGTCTGGCTAACATTCCGATCGGCACCGCTTGCGCCGGCGAAGAGTTGCTGGTGCTGGACTCGAAACTGAACGAAGTTCCGCCCGGCGAAATCGGCGATTTGTACATCGGGGGAGCGGGCCTGAGCCCCGGTTACTGGAAGGACCCTGAGAAAACCGCTGCGGCCTTTCTGCCCCATCCCCACGCGGCGGGCTCCGAAGACCGCATCTACCAGACCGGCGATCTGGCGAGACGAGGCGAAGATGGCCTGTTCTACTTCGTTGGACGCGCCGACACCCAGATCAAGAGCCGTGGTTACCGGATCGAGCTCGGAGAAGTCGAAGCGGCATTCCATTCGATCGAGAGCCTCGAAGAATGTGCCGTAGTAGCCATGCCGACCGACGGATTCGAGGGCAATGCCATCTGCTGCGCCTACGTACCGCGGCAGGGTTCAACGGTGTCGGCAGCCCATTTGCGAGAGCAGGCGTCTCGATTGCTCCCGGGCTATGCGTTACCGATGCATTGGCTGCCACTGGAGCGACTCCCCAAGAACGCTAACGGCAAAATCGACCGGCCTCGTTTGCGGAGCCTCTTTCAACATGACACAGCTGTGGAACCTTGACGGCAAGTGGTTGGCGACCGCCGCCGACTGGCTCGCTGCCGAAGAGAACTATCGATGGCTGGACTTCGGCGGCGACGTGCAAATCCTGACGCCAATGCTGTTGCAGGTGATGGTCCAGCGCGACATCCACTGTTTACGCCTTTTCGCGCCGCCGGAGAGCGAACAGCCGATTGGCATCGTCGGGCTCAGCAGCATCACGGATTTCTTCAAAACCGCCACTTTATGGTACGTGCTCGGCGACAAGACGTACGCAACCGGCGGTTATACGACCCAGGCAGTCCGCCAGTTACTGGACCACGGCTTCGGCAGCTTGGGGCTGCAAGCGATTAACGCGTGGGCCGTGGAGGGAAACGTCGCGTCGATCCGCGTTCTGGAGAAAACCGGTTTTCGACCGATCGGGCGGCAACGACGCTGTCACCGGTTGGGCGATCGATACCTGGACCGTCTGCTATTCGATTTATTGGCCCATGAGCACCGGAGAACAAAATGCCTCAAAGCACCGAGTCACTGATGCAAGCCGTTACGCGCCTCCTCTTCGATCGCCTCAACATCGAAATTCCCGAGCCCGATACCGATCTGGTGGACGCCGGATTGCTGGATTCTCTACTGCTCGTCAACTTGATCGCTCAATTGGAGCGGGAGTTCGGCATCTCGGTATCGATCGACGACTTGGATCTGAACCTGGAAAAATTTCGCTCGGTAAGCCGAATTGCGGCTTATATCGAAAGCCGGCGGAATCTCACCGATGTCGCTTGAGCCGGCGCGAGTCAGGATTCTGCGGCGCCAGTCCATTCGCCCGCTCACGTCTAATGACATCGCGGCGGTAGCGGCAGTCCTCGAACGGGTATTCCGCTCGGATCGCTCCGCGGCACCGGACCGACTGGCCGATTATGTAC
Organism: Methylocaldum sp. RMAD-M; assembly: GCF_017832375.1. Taxonomy (NCBI): domain Bacteria; kingdom Pseudomonadati; phylum Pseudomonadota; class Gammaproteobacteria; order Methylococcales; family Methylococcaceae; genus Methylocaldum; species Methylocaldum sp. RMAD-M. Next base: position 164,132 of record NZ_JAFIBZ010000006.1, on the reverse strand, counting down.
GCCGCATGTGTCTCGATCCGCCAGGCTACGATCCCGAGATTCCGTCGCTGGTCTACGAGGATGCTCAAGGCCGAATCGGCGGATTTCTGAGAGTGAGCGTGCAGCGGATGATCTTCGACGGCCGGCCGATACGCATGGCGTGCAGCGGACCGTTCGCGACACTTCCGGAGGCAAGGGCCAAGGGCGCCGGCGTATTCTTGCTTCGGCACTTTCTCGGCGGTCCTCAGGATTTATCGATTACCGACGGCGCAAACGACCAGGGGCGTTATTTGTGGGAGCAACTGGGAGGACAGACCGCGCACCTGCACTCCTTGGGCTGGATACGGTTACTCCGGCCGGCGGCATTCGCCAGCCAATACATCGGCCGGAAGCATCCTGCTCTCAGGCCGGTCGTAAGCATGTCCCGACCGCTTTCGGTGCTGCTCGACGGTGCGGCACGGAGTCTCTTGAAAAACGGCATGTTGCGTCCGGCACGTTCCACCGAAAAGCTTGTCGAGGAAGATCTCGCGCCGGAAGCCATGGCGGCGGCTTGGCCTAGGCTCTCGGCGCGCTGGCGTCTTCACCCCGATTACGGCAAATCCTATCTGGCCTGGCTGCTGGACGAGATGTCGAGCGTGACCTCGCGGGGTCCGCTGATCGGACGGCAGGTCCGCGATTCGAACGGTAAGCTGTCGGGATGGTATCTTTATTACCTTTCGCCCAGCCGCATCGCGGAGGTGATGCAGATCGTCGCGGACGAAAATAACGAGAACGAAATTTTCGCATCCCTGCTGCTCGATGCCGACCGCCGCGGCGCGACGGCCGTGCAGGGCCGGCTGGAAGCCTGGCTTATCGATCCGCTGTATCGCAACCGGTGCCGCAGCTATCACCGGGCGCCGACGCTGGCTTTGGTGCATGCCCGCAGAAGCGAGGTGACGGCTGCCGTTCATGCAGGCCAAGCTTTCTTGACACGGGCTGACGGCGAATGGTGGACGGGGTTTCGTGAACAGTTCTGATTCGACGCCGAATTTCCGATAATCGACTATGAATCGATTCGGCCGGAAAAAAGCTATTGTTCTGACATTCTGACAACGATCGCTTTCCGTCAAGCACTGCGCTGTTTCAAAGTGCTCTGACAGATTCTCCTCTTGTGCCGGAATTTCTTCCAAATCGCTTTCAATCAGGCATTCATTTTGTAGGATGGGTAGAGCGAAGCGAAACCCATCGATGGTGGGTTAGGCGCACATCAGCACCGACCGACCGCCGATCACTGCGCTTCGCGTGCGCCGTAACCCACCGAGCGACCGTCAATCGGTGGGTTACGCGGAGCCTGTCCTGAGCGGAGACTAGGGGCGAATCCACCATCTACGTAATGTTCACTCGAATCCCGAATGGGATTACTCCTTGTAGTAACACTACGGTTAGCCTTGAAAGGCTCGGCGTTTTAGAATGCCCCCTGCGATCCAGGGAGGTAACACATGATACAAGCCGATCGTTCCGCTCGCTTCGCGCGCAAAGAGAATCCGACCGATGCCTTGCTCGAGGACTACCAGGCCATTCGCAGGGACAGCGAAACCTTGTGCGCGCCGCTGGCCGTCGAGGATTACGTCATCCAGGCGATGCCCGACGTCAGTCCGCCGAAATGGCATCTTGCCCACACCACCTGGTTCTTCGAAACCTTCCTGCTGATCCCTTACCTGAAACCTTACCGGCTCTTTCACGAACGATACGGTTATTTGTTCAACTCTTATTACGAAACCGTCGGAAGCTTCTTTCCACGGCCTCAGAGGGGCCTGTTGGCGCGGCCCACCGTAGAGGAGATCTACCGGTATCGCGCTTACGTGGACGAAGCCATGGCTGAATTGCTGACTGCCCCGCCGCCGTCGGACAAGGATGAAATCGCTTCGCGCCTCCTGCTCGGCTTGAATCACGAGCAGCAGCATCAGGAACTTCTCCTCACCGACATCAAATACAACTTTGCCGTCAATCCCCTGAGGCCGGTCTATCGCCACGCGAACCATCCGAAAGCTCCGGCCGCGTCGGCATTGGGATGGCTGGACTACGGCGGCGGTCTCAGGGAGATCGGCCATGCCGGCTCGGGCTTCGCCTACGACAACGAAACACCCCGCCACAAGGTTTACCTCCGGGACTACCGCCTCGCCTCGCGCCTCGTCACCAACGGCGAATACCTGGAGTTCGTCGAGGCCGGCGGCTATCGGCGGGCGGAATTGTGGCTTTCCGACGGTTGGGCGGCGATCAGGCAACGTGGCTGGCAGGCTCCGCTGTACTGGGAGAACATCGAGGGCGAATGGTGGCTGATGACTTTGTCGGGAATGCGCCCTCTCGACGAGAACGAGCCCGTTTGCCACGTCAGCTTTTACGAAGCGGACGCCTACGCCCGTTTCCGGGGCAAACGCCTGCCGACCGAAGCGGAATGGGAATGCGCCGCGTCCCGTTGCACGATTCGGGGTCATTTCCGCGAATCGGGCCGCTATCATCCCGCTGCCAGTTCGGAAACGGCAGGAGGCGATATCGCGCAGATTTTCGGAGACGTCTGGGAATGGACCCGGAGCCCTTATGCGCCCTACCCAGGATTCAAGCCGCTGGCCGGCTCGATCGGCGAATACAATGGCAAGTTCATGTGCAATCAGATGGTGCTCCGAGGCGGTTCGTGCGCGACGCCGGAGTCGCACATCCGCGCCACTTATCGAAACTTTTTTTATCCGCCGGACCGCTGGCAGTTTACCGGCATCCGCTTGGCGGAGGATGGCTCATGACCGCTCGGCGCATCCGATTCACGGACCGGGAGCCGGCGCAGGCGGATATCCTCGACGAGGTATTGAGCGGCCTCTTCAGCCCGAAAAAACGGCTGCCCCCGAAACTGTTCTACGATAAGCGGGGCAGCGAATTGTTCGAGGCCATTTGCGAGACGCCCGAGTATTACCCGACCCGCACCGAAGTCGGCATTCTCCGCGACTCCGCTCAAGAGATCGCGGAAACCATCGGCAAGGACTGCATCCTCATCGAGCCGGGCAGCGGCAACAGCCAAAAAGTGCAGCTCCTGCTGGAAACCCTGCACCCCGCCGTCTACATGCCGATGGACATTTCCAAGGATCATCTGAAACTTTCGGTGCAGGCGCTGGGAGCCGCATACCCATGGTTGCGGGTGCACGCGATGTGCATGGACTATACCGCCGGCTTGGAACCGTTCGAGCCGCCTCCGGCATCGGCCGAATCGAAAAAAGTCGTGTTTTTCCCCGGATCGACCATCGGTAATTTCGAGCCCGGAGAGACTCTGGCTTTTCTTCGGCGGGTCGCTCGACTCGTTGAGCCCGACGGCGGTTTGCTGATCGGCGTCGATCTCAAGAAGGATCCGGCCGTGCTGCACCGGGCCTACAACGACGCGCAAGGACTGACTCGCGAGTTCAACCTGAACGTGTTGCACCGCCTCAACACCGAGTTGGACGCCGATTTCGATCCCGGCCGGTTCTATCATTACGCCTTCTACAATGCCCGAGAAAGCCGCATCGAGATGCACCTGATCAGCCGCGGCGCGCAAGAAATTCACCTGGCCGGAGAAGTCCTCACATTTGCCGACGGCGAATCGGTGCACACGGAAAATTCCTACAAGTACACGGTCGAAGAATTTCAAAGGCTGGCCCGGACGGCGGGATTCGGGGTCCGAGGATGTTGGCTGGACGACTGCAATCTGTTCAGCATCCATTACTTCGACTTACCGTCTTAGGGCGGTGTCGGCCGTTTACCGCACGCAAAGAAAGAAATGTCAGTATTGCTCGTCATTCCGGCATGGATTGCTCACCCCGTCCCCGGGGTTCGTCCTTCGGACCGTGCTGCGCACGTCCAAATTTGCTCCTGGCAAATTTGTGCCGGACAAATCGGCAGGGCGAGGCGCAATGCGGCGAGCGGGCAGGCCAGGGAAGGACTGCCCAGGACTCGCGAGCGAAGCGGGACGGCGTAGCGTGGCGAGGCCGATTTGCACGCGAAGCGCCCGCAGGGTGCCGCACAGGGACTGTGGGACATGAATCCAGAGGCCGAGGATGGCGGGGCGTCTACGTCCTTGTAACCTGGACCCCGGCAGTCCCAATCGCAAACGGGCCTTTAGTCGGCCCCTTCCATGCCGGGGTGACGATGTGATTTGAGTTTCGCCACGAACAGTACCAAAGGCAACTTGCATACCGAAGCCCCCGCCGCCATCCATTCCGAGCGACCGCTGCTGATGCTGCGCGGCGTGACTCATGGTTATCGGGAGGGCGACCGACTGCGTCCGGTGCTCCAGGGTATCGACGGCGACATCGGCGAAGGGCGCTTCGTGGCCTTGCTGGGACAGAGCGGATCGGGGAAATCGACTCTTTTGAATCTGATCGCAGGTCTGGACGTGGCAGACTCCGGATCGATCATTGTTCGAGATCTCGATCTGAACCGACTGCGCGAACCGGAGCGAACCCTGTTCCGGCGCAGCCATATCGGCTTCGTCTATCAGTTCTTCAATCTGCTGCCGACCTTGACGGTGCTGGAAAACGTCGCCCTGCCCGCCGAACTGAACGGCCTTTCCGCCGACGAATCCCGGCGCCGGGCAGTTACGCTGCTCGAAGAAGTCGGTTTGGCCGACCGGCAGGACAGCTATCCGGATTCGCTGTCCGGGGGCGAACAACAAAGGGTCGCCCTGGCTAGGGCGCTGGTGCACGATCCCTCGCTGATTCTGGCCGACGAACCGACCGGCAATCTGGACAGCGCGACGGGGCGGCACATTCTGGATCTCCTCGATCACGCCGTCAGAAGGCGCGGCAAAACCTTGCTGGTCGCCACCCACAGCCGGGAAGTGGCCGAGCGCGCCGATGCGGTGTGGGAGCTGCGGGACGGCAGGCTCATGTCACGATGACGCTGCTGAACAAAGCCAATCGCCGGCACTTTTACCGGCATCCGCTACAGCTCGTGCTGGCGATTCTGGGGATCGCCCTCGGGGTAGCGATGCTGGTTTCGGTGGATTTGGCCGTAGAGAGTTCGCGCCGCGCCTTTCAGCTGTCGATGAGCGCGCTGACCGGCAAGACTACCCATCACATCGTCGCCGGGGCCGGACTCCTCGATGAGACGCTTTATCCCAAGCTCAGACGGGATTTAGGCGATGTGCCCATGGCGCCCGTCGTCGAGGGCTATGTCGCGGCGCACGATCAGACCCTGCGACTCGCCGGCTTCGACCCCTTCGCTGAAAGCCCGATACGGCAAGGGCTCACTCGATCCTCGTTCGCCGCGGTGGTCGATCTTCTGACGGAGCCCGATACGGCGCTGATTTCCCGTGTCACCGCCCAGCGGCTCAACATCGGCCCCGGCAACAACCTGACCGTGGAGGTCGCGGGCACGCCGCGGACGATACGCGTGGTCGGCTATGTCGATCCCGAGGAAAAGCCCGATCCCGCTTTGGAAGGCCTGCTGCTCGCCGACATCGCCACGGCCCAGGAGATACTGGGCAAGATCGGCGGGCTCGACCGCATCGACCTCGTCTTGCCCGACGAATCCCGCGAACTGGAGAAGCTACGCGGCATGCTGCCCGAAAACACCGCGCTGATCGATGCCGCGGGACGAAACACCGCAACCGCGCGCATGGCCCATGCCTTCGAAATCAACCTGAAAGCCATGAGTCTGATGGCGCTGCTGGTCGGCCTTTTCCTGATCTACAACACGATGACCTTCACGGTGCTGCAACGCCGCCCGCTGCTCGCCAATCTCCGCATCGTCGGAGTCACTCGCAGACAGGTCATGAGCGAAATCCTGTTGGAATCCGGACTGCTCGGTCTCTTCGGCAGCTTGCTCGGATTGATGCTGGGATTGGTCGCGGCTCGCGGTCTCCTGGATCAAATCACCCGCACCATCAGCGATATGTATTTCGTCGTCACGGTGACGGAGTTTTCGGTCTCTCCCGCGGCTTTACTGCGCAGCCTGTCGATCGGAATCTCGGCCTCGGTATTGGCGGCATTGCCCGCCGCCCTGGATGCGGCTTCGACCCGGCCGGTCCGCGCCCAGCGCCGCTCCGGCCTGGAACAGAGCGTGCGCCGGTGGCTGCCGAAATTGACTTTATTGGGGATAGCAAGCGGAATCCTCGGAGTCTTCCTCCTGAACTGGCCGGCGGCCGGTCTGATTACGGCGATAGTCGGGATCTTCCTGCTGGCGGGGGCTTATGCGCTCTTTATCCCCGCAGCGATGCTGGGCCTCACCAGACTGTGTCCGCGCACCGCCAGGCCAATCGTCCGCCTGGCCATCCGAGGCACGTCCGCCGCTTTGAGCCGAACCGGTCTGGCGACGGCGGCATTGAGCATTTCGGTAGCCGTCGCCATCGGCGTCGGCATGATGGTGGAGAGCTTTCGCTTCACCATCGCCGATTGGCTGCAACAACTGCTTCAGGCCGATCTTTACGTGGCCCGTCCCACGGAAACCGGCATCGCGAGCGAACCCTTGCCCTCATCCCTGCTGGAGGACGCCGTTCGCTTGCCCGGCATCGCGGGCTTCAGCCTCGGACGCCGGACCTTCGCCGAATCCTCAGTCGGCCGCATCGAGCTCCTGGCGTTTCAGCCGGCTTACCCGGAGCGGCCGACGTTCCGTTTCAAATCGGCCGACGATCAGACGGTTTGGAAGCGGTTTATGGCCGAGCCGGTCGTCATCGTTTCCGAACCTTTTGCCACGCGGCACGGGCTGGGAGCCGGCGATTCCTTAATGTTGAGCACGTCACGAGGTCCGAAGCCGTTTGTCATCGCCGGAGTCTTTTTCGATTACCGCTCGGATCAGGGACTCGCAGTCCTGCGACGGGACTTGTATGCGGACCTTTGGAACGATACCGGCGTAACCTCGCTCGGCCTTTATCTCGCAAGCGGGATTACGGCAGAAGCGGTAAAAGCGAAAATACAGGACCTGACTCGGCAACCCGGCACCGTGCTGATCCGTTCGAATATCGAAATCCGGCAAGCCTCGATGGAGTTTTTCGAACGCACCTTCGCCGTCACCCATGTGCTGCGCCTCCTCGCCGTCGGGGTCGCGCTGATCGGGATCCTGAGCGCGCTGCTGGCGATACAGCTCGAACGGACGCGGGAATTCGCCGTGCTGCGATCGCTGGGAATGACGCCGCGGCAACTGATCGGCCTCGTGCTCACGCAAACCAGTTTTCTGGGCCTTTGCGCCGGGGTTCTTGCACTGCCCCTGGGGTTCGCCCTGGCCATGGCACTGGTCAAGGTCATCAACCTTCGGTCTTTCGGCTGGAGCATGGATTTGGCGGTTTCCGGCGTGGAGCTGTGGCAAGCGCCGCTTCTTTCGATTACCGCGGCGTTGATCGCCGGACTCTATCCGGCATGGAGGGCTAGCAGACTAACTCCGGCCTTGGCGTTGAGGGAGGAATAATGGTCGTCAAGGCTTACCCGCGTCCAAATCCTCGACCTTGAGAAAAATCCTGTTTTGCTGGCTGCGGGTGGAATAGCTTCGGCTGGCGAGCCCGCTTTCTTCGCGGACGGACGTTTCCACTTGTTCGCCGATCTCGACCCATTCGCCGAGCGCGGCCCGTATTACCGTGTGTGCGCTTTGCGTGTCGATGACGCCGAACCGGTCCCGGCTGAGCCGGTCGGACCAAGGCGACAGCTCTATGATCACCTCGCTGCCGGACAATCTGGGCGTTACCGCAAATCCGGTGGTTGCCGGCCGGTATTCGATGTTTTCGCTGTAGCCGTACCCATAGCCGTAATAGGATTGAGTCGGAACAGGGATCTGTTCTCCGACTTCGATATAGGCGGATCGCCCCTCCAGAGTCTGCAACTGTTGCGTGTGGCCGGCTGAATCGCGGCCTTCCGACTGATAAAGATGCCCGCGGATACGAATATCCGAATCGGCCGGACGGTTCAGATCGATCCGTCCGCGCAAACGCCCCTGCGCATTCAAGGTTTCCGTGGACAGATCACGGCCTTGAGTGACCGTGATCAGAAGTCTGTGCGAACTTTTATCGAGCTGCCGAACCAAGTCGCGGATTTCTTCGACCTTTCCGGGGTCGGCCTTCAGAATAAGCCGATCGCGGGCGGGGATCACGACATCGCCCGGCCCCAGCAAGGGCTGGATCAACGGCACCATCTCATCCGACGGACGGTGGAACAGCTCGATGGTCGACAAATCCTGAGCGGCGGCCGGGGCATTCGAGACTGTGACGGCGATTGCGATAAAGGCGAGACGTAGCCACATATCGGCACGAAAAGCTTAGGTTTCCACGTCGAGACGCAGCAAGCTGTCGGCAGTCAGGCGATCGGCCATGGCCCGATCGTACAAATCGAGATAACGCTGAGCGCTTTGCTGCCAAGAAAAATCCTTGCTCATACCGGCTTTTTGGACCTTCTCCCGAAGCACCTTATTCTGACAAAGCACGAAACCTCGATTCAAGGCGTGGAACAAATCATCGGCGGCAGCATCGCGGAAAACCACCCCGGTAGCCCGGCCCATCGTCAGATTCGTGGCGTTGGCATCGTCCACGGTATCCGCCAAACCGCCCACATGACGTACGACCGGCACGGCCCCGTAGCGTTGGCTGTACATCTGATTGAGACCGCAGGGCTCGAACCGGGAAGGCATCAGGAATAGGTCGGTACCGGCTTCGATTAGGTGCGCGCTCGGCTCGTCGTAACCCAGCTTGACCGCGATACGATCGGGATACAGACGTGCCCAGTGCAATAGAATCTGCTCGTATCGGGCTTCGCCGCTGCCCACGATGACGAGCTGAATGGGCATCCGAATCAGCTTGGGCAGAAGCTCGATCACGAGATCGATGCCTTTTTGCTGAACCAAGCGCCCGACCCAAGCCATCAAAACGATCCCGTCATCCTCCGCCAGCTTGAACGCCCGCTGCAACGCCGCTTTGTTGGCCGGCCTTTTTTCCAGCGAATCGATGTCGAAATTCGTCCCAATGAAGGGATCGGTGGCCGGATTCCAAGCGTCGGCATCGATACCGTTGAGTATGCCGCTGAGCCGCTCCCGGCGATGCTTGAGCAAGCCTTCGAGTCCGGCACCGAACTCCTCTCCCTGAATCTCCTCGGCATAGTGAGGGCTCACGGTAGTGATCCGGTCGGCGAAAACCAATCCTCCTTTGATGAAGGACAACTGGTTGTAAAACTCCAGCGCCTGACTGGACCAAAATCGATTCGGCAAGCGCAGCTTGACGAAGGTTTCGTGAGGAAAGACTCCCTGATAGGCGAGATTGTGGATCGTGAAAACGGTGGCTGGCCGTCCCGGCTCGTCGCTGAGCAACGCGGGTGCCAAACCGGTTTGCCAATCGTTGCAGTGCACGATGTCGGGCTTCCATCGGAGTCCCAGCCGATTCATGGCCATCTCCACGGCAACATGGCACAACAACGAGAACCGCTCGGGATTGTCGGGCCAGGGTTTTCCATCCGGCCCCAAATATGGATTGCCGGACCGCCCGAAGTACTGGGGATGGGCGAGCAGCCAAACCGGTACCGTCGAACCGGGCAGAACGCCTTCCAGAATGGCAATTTCGCCATCGCCGTGCAGCAGTCGGACCTGTTCGAAATGACCTGCCGCCATGGCCGAAGCATATCCCGGAAGCAGTATGCGGACATCGTGGCCTAGGCCCTTTAAGGCTATCGGCAGGCTTCCCGAGACGTCGGCGAGCCCCCCGGTCTTGATGAGCGGATACGCCTCGCTGGTGACGAAGAGTATTTTCTTCATTCGGGAGGTTCCGGTTCATCCTCCTTAAGAACCTCGCAAGTCAAAACGATTCCGGCCAAAGGGGGCAGTGTAAGACTGATGGAATACGGCCTTCCCATCCATTCCTTTGCTTCCGTGGTCACGGCGCTATTGCCGATATTACTCCCGCCGTAATGACGCGAGTCGGAATTGAAGATCTCTCGGTAGACGCCGGGCTCCGGCACGCCGATGCGATAGTTCTGCCTCGGCACCGGGGTAAAATTGAACACCATGACCGCGAACTCGTCGGAGGACCGCCGCAGATAGCTCAGAGTCGACTGAGGCGCATCGTGGCAATCGATCCATTCGAAGCCTTTTTGTTCAAAATCGAACCTATGTAACGCCGGGTTTTCCCGATAAAGGCGGTTGAGATCGCTCACCAGTTGCTTGAGTCCGCTGTGATTGGGGTACTCGAGTACATACCAGTCCAAAGCCTTGCTGAAATTCCATTCACCGCCTTGACCGAACTCGCAGCCCATGAACAGCAGCTTCTTGCCCGGATAAGTGAACATGAAGGTGTACAGCAAACGCAGATTGGCGAAACGCTGCCAATCGTCTCCCGGCATTTTTTGCAGCATCGAACCCTTGCCGTGGACGACTTCGTCATGGGAGAACGGCAGTATGAAATTCTCCGTGAACGCGTACAGCAAGCCGAAGGTCAGCTGATCGTGATGATAATGGCGATGGATGGGGTCCTTGCTCATGTAGAGCAAGGTGTCGTGCATCCAGCCCATGTTCCATTTCATCGAAAAGCCCAACCCCCCGGTCCAGGTGGGACGGGTCACCTGCGGCCAGGCGGTGGATTCTTCGGCCATGATAAGCGTGCCTGGAAATTGCTGGTGCGTCACGGTATTGAGCTCGCGCAGAAAGGCGATCGCTTCCAGATTCTCGTTGCCGCCGTACTTGTTGGGGATCCAGTCGCCGGGTTCACGGGAATAATCCAGGTAAAGCATCGAGGCGACCGCATCGACGCGAAGTCCGTCGAGGTGAAATTCTTCCAGCCAGAATAACGCACTGCCGATCAGAAAATTGCGGACTTCGTTTCGGCCGTAGTTGTAGATCAGCGTACCCCAGTCGCGATGTTCGCCGAGCCGCGGGTCCTCGTGTTCGTATAGCGGCGTACCGTCGAACCAGGCCAACCCGTGCGCGTCCTTCGGAAAATGAGCGGGCACCCAGTCCAGAAAGACACCGATTCCGTTTTGATGGCAGTAATCTACGAAGTAGCGGAAATCCTCCGGAGTACCGAAACGGCTGGTGGGCGCAAAATAGCCGGTGGTTTGATAACCCCACGATCCATCGAAAGGATGCTCGGTGATCGGCAGTAATTCGATATGGCTGAAGCCCTGCTCCTTGACATAGGCCACGAGTTGCTTGGCCAGCTCCCGGTAGTTTAGAAATTCGCCTTCGGCATCATGCCGCCAAGACCCTAAGTGGACCTCATAAACGGACATGGGCTCGTGGAGCCAATCGCAGTTCGCGCGATGTTCCATCCAATCGTCGTCATTCCAATCGTAAGCCCGGTCGGGCACGACCAAGGAAGCGGTATTCGGGCGTAGCTCGAACTGCCGGCCGTAAGGATCGGTTTTTAAAAGAACGGTACCCTGCTGGCGGTTGCGAATTTCGAATTTGTACAGCGTTCCGGGTTCGAGCTCGGGAATGAATAGTTCCCACACTCCGCTGTTGCCCCGGACCCGCATCGGATGCCGCCGCCCGTCCCAGGCATTGAAATCGCCCACCACGCTGATTCTCTCCGCGTTCGGCGCCCATGTTGCGAACAGGATGCCGTCGATCCCGTCCACGGTGTGCGGATGGGCACCGAGGATACGATAGATATGCCAATGTTTGCCTTCGCCGAAAAGGTAAAGGTCGAAGTCGGAAAGCTGCGGCGGAAACGTATACGGGTCGATATGGCTTTGCGGCTGCCCCGACTTGTCCGTCCATAACAGGCGGTAATGTTCGGGAACGGAATCATGATCCAGATGACATTCGAACACATCGGTGCCGGGAATGCGTTGCATATCCGGGCCTCGCTCCCCGATCCGCACCGTCTCGGCTTGCGGAACAATCGCCCGGATGACATCGCCACCCTCGGTCCGATGCCGACCCAAAACCGCAAACGGATCGTGGTGGCGCGCCAGAACGATCCGCTGCAATTCAGAATCCATCTGAGGCAAAACGCCGCCGGCTTCGTTCGCGGATTGTGTGTCGGTCGAGTTCACTTTATTTGGCCTCTGATAGTAAAATATAGCCGTTGGCAAATGCCCGAAACACCTGGGCGTTATGGTATCAAATTTGCGCCCCCAGTGGATGGCACAGTCTAAAGGAGCCTTTCATGCCAGAGTCGATGCATGCATCCCGTTTCGTCAGCCGCCTTACTAGGCATACTTTGGCTCTTATTCTGGCTGGAGGCCGCGGAACACGATTACATAAGCTGACCGAGTGGCGAGCCAAACCGGCCGTGCCTTTCGGCGGCAAATTTCGAATTATCGATTTCCCACTTTCAAATTGCATAAACTCGGGCATCAGACAAGTTGGCGTATTAACGCAATATAAAGCGGACTCGTTAATTCGGCATATTCAGCAGGGTTGGGGGTTCTTACGAGCCGAACTGGGCGAGTTTGTCGATATCCTGCCTGCCCAGCAGCGCCTTCAGGAAGCTTGGTATGCCGGGACCGCCGACGCGGTATACCAGAATTTGGATATCTTCCGCCAAAGGGACCCTGAATATATCCTGATTCTCGCCGGCGACCATGTCTACAAAATGGATTACGGCTTGATGATGGCCTACCACGTGGAAATGCAGGCCGACTTGACCATCGGTTGCATGGAGGTGCCGCTAGCCGAGGCGAAAGCGTTCGGAGTCATGCATGTCAGTGAAGACAAACGCGTCTCCAACTTTGTCGAAAAGCCGGAAAATCCACCGCCCATGCCGAATCGGCCCGATCATGCATTAGTGTCCATGGGCATTTATGTCTTCAACACCGGCTTCTTGTTCGAACAGCTCATCAAAGATGCGGACACACCGGGTTCGAGTCACGACTTCGGCAAAGACATCATCCCCGCGGTAATTAAAAAATATCGAGTATTTGTCTATCCATTCCGCGATGTACAAAGTGGCGTACAAGCGTACTGGCGAGACGTCGGTACTGTGGACTCTTATTGGGCCTCCAACATGGAGCTGATCGGCATCGATCCCGAGCTTAACTTGTACGATAAGGATTGGCCGATTTGGACTTATCAGGCACAAACCCCTCCCGCCAAGTTCGTGTTCGACGACGACGATCGCCGTGGAATGGCGGTAGATTCCATGGTATCCGGCGGCTGTGTTATCTCCGGCGCCGAAGTCAGGCACTCGCTGCTGTTCAGCAATGTCCGCGTGAACTCGTACTCCAAGGTAAAGGATTCAGTGATATTGCCGGATGTTAACGTCGGCAGGCACTGCCGCATTACCAAAGCGATCATCGACAAGGGCTGCCATATTCCACCGAATACCGTGATCGGGGAGAATCCGGAAGAAGATCGAAAACGGTTCTATGTCAGTCCGGGTGGCGTGGTTCTGGTGACTCCGGACGCTCTCGGACAGCGGCTGCATTTCGCCCGTTGAGGCTCGGTTAATCTTCCGGCTTTCTGCATTGGCGCTTAAAGCGCCATCGAAAATTATTTGATAAAAAAAGCTCTTGCGTTTTGAATGGCGCCCACATCGCTATTTCGCTCGATCTCTCCGAGATCCCCCTTAGCCAGCTAGTGTGATCGAAAAATTGCGCGCGCAATGCCCTCAAAACACCCGCGGCGAATCCCGGGCGCCCGTCGGGTGGATTGCACAGCCGTCCTCGAAAACGTATTTGCCGGAATCCCGGCAAGGAACAAATCAGCTTGATACGCCTTTTAACTTGCACTTGTCTCTTGACATCAAACCACTGTCGTCCAGCAATATCCGCGAAAAAGACGCTCCAAATCTCCAAACATCCCGTTAAGCGCTAGCGAAAGCATATCTGGGAAAGTCCCAACTCATAGTCGTTAAGGTGGGGAATTGACGCACGCACACAGCATATTGGACCGGCGTCGGGCCGGCATTCTTCTGCATATCACGTCCCTGCCCGGCAGTCTCGGGAACGGGGACTTGGGTCAAAACGCTTATCGATTCGTCGATTTTCTGGCTGACTGCGGCATAAGCGTCTGGCAAACGCTTCCGATTAATCCGACCCATGCCGATGGCTCACCCTACCAGTGCTTGTCGGCCCATGCCGGCAATCCGCTGATGATAGATCTTAAATGGCTGTCTGATCGCGGCTGGCTACCGGCGCCGCCGGATTCTATCGGCGAAATCTCGGTCGCCGATTATCGATTTCGTTGCCTAAAACAGGCCTTCGGCTCCTTCCAAGCATGCTTGCAAAGCGAATACCGCACTGCTTATGACGAATTCGTTAAAAAGCAGAACTGGTGGCTATCGGATTATGCGCTGTTCATTGCTCTACGCGAGGAACTCGGCAGCAAGGCATGGCAGGAATGGCCCAACGCCATTCGGGACCGAGAGCCAGCCGCGCTGGAAGCTGCCCGATTACGTCTGGCGGATCGCATCGCTCAGGTTGAATTCGAGCAATTCGTTTTTTTCGAGCAATGGACGGAGTTAAGACGCTATGCCAAGCAGAGAGCAGTCATGTTGTTCGGCGACATGCCGATATTCGTCGCCGGCGACAGCGCCGAGGTGTGGGCCTGTCGAGAATGTTTCGATTTGACCGAGACCGGTTATGCCCGCGTCGTGGCCGGAGTGCCGCCCGACTATTTTTCGGCTACCGGCCAACGCTGGGGAAATCCTCACTATAACTGGGAGCACATGAAAGCGACCGGCTTCCGCTGGTGGCTGGATCGATTCCGGAGTCAGTTGGCGCTTTACGACTGGGTACGCATCGACCACTTCCGAGGTTTCGAAGCATACTGGGAGATACCGGCCGAATCCGAAACGGCGATTCACGGCCGCTGGGTGAAGGCTCCGGGCGACGCCCTGCTGGAAACGGTATTCGCCACGCTCAACGGCTCGGGCTTACCCTTGGTTGCAGAGAACCTGGGCATTATCACACCCGAGGTGGAAGCGCTTCGCAACCGGTTTGATATTCCGGGCATGCTGATACTGCAATTCGCCTTTGACGGGGGCGACGATAATCCTTATCTGCCCCATAACCACACCGAGAACAACGTGGTCTACACGGGGACTCACGATAACGACACGACGTTATCCTGGTACGAAAACTTGTCGGAGGAACAGCGTCATCGTGTTTCCGAATACCTACTTGATCATTGCGGGGATAACAAAGTGGGAATGCCGCAAAGCCTCGTTCGATGCGCGCTCGCGTCTGTGGCGAGATTAGCGGTAATACCGATGCAGGATGTCCTGGAATTGGGTCATGGACATCGCATGAATACGCCCGGAACGATCGCCGACAATTGGCAATGGCGTTTTTCTTGGGAGCAGCTTACAGAGCATAAGGCAGAAAAACTGGCTGAGTGGGTCCGCGATCATGGGCGCTGCTGCTAGCCGTCCGACACAAAGCTGATTTGGAGTTGACCGACAACGCCCCGCGCGCAACGTATTGTACGCGACGAGAGATTAAGTAGACGGGTTTGAAAATGGCCAAAAGAAGCTTTGTTGCATAAGTCCGGTGAGGGCTAGGCCGCAACTACGGCTGATTTTCTCAACCTCCTTACGCAACAAAGCTTAGCGATCAGATGCTCCTC
This sequence comes from Methylocaldum sp. RMAD-M, assembly GCF_017832375.1. Lineage (NCBI taxonomy): Bacteria > Pseudomonadati > Pseudomonadota > Gammaproteobacteria > Methylococcales > Methylococcaceae > Methylocaldum > Methylocaldum sp. RMAD-M. The sequence goes on along the minus strand of NZ_JAFIBZ010000006.1, from coordinate 148,676 downwards.
CGAGCCGTTATTTTTTCCTCCGGTTTTAGCGCTTGCCTTGCAGGTATTGGCTCCTGCTTCAGCGGCAAAATTTCCTAGGGTTTTGCGTTCTCGATCTGTTTCTCGATTTGTGCCCTTGTTTCCTCATAGGCCTTGGCGGGCACGCTTTCCATTTCCCTGCTCTTCAACAGGAAAACGCCGACAACAGTCGCTATGATGATACCGCCGATGTAGAGCCAGAAATTGTCTTTTTCTTGTTCCATCTTTCTTACCTCAACAAAACTCTTTGGTTTGTGACACAACGCTCCCTGACATCAAGAGCGTCCATGACGACGTAACTCGGTTACGCCCGCTGGTGGAAACCCGCGCTAGAGCCGATTACCACGCAACGGGACACTATTCTATGAGCGTTAATAATGATGTTCAAGATTGTAGCCTTGACTTTTTAGGGGCGTGACACGAATTAGGCTTTCAACCCTCTCGTTTTACGTAACTTTGTTGTCGTTCAAAGACTCGTGTAAGTACGCGAATACTCCCTCCGCTGCCCGTTCTATCATCTCTCGCACCCGGTAAAAAACGATTTCTTCCCCATGATATGGGTCGGGAACATCACGTGTCTTGAACTGAGGCGCAAAGTCTAGAAGATACCGAATCTTGTGGATGTGGGCTCTCGGACAAATAAACCGCAGCGCGTCGTAATTTTCTGCATCCATCACCAAAATGTGGTGGAACCTCTGAAAATCCGCGAGCAAAATCCTCCTTGAGCGTAAACCGCTGATATCGATCCTCCGCTCCAACATGGCCCGCTGAGCTCGCGGATCGGGTGGGCGCCCCAAATAGTGAGCATGGGTTCCGGCCGAGTCTATGAATATCTTGTCCGTGTAACCGGCATTCTTCACCAGTTCTCTTAGGGCTCCCTCGGCCATCGGAGACCGGCATATATTAGCCATACAACAAAACAGGACGTTGACTTTGTTCATTGTTTGCGGTCGCTCCGGAAAATGGAGCTTCAGGTACTTAGGACGGTTCCAGGCTATCGCGACAGCCCACTCATTCCCCCATTTGCAACAATAGGCCGCGTTTACGGGCGACATGAAAGGCGAAAAGATAAAGAGCGAAACCGATCAAGAGGTAAATCAGGTTCAACAGAACGGCCATCCAAAACGAATCGAGAGAAAAAACATGATCTCGCACAACGGCACGCATACCTTCGAAGACATGGCTGGAGGGTAACAGCAAAGCAATTTTTTGCAGCCAATCGGGAAGCACGGAAATTGGATAATAAATCCCGCTGAGCGGCGCAACTGCAAAAATCACGGCCCAAGCCAGACTTTCCGCTCCTAGTCCGTAACGCAATACGAGCGCGACCACCATCAACCCGATAGCCCATCCCATGACGAGCAGGTTTGCAAAAAACGCCACGAGCGGAAGCCCCATATCGAAAATCGAGTACCGATACAGAACGACCGCCAGACCCGCTGCCGCCCCGACGCCGATCGAGGTTCTCAAAAAACTGACCGTCAACAAGGCCATGACCAATTCGTAAGGACGCAACGGACTGACGAACAAATGCCCGAGGTTTCGGGAATACATCTCTTCGAAAAAGACTACGGAAACACCTAATTGGGCACGAAACAACACATCCCAGAGTAGAACGGCGCCTATCAACAATCCCGCAGCCTGGGCCACCCATTCACTGTGGCCGACGAAGAATTGGTTGATAAACCCCCACAAAATCATCTGCATGGTCGGCCAATAAATGAGCTCGATCAACCGAGGCCAGGAGCTGCGCATCAAATACAGATAGCGCATGACCAAGGCGAAAACACGTTGCAAGCTCATATACATGTATACACGCTACACTAAGCTGACTGGCGATCTTGGTCGCGCGCGATGTCGATGAAAACCTGCTCCAAACTATCTCGTCCGTATTTCTGCACCAGCATCGCGGGCGTATCCCGATCCACGATACGCCCTTGTTTGAGAATCAAGACGTTATCGCATAGCCGCTCCACCTCCTGCATATTATGGGAAGCGAGCAGAACTGTGGCCCCGGATTTTTCCTGATAGGCTTTCAGCAAGGTTCGGACCGTGTCGGCCGAAGCCGGGTCCAGGGAAGCAGTCGGCTCGTCCATCAGCAACACTTCGGGCTCGTTCAAGAGCGCTTTGGCTAAGGCGACGCGGGTACGCTGCCCGGCCGAAAGGGAACCGTAGGCGCGGTTCATCAATGCTTCTAGATCGAAACGCTCCGCAAGAGACCGCAAGCACGCGGCTCGATGCCGAACGCCGTAGAGACGGGCATAAACGTCGAGATTCTGTTTCACCGTAAGCCGATGCGGCAAATCGACGTAGGGAGAGGTAAAATTCATGCGGGACAGCGCGGGATACCGATTCTTGATCATATCCACGCCCATGATCCGAATACTCCCGGAAGATGGCAACAAGAGTCCCAACAACATCGCCAGAGTGGTCGTCTTTCCTGCTCCATTGCCGCCGAGTAAGGCACAAGTGCTTGCTTCCGGTACCGCGAAAGAAATTCCGTCCACAGCCGTCACCGAGCCAAAGCGCTTGTTAAGACCACGAACCTCGATGGCGGGAGCCCGCATAAACTTCTCCTCTACCGAATGATCTCGTATCGCACAATGAATCCGCCTAATCGATACGCACCGGCTCTACTCGCCGGTTCGCCAACGCCTCGGACGCGGACTTTAGCGCATTACCGCTAGAATGACGCCTCCGGAGCCGGACATCACCTCTACAAGGTGCGGACCACCTCAATCGGCCGTCGGCGTTGGTGCTGTCGTTTTTGATGCATCCGAGCGAGTTCTTCTGATCCGCAGAGGAAAACAACCCGCCTTGGGACTGTGGTCGATTCCGGGCGGTAAACAGGAACCCGGCGAGACGCTCATGCAATGCTGCCGGCGCGAGATACTGGAAGAAACCGGGATCGAGGCAGAGCTGGGCCCCGTAATTGCTCTGGTCGAGCGGATGATCGGCGAGTTTCATTATGTCATCGTCGATTTTGTCGCAACGTTGAAAGATCCGGAGAGCTTCACACCAAAGCCCGCCACCGATGTTTCGGACGCCCGCTGGGTGACAGTCGCCGATTTGAAGCACTATTCCCTGGTGGAAGGTCTGGAACGGGTTATTCGAATCGCCCTCGATAGCTTACACTCTGGTTTCGCTGTGGGCTTAATCGATGCCGACGGAAGCGGCCGCGACTTCTTGCCCTTTATCTAACCCACATCTCCAATCTAAGTTAGGCGAAGCCGGAAAATCGCGACCAAAGCACCCGTGAGCGCCAGCACTGTCGGAAAGAAAGCCGCAAATATCGGATTCATCTCATAAATCAGCCCCAAGTGACCGAAAGTGCGGTCAAACAAATAAAAACCCAACCCGATGACGACGCCTACCACGATACGCTGCCCCGTGCCGACTTCTCGCCGCACCGGCAGTACAAAAGGGGCGGCTACGAGCAGCATGACCAGAGTAACCGCCGGGTTCACGATTCTTCCCCAGAATGCCAGTTCGACGAACGCCGATTGCTGTTCGTTCTCCTTCAGATACCGGATGTATCTCGCCAGTTCGTAAGCCGATAGGTTTTCCGGACTGATCACGAACGCATTCAGCAGATTCGGTGCTAGCACCGAAGACCAATCAGCATACGCCTTTTGCTCGGTGACGATTCCGTCGGCTAGAAATTGGCTCTCGAAAATATTATCCAATCGCCACTGCTTCCCATCGTAAACGGCTTTGTCGGCATGCGTGGCCGAATGGAGTTTCTCTGTCCCATCCAGTTTGAAGATATTGATATCGCCCAAGTTTTCGGGCCGTTCGATTTGGCGGATATTGATGAATACATCACCGTCCCGCACCCAAAATCCATACTTCGTTCTCGATGCGATCTGCTTTTGCAATGCGGTCGCCTTAAGCGTATGCGCCGCGCGCTCCGCTACCGGAGCGATGTATTCGCCGATCCCGAGCGAAATGAAAACCAGCATCATGCCCCCCGCCAGCACTGCCCCGATGATGTGCAGACGTGAGGCTCCAGCGGCCTGCATGGCCACCAGCTCCCGATTGTTGGCCAAGGCTCCCAAGGTTACCAGGCTTCCGACCAATGCCGCGGAAGGCATCAGCTCGTAAAAATTGCGAGGCGAGGTCAGGATCAGATACTGAACGATACTCGCCAGGCCGTAATTCCCCTGCCCCAGATCGCCCAATTCATCCGCAAAGGTGAAAAAATTGAGGAGCGCTAACAATATCAACACGGCGATCAGCGATCCCTTGACCACTTCTCCTGCAATATATCGGCTCAGCGTTCTCATAACCCGACCTTTTCCCTGGCTACCTGAACGATCCAGCTAAAGCCGAGATTTCGAATGAACAAGACCCCGGTAATGATGAGCAAAAAGAAATAAACGCCGGAATAGCTCAGCCAAAGCGGTATCTTCTCGGTCATCAGAAGACCCTGAGTAATCTTTTGAGCATTCTCGTAAACGATATAAATCAGAAAGGCCGTAAACACGTTCCCGTAGACACCGCTACGCGGCGCGATTTTCGCGAGCGGAACGGCCAAAAAGCTCAGAAAGAGCACGCCGAACGGCACTGCCAAACGTTTCTGCAGCTCCGCCAACTCCCGTGGCGTATGCGAATACCACAGCACCATGCTATCCGACGCTTCGCGCTTGAGCGATGCCGTCTCACCCTCTGGACCATCGATGCGCACCGCGTATTCCTCAAACTCGCTGATAATAAAATCAGCTCGTCCGGGTATTCCTTGATAACGGCGGCCGTGCTGCAAAACGACGAAATGCTCGTTCAACTCGTTTCTTCTTAGATGGCCGCTCTCGGCGATCACTACGCCGGTTTTGTCCCGCTGCCGGCTTTGCACGAAGATCTTGTGCATGGAGTTGTCTTCGTTCAACTCCTCCGCATACAACACGACGTCGCCCTGGCTGAATTCGTTGAAACGTCCCGGTTTTATACCGCGTATGTCGGCACTTTTCTCGTCCTTCTTCATGAGCGCCTGGGCCTGTCGCTCGGACCACGGCATGACCTGCAGCGCCAATACGGCGGCAATGAGAGTCACCGGCAACACCATCCAGCTCATCGCCCGATAAATGCGGGTCAACCCCACCCCGCTCGATGCCAGCACCGACATCTCCTGGTCCCGATACATGCGCCCCAACACAGTCAAGGTTGCCATGAACAATGAAGCCGGAAGCAACTGGGCGGTTGCCGACAGGATTTTGAGCCCGAGCAGTTGAAATATGGTTTCGCCTGACAATTCGCCTTCGATGGCTTTGGCGAGAATACTCAGAAATTTGCGGCTGACGATGATCGTGACCAAAACGCCGAGAACGGCCCCCAATGTCTTGGCGAGTTCCGCCGCCACCATCCGGTCGAGCACCGAGATGATCGGAGGGCGTCTCCATTGAAGCGGTTTAAAAGGGTGGGGTTTCATAATAAGCTTTAACGATTCGAGGCCCTCCCTTGAAAATTGCGGTCAATTACGACAATCCATCCCTTAAGCAATAAGCCACAAATTCTACCATGGACTATTCGGCAAAATGTGAATCGCTCATCAAGCTTAGCGCCAACTGCGCAGTTCTAGGCTTTCACCAGAAACGAAAACTGACCGCCGCAGGCAGCGGGTTGGACGAACACTTGGGAGGCTTGATCTCCAGGCTCCTCAAGCGCGACGACGTCGAAGGAAAAGTCGGCGACGTTCTATTGATAAACCATATCCCCGAAAGCGACATAGAACGTATTTTGCTCGTCGGTCTCGGCAAGAAGGGAGAATTGGCCCCCGCCGCCTACCGCAAGGTTTTGGCCGCAGCGGCGAAATCGCTGAAAGATTCGGGGGCAAAACTTGCCGTGAGCCTTCTCCACGAAGCCGAGGTCGAAGGGTACGATCTGGCTTGGAAAATCCGGCAAGCCGTGGAGGTATTGGAAGGAAACCTATACAAATTCACGCGCTTGAAAAAAGAGGCGGACGATAAGCCGCAACGCCTATCCAAACTCCAATTCCTGCTCGACAGCGAGGATCAATCGGCGGAAGCCAAACTGGGCATCAGACAAGGCTTGGCCATCGCCAACGGCATGAACATCGCGAGGGATCTGGCCAATCTGCCCGGCAACATCTGCACGCCGACCTATCTGGCGGAACAAGCCGAGCAAGTCGGGAAAAGCCGGAAAATCAAGGTGCGAATATTCGACGAGTCCGATCTCGAAGCTTTGAGCATGGGTGCCTTTCTGTCCGTCTCCAAAGGCAGCGAGCAGCCTGCCAGGCTCATCGTCATGGAATATTCCGGCGCTTCGTCGAAAGCCAAGCCTTTCGTTCTGATCGGCAAGGGACTCACTTTCGACGCCGGCGGCATTTCGCTGAAACCGGCCGCCAACATGGATGAAATGAAATACGACATGTGCGGCGGCGCGAGCGTGATCGGCGCGCTCTCGGCGATAGCCGAGCTCGAATTGCCGCTCAATGTGGTGGGATTGATCCCGGCTTCCGAAAACCTCCCGGACGGCAAAGCCAATAAGCCGGGCGACATCGTCACCAGCATGTCCGGCCTTACCGTCGAAATCCTGAATACCGATGCCGAAGGCCGTTTGCTGCTGTGCGACGCGCTAACCTACGCCAAGAAATACGAGCCGGCCGCCGTGATCGACGTCGCGACCTTGACCGGAGCCTGCATCGTCGCTTTGGGCCGTCATCCGAGCGGCTTGATGAGCAATAACGAAGGTCTAGCCCAAGCGCTGACGGAAGCCGGCGAAAAAGCCTGGGACCGGGTATGGCGCCTGCCGCTTTGGGACGAATATCAGGAGCAGCTCAAGTCCAAGTTCGCCGATCTCGCGAATATCGGCGGCCCCGACGGCGGCACGATCACGGCCGGCTGTTTCCTGTCCCGCTTCGCCAAGGACTATCCGTGGGCTCACGTCGACATCGCCGGAACCGCCTGGAGAACCGGCAATGAAAAAGGCGCGACCGGACGCCCTGTGCCGCTGCTGGTGCAGTATCTGATCGACCAAGCGCGATGACCCGGATCGATTTCTACGTGCTGCCCACCGGAGATGCTCACAGCCGCCGCTTGATGGCCTGCCGTCTTACCGAGAAGGCCATCAAGCAAGACCTGACGGTTTTCGTTTATGCCGCTTCGGAAGAGGAAGAACGGGTGCTAGACGATTTGCTATGGACATTCCGGCAAGGCAGTTTCGTCGCCCACGAACGGCTCGATGCCTCCGCAGCCCAAGCCGAAACGCCGGTGCTCATCGGACACCGGAGCTCACCGCAGGCTGCCAAGAACGTACTGATCAATTTGAGTGCCGAAATACCGCCCGATCTCGACCGATTCGAGCGTCTGGTCGAACTTGTCGACCAGGACGAAACGGTAAAACAGGCAGGACGCCGTCGATACCGGTTCTATACGGATCAAGGCCATACCATTCAGACGCATCGCTTGGATAGCTCCGACTGAAGCCTCGATCAGCTAAGTTTTCAATATAATTCGAGATCGATCGTCTTGCGCCAATCCCGCGATTGGCCATCCCTAAACAACAGAACACGTCATGGATAAAACCTACGAGCCTCATTCCATAGAATCGCGATGGTACAAATTCTGGGAGGAAAGCGGATATTTCGCGCCCAGCGGGAACGGAACGCCGTACTGCATCATGATTCCGCCGCCGAACGTGACGGGCAGTCTGCACATGGGCCACGGATTCAACAACACCATCATGGACGCCTTGATCCGCTACCATCGCATGCAAGGCTACAACACCCTCTGGCAGGTCGGCACCGACCACGCCGGCATCGCCACGCAAATGGTGGTGGAACGGCAATTGGCGGCTCAGAACCTCACTCGCCACGACTTAGGCCGCGAGAAGTTCCTCGAAAAGGTTTGGAAATGGAAGGCCGAATCCGGCGGAACCATTACCCGGCAATTGCGCCGGCTGGGCTCGTCGGTCGACTGGAGCCGGGAGCGCTTCACCATGGACGAGGGACTTTCCCGCGCCGTGCAGGAAGCCTTCGTGCGCCTCTACGACGACGGATTGATTTACCGCGGCAAGCGCCTGGTGAATTGGGACCCCAAGCTGCATACCGCCATCTCCGACCTGGAAGTGCAGAGCGAGGAGGAAAGAGGCAGCCTATGGCATTTCCGCTACCCGCTGGCGGACGGCTCGGGCCATCTCGTCGTCGCCACCACCCGTCCGGAAACCATGCTGGGCGATACCGCCGTGGCGGTGCACCCAGAGGACGAGCGTTATAAGCACCTGGTGGGCAAGACTGTCAGGCTGCCGATTACGAACCGGGAAATCCCCATCGTCGCCGACGAATACGTCGACCCCGCGTTCGGCACCGGCTGCGTGAAAATCACGCCGGCCCACGACTTCAACGACTACGATGTAGGCAAACGCCACAACCTGCCGCTGATCAACGTACTGGACAAGGATGCCCGAATCCTGCACGAATTCACCGTGCTCACCTTCGAGGGTTATGCCGGCGCGCACGGGGAAAAAGCTCCGGAAGCTTATGCCGGCCTGGACCGCTTCGAAGCGCGCAAGCGAGTCGTGGACGAATTCGACCGATCAGGGCTATTGGAGAAAATCGAGCCGCACACGCTGAAAGTGCCGCGCGGCGACCGTTCCGGCGTAGTCGTCGAGCCGTGGCTCACCGATCAGTGGTACGTCAGCGCCAAGGAACTGGCGAAACCCGCCATCGAAGCGGTGGAAGACGGCCGCATTCGCTTCGTGCCCCAGCAATACGAAAATCTTTATTTCTCCTGGATGCGCGACATTCAGGACTGGTGCATCTCCCGGCAATTGTGGTGGGGCCACCGCATCCCGGCCTGGTATGACGACCACGGCAACGTCTACGTGGGCCGCAACGAGGCCGAAGTGCGCTCCAAGTACAGCCTGGACGCCGGCCTGAAACTGCGCCAGGACGAGGATGTACTCGACACCTGGTTCTCCTCCGCCCTTTGGACGTTCTCGACTCTGGGCTGGCCGGACCAGACGCCGGAATTGAAGACCTTCCATCCCACCGACGTACTGGTGACCGGCTTCGACATCATTTTCTTCTGGGTGGCGCGCATGGTCATGATGACCATGCACTTCATGAAACACCCGGACGGCAACCCGCAAGTGCCGTTCAGGACGGTTTACGTGCACGGTCTGGTGCGCGATGCGGAAGGCCAGAAAATGTCGAAATCCAAGGGCAACGTGCTGGATCCCCTGGACATCATCGACGGCATAAGCCTGGAGGATTTGGTGCAAAAGCGCACCAGCGGCCTCATGCAACCGCAAATGGCTCAGAAAATCGAGGCGCGGACCCGCAAGGAGTTCCCGCAAGGCATCGCCGCGTACGGCTGCGACGCCCTACGCTTCACCTTCGCCTCCCTGGCCTCCACCGGGCGCGACATCAAATTCGACATGGGCCGGGTCGAGGGCTACCGCAATTTCTGCAACAAACTGTGGAACGCGGCGCGCTACGTGCTGATGAACACCGAGGGCAAGGACTGCGGACTGGATAATGCCAACGTTAAGTTCACCTTGGCCGACCGATGGATTCGAAGCCGATTGCAGCTGACGATACGAGAGGCCAGCAACGCCATCGAGAATTATCGCTTCGACCTGGCGGCCCAAGCGATTTATGAATTCGTTTGGAACGAGTACTGCGATTGGTACCTGGAACTGTCCAAGCCCACGCTTTACGGCGCGGAATCCCCTGACAGCCACGGATCGACTCCGATCGAGTATGTTTTAGGAACGCGTCAGACGCTGGTCCATGTACTCGAAACCATTCTACGCCTGGCTCATCCGCTGATGCCTTTCATCACCGAACAAATCTGGCAGCGCGTCGCTCCTCTGGCCGGCAAGAAAGGCACGAGCATCATGCTGCAAGCCTATCCCGAGGTCGACGAAAGCTGGATCGATCCGGAATCCATCGCCGAGATGGAATGGGTCATGAATATCATCTTGGGCGTTCGGCGCATCCGCGGCGAAATGAACATCGCGCCCGGCAAGCCTCTGCCGATCATGATTCAGAATGGCTCCGAACAGGATCGGATTTGGCTGAGCCGCAACCAAGAGTTCATCGTAAAGCTGGCCCGCGTCGAAACCGTAACCTGGCTTTCGGAATCCGAAGCGGCTCCGGAATCCGCCACCGCGCTGGTCGGCGAGATGAAAGTTCTGATTCCCATGAAAGGATTGATCGACAAGGATGCCGAACTGGCGCGGCTGGAAAAGGAGATCCAGCGTTTGTCCAAAGACCTGCCGCGTATCGAGGGCAAGCTGAATGACACCGGCTTTCTCGAGAAAGCCCCCCCTCAAGTCGTCGCCAAGGAGCAAGCGCGCCTTCAAGAGATTCGCGTTAGCCTCGTGGAGTTGCAGGCGCAGGCGGAAAAAATCCGTGCTTTATAGGGGTACCTGTCGTCATGCGCGATGATCCGGCCGCAGAAACACCTGAAGACGGTGCAAAGGCGTCAGTCAGCGAAACGTCGGCGGCCAACGTAAGAGAAAGCCCGACAACTCTGGAGGATTGGACCAACTGTCTGCGCGACAAGGAAATGCCTATTTTTTCCCGTACCGCGCAGCGTCTTAATCAAGTCATCGAGGATAAACGTTCGGGAGTATCCGAACTTTCGAAGATCATTCTCGAAGACCCGGGGCTCACGGCCAGGCTGCTGAAGTTCGCCAGCAGTCCTCACTACAACCCCAGCAGCATCCGTCTGGCAACCGTTACACGGGCTATCGTGTTGCTGGGACTCAATGTCATCCGCGAACTGGCACTAGCCTGCTCGTTCATCGAAACGGTTCTGTCCAAACAACGCAAACACCAAGTAAACCGGGAAATCGCCTGTGCCTTGCACAGCGCAGTACAGGCGAAATCACTCGCGATCTTGCTTAACGATCCACGACCAGAGGAAGTATTTGTCGCTGCCCTGCTGCACAACATCGGCCACATCGGCTTTTGGTGCTTCGAACACGATGCCGGGGAAAAAATTCAGGTACTGACGGAACAGCAAAAAATACCTGCCGAAAAAGCCGAAAAAACCGTTTTAGGATTTCAACTCATTCATCTCGGCGCCTCCCTCAGTAAAACGTGGGGACTTGGCGGGTTGATCGAAGAGGCATTTTCCGGCAACTCACCCCGCACGGAGTACGTCAAGCTCGGTTATCAAGTCGCCAGAAATTCACCTCAAGGGTGGAACACCGAAGAAATCAGGCGCTGCATTTACCGAATGGCTGAGCTGACGGGAAAGCCGGAACGCCATTTGCTCACGATATTGCAGGATAACGCGGAAAGTGCGATAAGACTCGCCAAGCAATCCGGAGCCCATCAAGTCACACCCTATATCCCCGGCACAGATCGGGGGCCAACGGGCAAACAGCGTCAGACCGATGATCTAGCGCCGAGGGACGACACCAGCCTGATACAAATCATGCAGGACGTGACCAATCTCTTGTGCGGCGAGTTCAACGTGAACCTGGTTCTCGAAATGATCTTGGAGGGAATTTATCGGGCTTTAGGCATGGATCGGGTCCTTTTCGCGCTGTTAACGCCCGATCGCAAACGTCTCAAGGAAAAGTTCGCGCTCGGCTGGCCGTCGGTTGAATCGCGCGGACAACTGCAAATCGGCATTGCCGGTTCGTCGCCCAACATTTTTTCGAACGTGCTGGAGAAGAACGAGTATTTTTGGGCTCGCGGTGCCGACACCGAAACACAGCGGTTATTTACCGGAGAGGTCATTGCGCAGTTCGGCCAGCACGACTGCTGCCTCTCCCCGGTCAGCTACGACAAGCGGGTCATAGGACTCTTCTATGCCGACCGCGCGTTCAGCAAAGAACCGATTACCCGTGAGGTTTTCGACAGTTTCCGTCAGTTGACCATGCAGGCCAATATTGCCTTGAAGCTTCTTCAAGCGCGCTGATCCTCACCATCAAGCGGCTCCGTCCGAGCAAACTGGATAAAGCCCATGCATCGACTAATATTATCGAGGCTTTCCAACAATGCGATGCATAGCTGTCCGTAGCATTAAATCTCATGGCAATCACGGCGACGAAATTGCAACTCAGCGGACTGGCCAAAAGCCTGGTCAAGGAAGGGCTGTTGACGGAATCCGATGCACATCTTCATCTCGACAGCGCTCTTCAAAAAAAAACCCATTTCGTAAGCTATCTGGTCGGCAACAAGATTCTCGATAGCCTATCCATTGCATGCGTAGCATCCAAAGAATACGGAATTCCTCTATTCGACCTGGATGCGATATCTCCGGACATGATGCCGACCAGGGCCGTCAGCGAGAAGCTGATCCGCCAGCACCATGTCCTGCCGCTGTTCAAGCGCGGGAACCGCCTGTATCTCGGGCTCGCCGATCCCACCAATCTCCAAGCTCTGGACGAGATCAAATTTCACACCCGGTCCAGCACCGAAAGCGTCATCGTAGAGGAAGACAAACTGACGCGGATGATCGACCAGGCCCTGGAAGCAGCCGACATCTCGTTCAAAGACTTGGTGGATGCCGATCTCGACAATCTCCGGATTACCGGCGGCGATGAAATCGATCAGCCCTCCGAAGGCGAATCCTCGGATATCGATGACGCCCCGATTGTCCGATTAGTCAACAAGTTTCTCCTCGACGCCATCAAGAAAGGCGCTTCCGATATCCATTTCGAGCCTTACGAAAAAAACTTCCGCGTCCGCTTTCGTCACGACGGCATGCTCCACGAGGTCACAAGCCTTCCGGTCAACCTCTCAGGGCGGGTCGCGGCGCGCCTGAAGGTCATGTCGCGAATGGACATCGCCGAGCGGCGCATCCCTCAGGACGGCCGCATCAAGATGGCATTGTCCAGGACTCGCGCCATCGATTTCCGCGTCAATACCTGTCCGACGCTATTCGGCGAAAAAATCGTACTCCGTATCCTCGATCCGACCGCGGCCCAAATCGGAATCGAAAAGCTCGGCTTCGAACCGGAGCAGCAGCAAAACTTCCTGAGCGCCATCAATAAGCCCTATGGGATGATTCTGGTTACGGGGCCCACCGGGAGCGGTAAAACGGTCAGTCTCTACACCGGGCTCAATATCCTGAATACGGCCGACCGCAATATCTCGACGGCAGAGGATCCGGTGGAAATCACCGTGCCCGGCATCAATCAGGTCAATGTCAACGTCAAAACCGGCCTGACTTTTGCCGAGGCGCTCCGGGCATTCCTGCGGCAGGACCCGGACGTCATCATGGTAGGCGAAATTCGCGACCTGGAAACGGCCGAGATTGCGGTCAAAGCCGCACAAACCGGCCATTTGGTGCTTTCCACCCTGCACACCAACGATGCGCCCCAAACGCTCAACCGCTTGATGCAAATGGGCATCCCTGCATTCAACATCGCTTCCTCGGTGTTGCTCATCATGGCGCAGCGGCTGGCCAGGCGGCTTTGCGAGCATTGCAAGAAGGAAGAGGACCTCCCTCCGGAGGTTTTGCTGGAAGCCGGGTTTCGAGAAGAAGAGCTGGGCAGTTTTACGGTTTTCGGACCGGTCGGCTGCGATAAATGCGTAAAGGGATACAAGGGCCGCGTCGGCATTTATCAGGTCATGCCCATTTCCGAATCCATCAACCGCATCATTCTGGAGGGCGGGAACGTCCTTCAGCTCGGCGAACAAGCGAAAGCGGAGGGTGTGGCGGACCTGAGGGAATCGGGGCTTCGAAAAATCAAGTCGGGCATTACCAGTCTGGAAGAAATCGACCGCGTCACGCGAGATTAAGTCTTATGGCAAAAGAAGAACTCGTTCTGTTTATTTGGGAAGGCGCCGACCGTACCGGCGGGCGAATCAAAGGGGAACTGTCCGCGCGCACAGAAACTACGGCCAAGGCCGAACTCCGACGCCAGGGCATCAAAGTCATCAAGATCAAGAAAAAGCCCAAACCGCTCTTCAGTGCGCGAAAGAAGAAAATCACGACCAAAGACATCGCCGTATTCAGCCGACAGCTCGCGACGATGATGAGTGCAGGGGTACCGCTGGTTCAAGCCTTTGACATTGTCGGGCGTGGCCACGAGAATCCAAGCATGCAGGAACTGATCATGGGCATCAAGGCCGACGTCGAAGGAGGCAGTCCGCTTGCCGAAGCCTTGGGAAAGCATCCGATTTATTTTGACGAGCTATTCTGCAGCCTTGTGCATGCCGGCGAGCAAGCCGGCGTTCTCGAAACGCTGCTGCACAAGATAGCGGAATACAAGGAAAAAACCGAATCGCTGAAGGCCAAGATCAAAAAAGCCTTGACTTATCCCACAGCCGTCATCGTGGTTGCCTGTATCGTAACGGCCATCCTGCTGATCTTCGTGGTACCGACGTTCGAGGAATTGTTCAAGGGTTTTGGCGCGGACCTCCCGGCATTTACTCAAATGGTCATCGAGATGTCCCGGTTTCTACAGGCATCGTGGTATATCGTATTGGGAGTTCTCGTTGCCGTCGGCTTTGTGTTCGTGAAGCTCAAACAGCGCTCGGCCGCGTTCAATCAGGCCCTCGATAGATTTTCCCTGCACATACCGGCGATCGGCACCATTCTGCATAAGGCGGCGATTTCCCGTTTCGCCCGGACCTTGGCCACCATGTCGGCAGCCGGCGTCCCCTTGGTCGAGGCACTGAAGTCCGTGGCAGGTGCTACCGGTAATATCATTTATTCCAATGCCGTCCTTCGGATGCGAGACGAAGTCGCCACCGGACATCAGCTTCAACTGAGCATGCGACAGGCAAACCTGTTTCCCAACATGGTCATACAAATGGTCGCAATCGGAGAGGAATCCGGCTCGTTGGACAGCATGCTCGCCAAAGTGGCGGATTTCTACGAGGAGGAAGTGGACAACGCCGTCGATTCGCTCAGCAGCCTTCTTGAGCCCATGATCATGGCGTTCCTGGGCGTCGTTGTCGGCGGTTTGGTGGTCGCCATGTACTTGCCGATATTCAAGCTCGGCTCAGTCGTCTGATCGAGGAAATTCCGAGGTGGCGCCATTCATCCAGTTATTGGCCGAAAATCCAGCTTTGTTCTTGACCGTCATCGGCGTTCTGGGGCTCGTGGTCGGCAGTTTCCTGAACGTAGTCATTCACCGCTTGCCGATAATGCTGGAAAAAACCTGGCGGCGGGAGTGTAAAACCTATCTCGATCTCGAACCCGAATCGGAGCCGGACGAGGCCTACAATTTGCTCGTTCCGGGTTCACGTTGTCCACAGTGCAATCGGCCGATCCGCGCTTGGGAAAACATCCCGGTCGTCAGTTACCTACTGCTTAGAGGACGATGTGCCGGGTGTCGAATACCAATCCCCTTTCGCTACCCGGCCATCGAAGCGCTGACCGCCGCGATTTCTGTCGCCGTTGCCTGGCACTTCGGTTTCACTTGGCAAACCGCATCGGCACTGATCCTCAGCTGGAGTCTAGTTTGCTTGAGTTTTATCGACTTCGATCGTCAACTGCTTCCCGATGCGATTACCTTACCTATCCTATGGGCAGGACTGTTTCTTAGCCTGTTCAACATTTTTACAGACAGCTCCTCGAGTATACTGGGGGCCATCTTCGGCTATCTAAGCCTTTGGCTGGTATACCACTTGTTCAGGATCGCGACCGGCAAAGAAGGGATGGGATACGGCGATTTCAAACTGCTCGCCATGCTCGGCGCGTGGTTGGGATGGGGCCTTTTGCCGACCATAGTGCTGCTCTCATCCTTGGTCGGGGCCATCATCGGGATAGCCATGATCGCCGTTCTCAGGCACGACCGCAGCATTCCCATACCATTCGGCCCTTATTTAGCCATTGCCGGATGGATTGCCCTGCTGTGGGGCCATGACATAAACGCCGCTTATATGCGTTTCGCGGGAATTTCCGGCTGAGCCCCCATGCTTGTCATCGGTTTGACCGGCGGAATCGGTTGCGGTAAAAGCACGGTTGCCAGATTATTCGCCGCCAAGGGCGTTCCAATTCTGGACGCGGACGTCATCGCCCGCGAGTTGGTCGAACCGAATCGACCGGCATTCGAGGCGATCAAGCAGCACTTCGGGGCTGCGATTCTAAGAGATGGCTGTCTCGATCGGGCAAGATTGCGAGAAATCGTCTTTTCCGATCCCGAAGAAAAACGCTGGATCGAGACACTGCTGCATCCCCTGGTGTATTCCGAGATCGGCCGACGAATAGCGACTCTTTCGGCACCTTACTGTATCGTGGTCGTTCCCCTGCTTCTGGAAACCGGCCAAAGGCATTTCGTGGATAGATTGCTGGTCGTCGATTGTTCAGAAGAAACGCAACGGCAGCGCGTCAGGCTCCGCGATGGATTGAGCGATAGGGAAATCGAGAAAATCATGGCGTCCCAAGCCAGCCGCACCGAACGGCTGGAAGCAGCAGACGACGTGCTCGAGAACATGGTCGATGAAGCTGCTCTATCGGACCGTATCGAAGAATTACACCAACTCTATCTCGCACTCGGTGGGCAGTAATCCGAATAATTCTTACACAAGAGCAAGCGCAAAAGGTAGTATTGACTAATCTCCGGGATAAACGAAAATGGTGTCCGCCAACGGACACCCTTTCATAAATCCTGGATCGGATTGTTTATTATGCTATCGATTGCCGAAACTCCCGCCTTGAGCGATTCCATTATTTACGAGTTCCCGCTAAATGAGCGCATACGCGTATTCATGAGGCTTGAGCAACTCTTTCAGCAGCTTGACCATTTCATGGCCGGCAATTCGATTTGGGACAGTCGGGCAGTCATTTCAACGCTGCTGGATGTCCTAACGCTCTTTAGCCGCAATGATCTGAAGTCGGAAACATTAAAGGAGTTGGATCGCCATGCTGCGGTGCTGACGCGAATGGCGCACAATCAAGACATCGATCACGCTAAGCTGGATAAGGTCCTGACGAAGCTCGATAAATTAAGCAAAGAGCTTTATGCGGTTCCCGGCAAGCTCGGCCTCTCTCTGATGGAAAACGAGCTTTTCAAGAGCATCTCTCAGCGCAGCACCATTCCGGGCGGAACTTGTTCTTTCGATTTACCGGCCTTTCATTACTGGCTTAAACTCGACGACCACACACGCCGGCACGATCTCGAAAGTTGGTTGGAGCCGTTTCGTCTCATACGCTCGGCTATCGATATTTTGCTGAATTTCATACGGACCAGCGCCGCACCGACCGATGAACAGGCTAGCGGCGGCTTCTTTCAGAAAAGCCTGGACCACACCCTGCCGTTTCAACTGCTCCGCGTAGGCGTGAGGCGTTCGCAACCTTATTTTGCGGAAATCAGCGGAGGCAAGCACCGGTTCACCGTGCGCTTCATGATTCCCGACACGGTTGAACGGCCGACCCAATGCCAAGACGATATTACTTTCCAGTTAACCTGCTGCTTATTGTGACGAGCGAGTTTGTCCGACGCACTTTCATATAAAATCGTTAAATGTCCTCGTTGTCGAAAGCCAGTCGCCTGGAGCGAAACCCATCGGTTTAAGCCATTTTGCAGCGAGTACTGCAAATTGATCGATCTAGGCGAATGGGCCTCGGCGTCCTATGCCATAGCGGGTGAGCCGGCGGATCCCGACTCGCCGGACACGGAAACACCGCTATCGAGCGACTATTCGGGTTACCTGCCTGATCCATAATCTTGCGGACAGCCTATCATCCGCGAAACGGCCGTATTCATCGGGCTTTTGGGGGCACCTGAGCGGTCAAATGCCGTTTCCCGGATCATGGAACATTGTCCTTGAAAACTCGTCCTAAACCCTCATATTACAAGCGCCTGTTTCAGACCAAACGAGGAGTTTTCCATGCCTATCTATGAATACCAATGCAAATCGTGCGGCCACGAATTCGAAGCCATCCAGAAAATCAGCGACGATCCTTTGAAAGAATGCCCCGCATGCGGCGATCTCGAATTGAATAAATTGGTATCGGCCGCCGGTTTCCGACTGAAGGGGGGTGGCTGGTATGAAACGGACTTCAAGGGCGGAAAAGACAAGAAAAAGAACCTGGCCGGCGACACTTCCGACGGTAAATCGGATTCGTCGACGGCCAAGAAGGAAACCCAAAAGTCGACTGCGGATGCGGCCTCGTAAACTTGTACATCGATAGCCAGACCCGTAATATTTTCGTTTTTGTCGTTCGAATTTAGAGATATAGCAATGCGTAGCCACAGATGTGGAGAATTGACGGAAAGCCATTTGAATCAGGACGTGGACCTCTGTGGCTGGGTTCACCGCCGCCGCGACCACGGCGGCGTGATATTTATCGATCTCCGCGACCGAGAAGGCCTTGTTCAGGTCGTATTCGATCCCGATTATGCGGAAGCCTTCAAGCTGGCAGAGACGGTTCGCAGCGAATACGTGCTTAAAGTGCACGGCACGGTTCGCCTCCGCCCCGCCGGCACGGAAAACCCGAATTTGCCGACGGGCAAAATCGAGGTTCTGGCTACGCGGTTGGAAATCCTCAACAAAGCCGAAACGCCCCCGTTTCCCTTGGAAAGCGAAATCGAAGTCAGCGAGGAAACCCGTCTGCGTTTCCGCTACATCGATTTGCGCCGTCCGGTGATGCAGCATCGCATGAAGATGCGGCGCGACGTCGTACGCTTTCTCAGACAATTTCTCGATCATCACGGGTTCTACGAGATCGAAACTCCTTTCCTGACCAAAGCGACCCCGGAGGGCGCGCGGGATTATCTGGTCCCGAGCCGAACTCACCCGAATCATTTTTTCGCTCTGCCGCAGTCTCCGCAGTTGTACAAACAGCTGCTGATGATTTCCGGCATGGATCGCTATTATCAGGTGGTACGCTGCTTCCGGGATGAGGATCTTCGCGCCGATCGCCAGCCGGAGTTCACGCAGCTCGACATCGAAACCTCCTTCATGGACGAAAGCCAGATCATGTATCTCATGGAGGACATGATTCGGCAGCTGTTCACCGACGTTTTGCACGTCGAGTTGCCCAATCCCTTCCCCCGGTTGACTTATGCGGAAGCCATGCAACGCTACGGTTCGGACAAGCCGGATTTGCGCATCCCGCTCGAATTGGTCGATATCGCGGACTTGGTCGCACAAGCGGAATTCAAAGTGTTCGCCGGTCCCGCCAAGGATCCAGATGGGAGAGTCGTGGCGCTTAAACTCCCCGGCGGCGCCAATTTGTCCCGCAAGGAGATCGACGATCTGACCCAGTATGTCGCCATATACGGCGCCAAGGGCCTAGCCTACATTAAGGTCGTCGACCGCAGCGCCGGAGTCGAAGGCTTGCAATCGCCGATCGTCAAATTCCTTCCTGCGGAAGCCGTGCGCGGCATCCTGGATCGAGTCGAGGCGGAAACCGGCGACATCATTTTCTTCGGCGCCGACAAAACCAAAATCGTCAACGAAGCGATAGGCGCCCTGCGCCTGAAGCTAGGCCAAGACCGCGGACTCGTGGACAAAGGCTGGAAGCCGCTATGGGTGGTCGATTTTCCCATGTTCGAATGGGATGAAAAGGAAGCCCGTTGGTTCGCACTGCACCACCCGTTTACCGCTCCGAAATGCAGCCTCGAGGAGCTTCAGTCGAATCCCGGCCGCGCCCTTTCCCGAGCCTACGACATGGTGCTGAACGGCACTGAAATCGGCGGTGGCTCCATACGTATCCACCGTACCGACATGCAGAAAGCCGCGTTTGAGCTGCTCGGGATCGGAGACGAAGAGGCCCAACAAAAATTCGGTTTCCTGCTCAATGCGCTCCGGTATGGAGCGCCGCCTCATGGCGGCTTGGCCTTCGGTCTGGACCGGCTGGTTATGCTTATGAGCGGCGCGACATCGATACGCGAAGTCATGGCCTTCCCCAAAACTCAATCGGCCTGGTGCCCGATGATCGACGCTCCGGCCATGGTCACCGACGCTCAGCTCCGCGAACTCGGTATACGCCTTCGCCGTCCGCAAGAGGGAGAAAAAGGCGAAACGACTTAATAACAAGGAGGCGCGATAGGCGTTCGGGATTACCCCCGAATAGCGGCAGAGCTGTCGCGCCGAAGCACGCCCTGGGTTTCGCTTGCAAAAGCCGACCGAGGCGGCGTTGCTCCTTCAATTGCAAACGTCGCTTTAGTCGCGACCTGTTTCCTTACGCTCGCCGGCCGGTTCGCGGCTGAGCCGCCCGCGCCGCCCACCGTCTTCGTGCCCCTTCGACCGAGCTCAGGGCAGGCCCTTCCGACGGGGCTGAGGACAGGCAAGGCCATCTAACCGGCCTAACGCACGGTCCGCAGCTCCAACTGCCGTTTCCAGGTACAACTTATCCATTGTCCTATCGCCGTCCGGCAACACCTAAACCCTCGGCTCCATCGAATACCCGTTCGTCGTGGTTACTCCTGGAGCTAACTCTGTCGCAAGCCCCCACCAAAACTTTCCGCAAATACACTCGCATCGCTCGCGCCGAAGGCATGAACCCTTCACAGTGATGGCCGAAGCCATACGCATCCAATTAACAGCCCCATCTTGTCGCAAAACTGTGACACTACCGATGACCTTTACGCTTGAGGGACGGCACGATTTCTCCCATTGCCCCGACGAAAACGCGTTCGGACGCACGCTAGACAGAAAAACGCGTTGATTCAAGCGCATTCGACCGGTTGCAGCCTGCTCTCACGAGCGATGTCGTCTTGCAGCGACTCAACGCTTTCCAAAACGAGCGAAACTGGAACAAATCCGCTGCCGGAAGACCTCTTTTTGAGCGTAATCAAACAAAGACACCGTACCGTCGCAACCCTTTCCCATCGATTCAAGAGCTGTGTCCAGACTCCCAACCCCGAAGCTCAAAGCGACGGTATCCGCGGTATACGCTGTAATCGCACCCTCTCTGCGCGTAGGTCCAAAGACTGCATTCCTCGCAGGACTGGACCGAAAAACGATGATGGTCCAGGTTTTGCTTTACATGGTTCGTACACGGTAAATATTTCGACCCCGCTGGAAACAGGATTAGGAGTTTAGGAGTTCATGATTTTACGGAGAATTGTGGATAGAAAGATTTGGTTGAGATCGCTGCCGCTGAGTGCGCACGCGATTTTGGCGTTGTTGAGTGCATGCGACAGTCAGTCCGCGTCCGACAAAACGACCCAAATCGTGGCCCGTGTTAACGGAGATGACATTTCCGTCGGTCAGCTCGATGTTCTCCTCTCTGGTTCGGCCACGCGCCCCGATAGTGAAGTCGGAAGCATTTGGGAGAAGAGCATCGACAGCCTGATAAACCAACAACTCCTTTCAAAACAAGCGATCGAAAAGCATCTTGACCGTGATCCCCGTGTCACGCTTGCTACAGCGATGGCTGAGCGTCAGGTTCTCGCGCAGGCCTACCTCGATCATATTGCTCAAGCGGTTGCCAAACCGGACCCCGCTGAAATCAGCGCTTTTTACAAATCCCATCCTCAACTGTTCGAAAAGCGCAAGATCTACGAACTCCAGCAAATATCTATCCCCCTAACGCCTGAAAACAACAAGCTTATTGACTCGCGCCTAAAGCAGCCCGTGCGGTTCAACGCCCTGTCAAAATGGCTGCACGAGCAAAATATTCCCCATACCTTACAAACGGTAATACGTCCTGCCGAACATCTACCCTTGGAGAAACTAGACGAATTTGATCGCCTAAACAAAGGAGATGCCGTGTCGTTCAAGGCCGGAGATGAGTTTCTCGTGTTGCAATTGTTGACGGTCAAAGAAGCTCCCCTCGATCACGATAAGGCCACTCCCCTGATCGAGTCCTTCCTCACAAACCAGCGGCGGATAACGCAGATAAACCGTGAATTGAGCCGGCTCCGGGAGACCGCAACCGTAGAGTATTTTGGCGGCATGGAACCTTCCGGAAATACCCTATCGCCCACCGACAGCGGCGCTGAATTTATATCGAATAATATTCCTCCATTTAAAACCCAATAATGGACTGATAATAAGCCAACCTATGCTTCGCCTAGCTGATCGATATCGGATTTCATAAGAATACGAGCATCCAGTTCTGTTTTCTTTAGACGCATCACATGGGGGTTTTATATGAGCTTAAGACAGATTCTAAACGTCTCTTACAGAATAATTTTTTGCCTGTTGTTCATCTGGTTTAAAGGAGCATCTGCGGAGAACTTCAGTGATTATCCTTCAACTTTCGGCACGCCTTATCACGACAAAGAAAGGAACCACGCTATCGATAAGTCTAGCGCTCATATACCACCTTCCGGTAAAGCAGGCTTTGCTGAAACCTCCTTCTTCGGCATAGCCAAAAGCTCCTATCGCCTCCTATCTTCTGTCAACGTAAACGCCATCCGCCTTGCACTTGACATACCGGGCCGAAAATCCAAGAACGGCTGGAATGAATCTGAAATAACATTCCAAGGAATGCAAGAGCTTTCTCTTGATGCCATGGCCGTCGACCGCTACAAGAAAAATCGAAAAGAGGACATGTACGCTGGTTATGCCTCGCCCGCACCCGACACAGAAACCTGGCTCATGATATTGGTCGGAATTACCTTGATCGGATTGCAGGTTATACGCGGCAACAAGAAAGCCGAACCCATTTATTCTTCTCTGCATTAACGTCACCCTACGACAGCTACCCTATTTCGCTGATCTTAGGAGAAAAAGGCTTGCAGGCAATCGACCGACCTTCAGTTCTATTAGTCAAGAGTCTTCTAAATCCAATTGTGATCGTCGGGTGTTTTATCTTGACGATCCACTTTTATGGATTAAAGATCGAAAAGCATTACTTTTTGCTATTAGTAATAACATTTTTGATCGCCTCGCTAATTTTTGACGAAATAGACCTGGAACTAGACTTCAAATCGAGTCTCTTGCGTTCGTTCGGCAATATTTTCGCTCGTTGGACCTTTTTATTCGGTTTCCTGGCGATATTGGGTTTTGCCGCAAAAATGTCGGACGACTTTTCGAGAAAGCTTCTGTTGACTTGGTTTGTCGCCACGCCGTTGGTGCTCATTGCGGTACAACTATTGGCTCGTCGTGCATTGCAATCGGCGGTCTCGCAGGGCGATGCCCAACGCAGAGCAATCATTGTCGGGGTAAACGAGCTCGGCCTTAAATTAGCGAGACAGTTCGAGTCCGCGCCTTATTTGGGAATCAGCTTCGCCGGTTTCTTCGACGACAGGAGTCCGGAGCGTCTAGGCGTGAGCCACATCAATCTATTGGGAAAGATGAACGAGGTGGCGGAGTTCGTCCGAACTAAATCCATTCACCTCATCTATATCGCGTTACCGATGATGGCTCAGCCGCGGATTTTCGATCTTCTCGATAAACTCAGAGATACCACGGCATCCATTTACTTCGTTCCCGATATTTTTGTCTTCGATCTCATTCAAGCACGATTTGGGAATATAAACGGCATTCCGGTAGTGGCTGTCTGCGAATCACCGTTTTATGGTGTCAACCGGGTCATGAAGCGTATCGTCGATATCCTTTTTGCATCGATCATTCTGATTTTGATTTTCCCATTGATGCTTGCGATAGCCATCGGGGTCAAGCTGAGTTCGCCCGGTCCCGTCATTTTCAAGCAGCGTCGTTACGGCCTCGACGGCGAGGAAATCAAAGTCTACAAATTCCGAACGATGACGGTCTGCGAGGACGGTCATAACGTTCGACAGGCGAGTAAGACCGATAATCGAATTACCCGTTTCGGCCGATTTCTGCGTAAGACATCTCTGGACGAATTGCCGCAATTTATCAATGTATTGCAGGGGCGTATGAGTATAGTCGGGCCTCGTCCGCATGCCGTGGCTCATAACGAACTGTACCGCACTCAAATCAAAGGTTACATGATCCGTCACAAGGTAAAACCGGGTATTACCGGATGGGCGCAGGTCAATGGTTTCCGGGGAGAAACCGACACGTTGCAGAAAATGAAAGCCCGAATCGAGTTCGATCTCGATTATTTGCGGAACTGGTCGCTGTCTCTGGACCTGTGGATTA
The DNA here is from genome assembly GCF_017832375.1 of Methylocaldum sp. RMAD-M. Taxonomy (NCBI): domain Bacteria; kingdom Pseudomonadati; phylum Pseudomonadota; class Gammaproteobacteria; order Methylococcales; family Methylococcaceae; genus Methylocaldum; species Methylocaldum sp. RMAD-M. The sequence continues at coordinate 124,759 of NZ_JAFIBZ010000006.1, read as the reverse complement.
TTTTGAGAACCGCCGGTGTCTTTCTCAAACAGGACACCGCTTACTGATCGGAAGAATATAAGGGCGCGCGTAGATTCTCATTATTTGGACTTTTGGATTCAGCCTTATTTTCGAACTTTATTCACTAAAACATGTTCAGACCCTTCGGTATTTGCCCGCATTTTTTTATCGGCTTGATCGGTTTGCTGATCCTATCGACTTCGCAGGCCGATTATTTGCTCGGCCCCAACGATGTCGTACGCATTGCGGTTTACGGCAACGAGGATCTCGCCACCGAAACCCGTGTCTCGGATAGCGGAAAAATCACGTTTCCGCTCCTCGGGGAAATCGAATTGGGCGGTTTATCCGTCGGAGAAGCGGAAGCTCGCGTCGAAACCCTTCTTTCAGAACGAGGTTACGTACGCAATCCCCAGGTAAACATCACGGTGCAGGAATACCGCAGTCACGAAGTGGCCGTATTGGGATTCGTGAACAAACCCGGACGTTTCGCCCTGGATACCGCGAGCACGGTCACTCAGTTGATCGCGCTGGCGGGAGGCGTGAATCCGCAAGGAGACGATCGGACCATCGTGACCCGAACTCGGAATGGGCAAACCTACCGCGAAGAGCTGAATCTCAAAGAACTGCTCGAGGAAGGAAAAGCGTCGGAAGACATTTTCGCCGAAGACGGAGACGTCATATTCGTGCCGCGTGCCCCGGTTTTTTACATCCACGGCGAAGTGCAGCGCCCCGGCGCATACCGTTTGGAGCGGAACATGTCCGTCGCTCAAGCGATTTCATTGGGCGGAGGCGTGACTCCTCGCGGCAGCCTGCGCAGCATCACGATCAAGCGGAGATCCTCGGAAGATCAGTTGACGACGCTCGATGCGGAGTTGGATGAACTGATCGAAAAGGACGATGTGATCTATGTGGACGAACGATGGTTTTAGCGAATCTTCCCGGAAGCAAAGGCATGCCTTCGTCCTCGGCATGGATTTCATGGATTGGTAACCAGATATGAATTTGAATCAGTTTCTGCAGATTCTATGGGCACGGCTGTGGGTGCTCGTTCTTACGCCGCTGGCGGCTGCCCTGACGGTCCTCGCGATAAGCCTGATACTGCCGAAGGCGTATACCGCCACGTCGACCCTCGTCGTCGATTACAAGGGCGTGGACCCCATTACCGGCATCGCGGTGCCGGCGCAGCTGATGCCGGGTTACATGGCCACCCAAGTCAACATCATCGGCAGCCATAACGTGGCGCTCAAGGTCGTCGATCGACTCAAGCTGGCCGATCTGCCGGAATCGAAGGAACGGTTCGAGCAAGAAGCGAAGGGAACGGGCGACATTCGCGACTGGCTGGCCGATCAGTTGCTGAAAAAACTGGAGGTTCAACCGTCGCGGGAGAGCAGCGTTATTCAAGTAAGTTATTCGGATGTCGACCCGACGCTCGCCGCCGCGCTGTCCAACGCATTCGCGGAAAATTACATCGCGACCAACCTGGAACTCAAGACCGAGCCGGCGCGCCAGAATGCCGCTTGGTTCGAGCAGCAAATCAAGGGTTTGCGGGAAAACCTGGAGAAAGCCCAGGCCAGTCTGTCCGAATACCAGCAGGAAAAGGGCATCGTCGCTCTCGACCAACACTGGGACGTAGAAAACAGCCGGCTGGAAGAGCTCTCCAAGCAGCTGGTGGCCGCTCAGTCGCACACCTACGATCTGATCTCCCGCCGCAATCAATTGGAAGCGGCAGGCAGCGCCTTCTTGCCGGAAACCTTACCGGATGTGCTTGCCAATTCCGTGGTTCAGGATCTGAAGGCGAAACTGGCGCTAGCCGAGACCAGACTTGCCGAAATCGGAGAGAAATACGACATCAACCATCCCATCCATCAGCAAGCCGTGGCCGAAGCCGGCAGCCTCAAACGCAAGTTGGCAGCCGAGACAAAAACCATCCTTCACAGCCTGAATACCGCGGTGGACATCGCGCGCATGCGCGAAAACGAGCTCAGAACGGCGCTCGGCGCGCAAAAGGCACGAGTACTGGAACTCAACAAGCAGCGGGACGAACTCGCGGTACTGACCCATGAAGTCGAACATGCCCGGCAGTCTTACACAGCCGCTTTGCAACGGTTCAATCAGACGCGCCTCGAAAGCGAGGCCAACCAAACCAATGTCGCCGTCTTGAATCCCGCCAAACCGCCGTTGCGGCCGTCGCGGCCGAAAGTGCTGCTGAACGTCGCGGTAGCGGCTTTTCTAGGCGTCATTCTGGCGGTCAGCTTCGCTTTGCTGCTGGAATTGCTCGATCGCCGCGTGCGCTCCCCGGAAGACTTGAGCATCACACTCGGACTCCCCGTGCTAGGGGTTTTGACCGATGCGAAATTACGCCATCCGAAATGGCGTTTGGCTTTCTCCAAAACTCCGGTCTGAAGCCGCCATGAAACCGGTAGGCTTCGATTGCCAAGGCCGCACGCAAATCTTCCAGCCGTCGCCCCGATGGCAGGGACGAAACGCCCATCTCTCATTGCCCAACGAGATCTTTTTATGACACAAACCCCGGCGCTCAAGATTAACCCGGAACCCATCGGCGCCGAACGCCGGATCGGACAAATCCTGCGGGAATCGGGCAGGCTCTCGCCGCTCGATGCGGAACGGGTGCTGCATCTCCAGAGAGAAACCGGGCTGCGTTTCGGCGAGGCCGCACTGCGGCTTGGATTGATTTCCGAAGAAGACATCAACCGAGCGATTTCGGAACAGTTCGATTACCGCTATTTGAAGCCGGGGCAGGGAAATTTCAGCACTCGACTGATTGCCGCGTATCAGCCGTTCAGCCCCCAGATGGAGGTGTTCCGCGCCATACGCAGTCAGCTGATGCTGCGCTGGCACGGCAATGGGAGCAAAACCCTGGCCGTAACCAGTCCTCGTCGCGGAGAGGGGCGCAGTTATGCCGTGTCGAACCTTGCCGTCGTATTTTCGCAACTGGGACAGCGAACGCTGCTCGTAGATGCCGATCTGCGCAACCCGAGCCAGCACGACATTTTCGCTTTGGGCCGCAACGGCATGGGCTTGTCCGATCTGCTGGTGGGTCGCGGCGGCGGCGAATGCATCCGCCGCATCGTGGAATTCGCCGATCTATCGGTGCTTCCGGCCGGCACACTTCCGCCCAATCCATTGGAATTGCTCAGCCGCGGCGCATTCGATGCGCTTCTGAGGGACTTCTCGGCGGCATACGACATCGTTCTTCTGGATACGCCCGGCGGAATTGCCAGCAGCGACGCCCAAACGGTCGCCGCGCGCGCCGGCGCATCCCTGCTGATCGTGAGAAAGCATGTAACCCCCTTCTCCGAAACCGATTTTCTCCGGCAAATGCTGACCGCCGTCGGCTGCCGGATCGTGGGCGCGGTACTCAATGAGTTTTGAAGATCGATTGCGCCGAACGCCGGACGGGAGGGGAGCCGAACATGGCGTTTAGACGCATGTTTCTTCTCGCGCAACTGGTGTTGGTCCTCAATATGGGACATTTGCTCGGCCTGGCCAACGCCAATCCCGTCGAGAAACTGTTTTTAATCCTGGCGGGACTGGTTTTCACGCTCACCCGCAAGCGCATTCCGGCCAACCTCGTGTTGATGGGCTTCATCATCCTCGTCAGCTTCGTCTGCGGTCTTCTCAGCGAGTTCGACGCCTTTTCCTGGAACCGATACGCGCGAAGCCTGGTGAGTCTCATCGCTTTTCTGCTTTTTTTTACGGCTTTTCCGGAACAGCGAGACCGGGAGTTCATATTGCTGATCGCAGCCCTCATTCCGCCGGTCTCGGTGTTGCTCGGAACGATTTACGAGGCAGTGGGCATCAGTTATCTATGGATGACGGATTATCTCGGCACCCGCCGGCTCGCCGGCAACATGGGACCGGCATTTCTCGGGGGAGCCGGCGTTACCGGCGCCGTGGCGGCCAGTTACCTCGCCCTGCAGCAGCGTTCGCGTTATCTCCTGCTTGCCCTCGTCAATGCCGGAATCACCATGCTCACGGCTTCCCGTATGCCGTCGGCGCTCGCGCTCGGCGTTACCGGCGCGATGCTGTTCATGGAAAGCCGGTCCGCGGTGTTCAGAATCTTGATGGTTCTTTACGGCTGCGTCGTGGTAGCCGGACTTTTCTACCTCATGGGAGACCAACTGATGACCCGCGTGTCGTCCGAGGCGATGAGCGGCCGCGACATCATTTGGAACGAACTGAAAGCCTACGTACACCGCTTTCCCTATTTCGGCGTCGGCTTGGGACACCAGATGGATATCCTGTCCGCTAGAACGTCCACCACGACGCACACGGTCGCCGCGCACAACGAATATCTTCGGTTCACCGTGGAGGTCGGCTATGTCGGCTCATTGCTCATGGGCTGCGCCTTCATAGCCATGCTGGTGAACCTGCTGCGCGATCCTCTTGTGACGAAAAAGTGGGCTTTTCTGATGGTCGCTGCGGCTTTCTTCGTTTATTCGTCAACCGACAACACATTCAGCGTGCCTCAAATCTTCATGGCGCTGGTGGTTGCCTTCTTCGGTTCCTGCGACCGCCGCGAACCGGTTCCGCCATCTCCCGAATCGTACAGTCCTCAACCGTTTCGGACGGCCGAGCCCGCCCTCGACCCGCCGCACAGGGTCTGACCCAGGACATCGCCAAAGTTTCACCTCAAAAAAGCAAGTATCCAGGAGAAACGTCAAAGATGAATCTCGGCAAACTCAGATGGGTCCGATTGTACCTGGTCAAATTCAAGCGCCTTTGGCTGGTGAAGGTCTTTCGCATGGATATCCATCCATCCAGCCAGTTTTCGCTGTCGACCAAATTCGATCTGACCAATCCCAAGGGGATCCACGTGGGCGAGGAGTCCTACATCGCTTTCGACGTCGCCATTCTCGCGCACGACCTGACCCGCGGCTTTCATACTCACACCCGGATCGGACGCCGGTGTTTCGTGGGAGCGAGAAGCATCATTCTGCCTGGGATCACGATCGGGGACGAAAGCATCGTGGGAGCGGGCTCGGTGGTCACGCGCGACGTGCCGCCCCGGACGGTCGTAGCAGGCAATCCGGCCCGCGTCATCAAAACCGACATCGTGGTGGCAGGTCCCTTCGGTCGCCTGGAAGGGGCCGACGAAAGGCAAGGTCGCATGATGGCGGAAAACGATTTCGCTTAACGACCGCAAACGAAGATCGCATTCGAGAGGAGCGAAAAAATGACCATTCACCGGGGGTTTAAATGCCAAGTTGTCTAATGATTGTCGAAAACCTTCCGCTGCCGCTGGACCGGCGGTCGTGGCAGGAGGCGACCGCACTGCGCGACGCCGGTTGGGAGGTTACGGTGATCTGCCCGGCCACCGAAAGGCACCCGGAACGGGAAATCGTGATCGACGGCATCCGGGTCTACCGCCATCCCCTGCCCCTGGAAGCCAGCGGCGCATTGGGCTTCTTATTGGAATACGGCGCGGCGCTGTTCCACGAAACGCGTTTGGCCTTCAAAGTGTTTCGACGCCACGATTTCGACGTCATCCACATCGCCAATCCGCCCGATCTTTTGTTCCTGGTTGCCCTGCCCTATAAAGCGCTCGGCCGGCCGCTGATCTTCGATCATCACGACATCTGTCCGGAGCTCTACGAATCCAAGTTCAAGAAACGCGGCCCGATGCACGCCCTGCTGCGACTCTTCGAAAAACTGACCTTCCGGTTTTCGGACGTGGTCATCTCGGCCAACGAAACGTTCAAGGAACTGGCCATAAATCGGGGCGGCAAGTATCCCGACGATGTTTTTACCGTGTACGGCGTGCCGGACCTTACTAAGTTCAAACGGGTGCCGAAAACCGACGTGGAAGACACGATCACGGTCGGATACGTAGGGGTCATGGGCGCTCAGGATGGGGTGGACAACCTGATTCGTGCCGTTGCGGCGCTGCGCAACGAATCCGGGCTGCCGCGATTCACTTGCAGATTCGTCGGCGCCGGCCCCGAGCTTGCCTCGCTGAAAGCACTGGCCCAGTCGTTGGGCGTAGCCGATGTCTGCCAATTCACGGGTTTCCTGTCCGGGGAAGCGCTGTTGGCCGCCCTATCCAGCTTCGACATCGGCGTCATTCCCGATCCTTACGACACATACAACGACAAAATCAGCATGTGCAAGGTGTTCGAATACGCTACCTTGGGGATGCCTATCGTCGCCTTTGAACTAGCGGAGACCAAGCGCCTCCTCGGGGATGCGGCCCGTTACGCGCCCGACCATACGCCCGAGGGGCTGGCATCCGCCCTGGCGGCTCTCCTGAAAGACGAGTCCTTGCGCCGGAACCATGCCGAGCGCGCCTTGGAGCGGGCCCGCACGTACTTTCGCTGGCCCGACCAGGTCTCCAGCCTTCTGGCCGCCTACGATCGCGCGCTGATGCGTCGCGCCGGTCGGCGCGCTTCGTCCAGCGAAGCGCGCACTCTCCGGAGCGAGCGCTCATGAATGCCGTTCCCGCGACCGAGCAAGGGCGCTACGCGGAGGTGGACGCCCTGCTCTTCACCACCAACGATAGTGCGGGCGGACGTCACGACGAACTGGAGCGCATGGTCCGGAGCGTAGAGCGCGCCATAGCGACGTCCGGCCTTCGGGTCGTTCAATACCTGTTGCTGCAGCGGCACGCTCCCGGCCAGCCGCTGCCCGATCTGCCGGACTATATCCGGGTAACGACCATTCCCGATCGAGTTTCGCTCTCCAAGGCGCGGAATCTCCTCCTGAGCTCGGCGCGCGAAGACGGCATGTTCGAGCGATCGTTGATGGTCGCTTTTCCCGACGACGACGCCTGGTACCCGGAGGGCACGCTGGAAGCCATGCTGGCCTTGTTCGGGGGAGACGCCTCGCTCGATCTCGCTATATGCCGGTATTCCTCCACGCCTTCGACGCTCTCCGCCCTGCCGCTGGAGCTGCGCGCCGCGCGGCCGGCGAGCACTAGGGCGTTCGTTGCCAATGCCTCGTCCAATACGCTGTTCATGCGCGCCTCTCGCGCCGCTCAAACGGGTTATTTCGACGAGTCCCTGGGGGTCGGAGCGCCGATCAACGGCGGAGAAGACCTCGATTACGCCCTGCGCGCCTATGTCGCCGCCGGGGAAAAAGCCGTCTGGTTCGACGCCTCTCTGGTCGGGCACCGCGACCCTCATCGTTGGTTGATCGGACATTACTATGCCGGCAGCCTGTACGCGCTGTCTCGAAGCGCGGCCTCGAGCCGGGCGGTCGCCTTGCAGGCGGTGCGAAAAGTGTTGGTGGGCATCTATCTGCTGCTTCGCCGCGAACTGGCCTGGCCCGCTTTTTCACGGGCGCTGAGACTCGCCCAGGCGGCCCGATGCAGCCACCCGGCGCGCTCGTGACGAAGCCCATGAGAAAACGGTTCGAAGCGGCTGTAACGGAAATCGTGCCCAGCGGCGACCGGCTTCGCGATACGCGCCGTCCGACGCAAGCTTCTCCACGAACCGGATACGGCGTCGCACGGCGGTGGCGATGGTGGGTAACGGCCGCGGCGGCCTCAGTGTTGGCCGCCGCGATCGCCTGGGCCGGCTTTCTGAGATTTAAACCCACGGTAGCCTTGCCGGGTCTTACGCCTATCCCGGTCGAGGCGCACCCGATCGCCGAGTTTTCAAAAATCGAGATCGCGGAAACCGCAGCGTCGCCGCTGGTCTTTCGGGGCGGCTTGGTGCTCGAATCCGGCGCCCCGCATTTCGGCGGAATTTCCGGCCTGCGGATGACGGACCGCGGCCATGGGTTTGCGGCAGTCACCGATGCCGGCTATTGGGTACAAGGCCGTCTCTTGTACGACCGGGGCCGTCCGAGCGGCGTCGCCGATGTGGTGATGGCGTCGGTTCTTGGGCCCGAAGGAAAACCACTCCGAGAAAACGGCAAGGGCGACATCGAGTCTCTCGAGCTGACCGCCGAGGCCGCTTACCTGGGATTCGAAGGGCACCGCAACGGGATAGCCGTTTTCCAGCCGACATCCGACTTGCTCCGGCGCCACGGTCGGCTCCTGCCGGTTCCTCCGGACATTGTGGCACTGCCGAAAGGTCGCGGCTTGGAAGCTCTGGTCGCGATTCCCGCCGGACATGATTTCGGCGGTGCGCTCCTCGCCATTGCCGAGCGGGACCGAACCGGTCGCGACATGGCTCCGGCCTGGATTCTGAAGGAAGGGACGGCGCTGGAACTCAAGGTCCGCTTGACCGACGGCTACGACATCAGCGACGCCGTCTTTCTCCCGGAAGGTGATTTGCTCTTGCTCGAGCGGCGGCTATCGCTGCTCGGCGGTTTCAAGATGCGTCTTCGCCGCATCCCGGCAACCGACATACGGCCCGGAGCGGTTTCGGACGGCTCCCCCGTTCTGGAAGCCAATCGGCTATTTCACGAGATCGACAACATGGAAGGTATCGCCGCCCATCGCGACGAAAACGGAATCACCGTCGTCACGGCGGTGTCCGACGACAATTTCCTGCCGGTCCAACGCAAGCTTCTGCTGCAGTGGGAATTGAAATGAGCGCGCCTAAAACCGAACGTCTGCGTCCGGTCGCGGTTTTTCTGTGCGAGGATTTGCCGGTTCCGGGCCTGAACGGGTATTCCACCTACAACCACGCTTTCGTGAAATACCTGGAGTCACGGGAGTTCGAGGCGCATCTGGTGATCAGCGGACCGCGCCTGCCGGCGCCGATATTCCGCCCCCGGCGCCGATTGGGTTGCACAAGACTCCAGATTCACGTGCCCGGAACGGTTCGGCTGGGGGAGTGGCGCCTTGTCACACACCCACGGGCCCTGATTCGGTCCGTTTACCGCTGGCTGCTCGATAGCGTGGGCGGCGCATGGGCCCGACGGCTGGCGAACTGGCGCGGCGCATCGCAGAGCAAAGCCGTCTTTATCGGCCGCTGCCTGAGCGAACCGGATCTGCGCCGATTGGCGCCGCTGTTCGCCCGACTAGCTCCCCACTATGTCTTCGTCGATACCATTTTCCGGGCGCGGATCGTGAACTGGTTGCCGAACCGCACCCGCACGCTGTTGATCGCCCACGACGTCTTTTACAAGCGCTGCCAGTCCCTGGAGGCTCGCGGCATAACCGCCGTTCCCCCGGTGACCCCGGAACAGGAGCAGGCCATGCTCGGAGGCTTTGACGTGCTGCTCGCGATCAGCGACGAAGACGCCCTCGACCTCGGCAATCTGATGCCGATAGCGAAGATCGTCGCTCTTCCGGCGCCAGTTGACGCGAGGCCGATAAAGCCTCGGGGCGCCTCGGAGTCCCGCATTCTGTATCTCGGCAGCCATGCGCCGCACAACGTGGACGGACTCCGCTGGTTTTTGGAGAACGTCTGGCCGCGAGTGCGCGAGGTGCGGAACGATTTCATCCTGGACGTGGCGGGCGAGGCGTGTCTCGCCTTCAAGCCCGGCATTCCGGGCGTGGTTCTGCACGGCCGCGTTCAAGACCTCTCGGAACTCGCCGCAACCGCGCTTTTCGCCATCAATCCGGTGCGCGCCGGGAGCGGCATGAAGATCAAGATGCTGGATTATTTCGCGTTCGGTCTGCCCTGCATTACGACCAGCGTGGGAGCCGCAGGTTTTCCCCCGACCGACGACAGCCCCCTCGAAATTTGCGACGACCCTGTCGATTTCGCGGCGGCCGTTCTGCAATGGGGTGGCGATCAGGCACTGCGCGAGCATCTTCGCAAAAACGCCCGTCGGTACGTGGAGCGCTTTTCGATAGACGCTTTTTTTGCGCGCTTGGACACCGCTTTGGACCGGTAGGCGTAAAGCATGAGCAGCACCACGCCTTCGCTGGGCAATAAGGTTCTGTCCGGATTGATCTGGTCGGCCGTCCGTAACTGGGGCGGACGACTGGCGACCATCGCCGTATTTTTCCTGCTTGCTCGAATTCTGTCGCCGGATGAATTCGGCGTATTCGCCGCCGCCATCGCGGTGCTCGCCTTTATCGAGATCATTGCGGAACAGGGCCTAGCCGACGCGGTCGTGCAACGTCCCACGATAGGGCCGCGAGAGTTGAATACGGTTTTCGTGGCCAATTTTATCGTGGCAGCTCTTTTGGTTACGGCGACCTGGCTGGGGGCACCGCTCATCGCCTCGGTAATGGGCATCGAGCGCCTGACCGAAATTTTGCGAGTGTCGTGCCTCGGAATACTGATCAGTTCACTCGGGTTCTGCCAGCAGGCCCTGTTCCGGCGAAATTTCCAGTACCGCTGGCTGGCCCTCAGAACCGTGGCCGCGACCGTCGTTAGCGGCGCGGTGGGTGTCGGGCTGGCGCTCGCCGGCTTCGGCGTGTGGAGTCTGGTCGGACAGTTTCTGACCAGTACCTCGGTCAATCTGATATTGCTCTGGCTCAAGCCGGTCTGGAAGCCCGGACTGAAGTTCAGTTTCGTCGGGTTCGGTCAACTCCTCCGCTACGGAAGCAATGTCCTCGGCATGCGCCTGCTGGATTTCGCCAATACCCGCGCCATCGAGCTCGCCATAGGCGCGTGGCTCGGCGCCGCCACACTCGGGTTTTATGCCGTCGGTTCCCGCATCTACACCATCATGATGCAGCTCCTCAGTTCGGTGGTCATGGACGTGGCCCATTCGGGCTTCTCGCGGATCGCCGGGGAGCGAGAACGACTGGCCCAGGCCTATTACCGCGCCATGACCGCGACCGCCGCCCTGGCGATGCCGTGCTTCGTGCTCGTCTCCGCGGTCGCCTCGGAGCTTTGCATGACGGTATTCGGCGCCAAATGGGCCGACACCGCGGACATTCTGGCTCCGCTCGCCCTCCTCGGGGCCGTTCAGACGCTCCAGTACTACAACGCATCAGGACTGAACGCCATCGGCCGGTCCGCTACAGCGCTAGCGATCGCCATCGTCAAGGCGGCGGCTACCGGCGCCGCCCTGGTGGCGACCAAAGGGCAAGGCCTGGACATAACCGTCAAGATTTACGTGCTGGCGCAACTCGTCGCGACGCCCGTGAGCTTTTATCTCGGAAGAAGGTACCTGGGCGTATCCATTCGCAGAATCCTGCGGTGCGTTATTCCGTTCGCCCTTTCGGCGGCGATGATGTTTTTCGCCGTCGGAGCGATCGGCCCCGCACTCTCCGATTTCGGCCTGAATCAGCTGTCGGACCTCGCCGTGAAGCTTGCCGCCGGAATAACGGTCTACGCCATGGGAATTGCGCTTCTCGGCCGCCGCCATCTGATCGAATCAATACAAACCATCAAATCAATGAGGCGTGGATGACTGAACAAGGTTCCGATAAGCCCCAAAAGCCGATTGAGATCAAGAACGTTCGAGCGAAGGGGGTTCGAGGCCGCCTGAGAGAGTTCTTGCGGGTGCCGATGCTGTATCGGGAATGGCGGCGCGAAAAGGGGCAATTGGTCAATCCGTCCTATCCGGATCTGCTCGAAGCCTGTAACTCGATTCTGATCGCTCCCTGCGATCCGGATACGGTTGCCGGCTCCAAGGGTGACGAGGCCATGATCACGGCGTTCGTTGAGCGGATCCGCGCATTCAATCCCGTCTGCCAATTCGGGCTGCTGACTTACCATGACCAAGTTCCCGAGACACTGGCAGATCTCGGCGTACGCCTCGAACCGGTCTGGGCAAATCCCAAGTGGTCGCTGCGCCGGCTGATCCAGACCATGTCCCGCTATGAAGGACTGGTGATCGTCGGTGGCGATGTGATGGACGGATACTACACTCCGCTGACCGCTCTGCGCCTGTGGGTGGTCGGCGATATGGCTGCGCGGCTCGGAAAACGAAGCGCGACTCTGGGATTTTCGTTCAACGAGAAACCGTCCTCGCGTTTGCGGCGCTGCCTTGGCTCCCTCGATCAGCGTTTCGTCGTTTCCGTCCGGGACGAAGTTTCTCTCGAACGCTTTAAAGGAGTCTCCCAGGCTAATTCGAGGCTAGTCGCCGATGCGGCCTTTCTGTTACGGCCCTCGTTCAGCGACCGAGTGGAGGTTGTTCGTCTTTGGGCCGATTCGCAGCGGGCGAAGGGCTGTACCGTGGTGGGTTTCAATCTCCACCCGATGCTGATCAAGGAAGGCGATCAATCCCTACGCTCGGCGATGATCAGTGCCTCGGTAGCAGCACTGCGCGACGTCGCGGCGCGGAATGATGTGAGTTATCTGTTCATCTCGCACGATTTTCGTGGTGGCCCGCTAGGCGATGAAGCCATGCTCGGACCGATTTTCGAAGGTCTTCAGGACGAGTTGGGCGAGCGAATTCGCTACTGGAAGAATCATTTCTCCGCAAAGGAGCTAAAGGCGATCGCCGGCCTAACGGACGCCGTTTTTACCGGACGGATGCATTTGGCGGTCGCGGCGCTCGGCCAGGGTGTGCCCATCGTCGCCGTCACTTATCAAGGCAAATTCGAAGGACTCTTTCGACATTTCGAACTTCCCGGACATCTGGCGGTGTCGCCCGAGTCGATTCTTGATCCTTCCCGCCTGGCACCGCTGATCGACGAACTGATTTCATCTCGCGAAGCCCTCGCCTCCCGGGTTGCGGATTCTTGGCCCGGGGTTGAACAACGTGCCTTGCTCAATATCGAGCCCTTCCTGGCGAAGGAAGTAGCTCCCAACGCGTCATCCGATGCCGTGTTTTCTAATCCATGACGATAAGGGGACAACGATGAGAGATCTGCGATTATGGAGCGGGGTGGCGTTGATGCTGGCAGGAGCAGTCCTCGAACCTATAGCCGCCGGCAAAACTGAACCGGCGTCCAAGGCCCCAGCCCTGCCCGGCAACGACACCATCAAAGCCGCCTTTACCGCCTTGAAAGCGGGTGAAGACGACTATGCACCGGCCCGTGCCGCCCGTGAGTACTGGGACGCGGCCCGCCAGCGCGTGGCACAGGATCCTCGCTGGACGGCTTGGTTGCAGGAGCGAACCAGTCGGGTCACGAAGTGGATGGCCACACCCCGCGATCACCCGGAATGGGCCGCGGGCTGGCTGCACAATTACGTGAATTTAAAGACGGGCGCCTTTCTCCACTGGACCCCCGATCAGCCGATACCGCCCGACCAGCCCGGCCACGAAAAGCTGCGCGCCGCCTGGATCGCCCACAATCGGATCTACAACATCGACCGCGTGCTGGACGCCGCCCGACTGTTCCGCCTGACCGGCGATACGCGCTACTTGGATTGGGCGGCTTCGCAGCTCGATTTCTACGCCGACGCCTACCGCGGCTTCCCGTTGCAGAGCTGGAACGGCCGAGCCCAGCTGATGAATCAGAGTCTGGACGAAGCGACCCGCGCCCTGGTGTTGATCGAAGCGGTCCGGCTGCTGAAACCCCATGTCCCGGCGGCCCGCGCCGACCACTGGCGCGAGGGGCTGTTCCTGCCGTTGGCGGCCAATGTGATGGCGTCGTCGCGCGAGGTCCACAACATCGCCGTCTGGCATGCCGCGGCCGTGACGCTGATCGGACTCGAGTTCGAACAACCCGAGTTGATCGGCTTCGGCAAGCATTCGGCCTTAGGTCTTCCGTCGCTCCTCGCGACCGGTGTGTCGCCGGACTGGTTCTGGTACGAGCACTCCCTGTCCTATCAGGAGTATACGGTCCAGGCCTTGGTGGAGCTGCTGGTCGGCGCGTCCCTGCGCGGGCGGCTGGCCGAGTTCGCCCGGGAACTCTGGATCGCGCAGAACCTGATGATTTCTCCGGTGACCGTGCGCTTTGCCAATGAAGACGCCCCGACCCTCAACGATTCGCCGCCTAATCGCAAGGCGCCGAACCGCAAGTTGTGGGCGGCCTCCCGCCGGGTGTTGCCGACCTGGCTCGGGCTGGACGAAGCGAAGGGCCAGCTGAGCTGGGACACCCTGCTCGATCCGCCCAAGCCGGTCGATTCGATGCCGGTACTGCCCGACCTGGCGTCGGGACCGGTGCCGGGTCTCGATGCGGTTCAGCTCGTGAAGAACGGCTGGCATGCCCTGTTGCGCTATGGCCAGAAAGCCCGGTTTCATGCCCAGCAGGAAGCCCTCACTTATGAACTGCAATACGGCGACACCTGGCTTCTCAAAGACGCCGGCACGGTCGGCTACGGCTCGCCGCTGCACAAGGGCTATTTCAGCCGGGCACCGGCGCACAACGTGCCGCTGGTCGACGGCGACGGGCAAAATCCCTGGCCGTCCGAGGGACAGCTCGATGAGGTCGCGCCGGACGGCTCGTTCGCGGCGGTGTCCCATCCGAGCTATCGTCCGGGCGTAACCGCAACCCGGCGGCTCGCCATCGGCGCCGGCGACTTTATCGATCAGGTGGGGGTGACCACCGGCTCGGACACGCCGCACGCGATCGGTGTCGTCATGAACACACCCTGTGCCGTGACCTCCGACCGGCCGTCTGTCGCGGAAGGGGCATCGCTGCCGAATGCGACGGCCTTCCGCCACTGGAAGGACTGGACCGCCTATGCGGCGGCGGGCACTTGGAGCGGCACGCTCGACTGCGCCGGCCGCCGGTTTGCCCTGGCGATCGCCGGCGCCGAGCTGCAGCGGGTGTTTGTGGGCACCGTCCCCGATTCCGCCGCGCCGTACACCCGCCGGGGCATCTACCTCGAAGCCATGGCAACGGAGACGAAATTCAAGCTGGTGTTCCACCCGCTAGCTTCGCCACAGGCATCCGTACACAAAGCGCGCAGAGCAAGATAAGGACCAACCGATGCGCATCACGATGATCTGTAACGAGCTGCCTTTCCCTCCCGGACATGGTGGTCTGGTCGACGTGTGGCGCCGGCTCTGCGCCATGAAATCGGCGGGCGTCCGCGTCCAACTCGTCTGCTGGGGCGGCGGAGCCGCCGGCGCGCTGCGACCGGAACATCTCGACAAGGTGCGGGAGGTCGTGGAGGATCTGTACGTCTTTCCGTTTGAACGAACCTGGCGTTCGCGCATCAAGCGAACTGTCCACCTGTGGCGGCTGCCTTGGCGAGTGGCCTCCCGTAGATTGAGGCCCGCCGAGTTTCGTTCCCTGCTGGAGGCGCAGCGCGCATTCGACAGCCAGGCAATCTGGCTGGACGCCGTCTATGGTGGCGAGGTGGCGCGCGGTCTGGCGCACGAGCTGAAACTGCCGTTGTTCTACCGCTCTCACAACATCGAACATCGGTACACACTACATCAGGCCAGAATCGCCCGAACGGCGCGAGAACGGTTTCAGTGGACACTCAGCCTGTTCAACCTGCGCCGTTACGAGCACGGAATTCTCAGGGAGAGTTCCGCGTTCTTCGATATCTCCGTCGATGACCTTAGATATTGGGAGAAGCTCGGGTTTACGTCCGGATATTGGCTGCCGCCGCTGGTGGACGAATCTTTTGCGGGACGCCTCAGTGCGCCGCGGGAAGGTCCCCCCCGATTCGACGTCGGCTATCTCGGAAACCTGTTCATGCCCAATAACGTCCAGGGCTTGGTTTGGTTTCTGGAGAAGGTGGCGCCGCGGCTTCTCGATGCACGGCCCGGCCTGCGCCTGTTCATCGCCGGCAGCCAGCCTTCGGATCAGATACGAGCGGCGCTCGCTGCGCGCCCCGAAGTCACACTGATCGAAAATCCGCCAGACGCCGTCTCGATATTGCGCGATGCGCAGATCTTGATCAACCCTGTCTTTGCGGGTAGCGGAGTCAATATCAAGTCCGTCGAAATGCTTTTTTCCCCCGCCGAATTGATCAGTACGCCTCAGGGCTTGGCTGGACTTCCTGATGAGGTCAAGAATTGCTTCCGAGTCAGCAAAGATGAATCCGGATTCGCGTCCGCGATCCTCGACGGCCTGAGCTCTGCGGCCGCAGGCCGTATCGCAGACTCGGAGAGCCGCGCGGCGGCGCGGTCTTATTTTCGTGCAAAGCGGATCGATGACATTTTGCCGGTCCTCTTTCGCTAAAGGCGTGCCGTTGTGTATAGCCATAACACGATCGGGCTAGTCGCTATCGGAATTCGGCGGTACGGAAAGTCTCGCCGCATAGGCTGATACAAAAGGTTTGCGCAAGCATTTGAAAGCGCTACGTTCAAGACGCAAGCATCAGCGGTTCATGTATAAGCCCAAAGCGGAAACTATTATTTCCCTCGCGTTTTTGGTGTGGACGGAAGCCTCTTTCGGCGTCGCCGATCCTACTGACACTTTTCAGCCTTATTTATCGGAGACGCTGACCTACGATGACAATCTTTTCCGTCGCCCGAGCAAGACCAATCAGAACGCACCGATAAACGAATCGGAACGCTGGGACTTGATCAACCGGCTTTCCGCGGGGCTCAGAACCTATATTCCGGTGAGCCGGCAGGAGTTTCAGCTCGAGGGAAAGGTCGACGACAATCGTTACGCCAACCACGATGAGCTTAACCATGTATCGTCCCTGGCAAAAGGGACATGGAAATGGCAAGCGGGAACTTCCTTCGGCGGAATACTCGGCTATGGCTACAGGCAGTATTTGGGAGGTTTTACCAACACGGGGTTTTTCGGAAGGGATCTCATCACGGACAATACGGCCTTGGTCGATGTTAATTACAAGTTCAATCCACGATGGAGATTGAACGGACAATACCGGTGGCTGAACAGCGAGCATGAGGCGCCCCAGCGTAGGTTTCTGGATCTGACCAGCGATACCGGCATCATCGGGCTGCACTATAAATCTCCCGACGAGAATACGATCGGCATTCAGTACACACACACGGATGCCAGCCTGCCGAATCGGGAGCGGGTTTTGTCCGCGCTGATCGATAACCGCTACCAGGAACATGAATTCAGTGCACTCTACAAATGGCAGATTACCGGAAAATCGCTGGTAGAGGGACGCATCGGCTATCGCATCCGCAATCATAAGCAATTTTCACAACGGGATTATCAAGGCGAGGCATGGCGGCTCAATTATCAATGGACACCGACAGGAAAAACCGTGATTACCTTGTCGGGTTGGGGAGATTTGTTGAACAGAACCTCGGATATCGCGGCCAGCTATGTCGTCACTAAAGGCGTGAGCGTCAGCCCCACGTGGTCGGTAACGCCAAAGATCGACTTGCAAGCGAAATTTAGCTGGGAAGAGTGGCAGTACGCCGGCGACCCGAAATTACGCATCGATGCGAAGACTGACGAAGACACGATCCTAACCGGCCGATTATCGGTTTCCTACGACTTTGCCGATCACGGCCAGCTGAATATCGTCTACGAGAAAGGACACCGTAGCTCCAGCCGGGTGTTTGCCGACTACGAATACAACACGGTCTTTGCAAACGCCATTCTGAAGTTTTGATCGTCCGCGCCAAATACCGGCAACGGAGCTGGCCCTGTCCGAACACCACGTCGTCCGGCGATTCGGTCGAGGGTAACGGACGATGTCCCGCGACCCCGACCCGATTGCCATCGAGAAATCGCTCGATGACCGTTATTCGTGCGCCAAAGGCTTATCCGTGAACAAGTAATCGCGGAGCTCCTTGGAAAAGGTGGGGTCCTTGCAGGCATCGACCCGCTGGTTGTACCAGTCGACGGCTTCCAGTTCTTCCTTCAATGATTCGATGGCCCGTGCATATCCAGGGTTTCGTTCGACAAATCCGATGTGGGTATTTCCTGGATTTCTACGATCCCGCACAGCCGCCCATTCAGGAGCTTCTGGACCGCTGCGCCCGCCTGATCGCTGCGGCCCGAAAGGCCGGCATTCCGGTGTTCTACACCGCGCAGCCCGGCGGGCAGGCGCCAGAGGACCGTGCCTTGCTGAACGATTTCTGGGGCGACGGCATTCCCGACCGGCCCGAATCGACGCGCGTTGTGGACGCGGTCGCGCCCCAGCCCGGCGACACCGTGCCGACCAAATGGCGCTACAGCGCGTTCAAGCGCTCCGACCTGGAAGCGCGGCTGCGCGGAACGGGCCGCGACCAGTTGCTGATCTACGGAGTGTACGCCCACATCGGCTGCCTGATGACCGCGGCGGAAGCCTTCATGCTCGACATCCAGCCTTTTCTGATCGGCGACGCACTCGCCGATTTCTCGCGCGAGGATCACGAGCAGGCGCTACGCTACGCCGCTGGCCGTTGCGCGCGGGTTTGCGGAACCAACGACGCCCTTCGAGCCGCCGAGCCGGTTCGGCCCTTGCCGCGCAAACACCCGGACTCTCGCGGCCGGGCCGGTGGAAGACCTGGCGGCGGGCTTCATGGCCCGCGGCGATGCGATCGTCCTCGACCTCCACGGCCGACCGGAAAACTACGACGACGTGACCCTTCGGGTCCACTGGCAGCGAATCGCCGCCTTCCTCGCGCGGGCACTGGACCGACCCAGGGCGCCGGTCGTCGACTTGGCAGCTTGAATTCTGGGCTTTACAAAAAAGGCTTGGCGAACATCGTTAGCGCCTTCGGTTCGAGTGAATTGCTTCAGCCATTTGTAGCCATTTGTAGGTCGGCAATCCTTTGCCGACGAAAACGCGCGGCCGGGACATGGCGTCGGGAAAGGATTCCCGACCTACAGGATGCTACGGTCGTAAGTCGGCAACCCGTTGCTCCAGTTGCATCGTCGGGAATGGATTCCCACCCTTAATGGGCTTGGCATCGGCAACATCGACGCCGGCCTACTCCCGCCCAACTCGCTAAACGGCGCTCGACTCCGGATACGGGGGAAGCGGCTGTCTGCAGTCGCGGAAAATCTTGGGCGCGCCTATCTGCCGATAGATGTTGTTAATTGTGAATCAGGCCCGTCGATCCCTTCCTGGCACTTCGGGCCGAGGCCAAGGCCGGTACACGGCCGGCCTTGACTGACGCGGCTTGTCGCCGAGTGGGGCATCCCCACCCCGAATTAACCCGGCTCATGTTTGTTTATAGGCCGGGGTAATAGTACTTATGCGGGCGTGTAGCCCTCTCATTGCAGGACCACTGGTGAAGCCAAGCCGTACACTATTAGCTGGAACAATTCGTTCGATGTCGATACGCCGTCGCGGCGGGTGGTGAGCAAGGTGTGTCCAGCTGAGTCTCGGTAGATTCCCACATTGAACCCGCTCGAGGTTTGAAGCGCATAGGTGCAGTTGCCCTGATCGATGATCCGGAATTTCTCCCAGGCTAGGACTTGTGTCGCATCGGTGTGGAAGATGGTCGATGTGGTACTGATGCATGCGCCTGGAAAGCCCGGGTCGCAGTCGATATATTTTTGCACGAGTCCCCCACCACCGAGGGCGGTAACGAAGGTCACGCCATTGGAAGTCTGCAGAGCATGAGAGCCGTCGCTTTGTCGGATGAATTTAAATCTCGACTCCGGTTCTGCCCGTCCGACTATTATTATGTCCCCTTGCGATGACCGGCCTCCTGGCAACTCGGCGGACAGAAATGTGCCGTCCGCGGTCAGAATGCCATACTCGAATCCCGATCCCACGTCGCCGCACTTGACGATCCGAAATTTTTCCCAATTTTGGATCTGCGTCGCATCGGTATGAAAGGCATCTGCGGATTTGCCGCCGGCCCCGACTGCCGTGACATAAAACCCCTTTATCGTATTGATCGCATAATAACTCGGCGCGAAGTTGCCGACGCTCAGGTCGAGCAGCCGAAACCGCTCCCAGTCTAGGGCTTGCGTCGCGTCGGTATGAAAAGCGCCACCCGTCAAGCCCCCTCCGTTCAGCGCAGTCAAATAATAGCCGCGGGACGTCTGAATGCTCTTGTCATGAGGCGTGTCGGGGTAAGTCACGGCAAACGTGAACTTTTCCCAGGGCCCGGCTGTCGTCGGGGTCGTCAGGAGGACAGGTTCGGCTATTCTTCCTCCCCCATCGAGCGCGGTCACATAAAAGCCTTTGTAAGTCCGCAGCGCGAATTCGCCCGGCCACGGCAATAAGGCAGTGAGACTCTGCATTGGGGCAATCCCGCCCTCCTGGACTTCACCAGAGGCCGGCTGGCCTTGACCCTGTTCGACAACGCTAGACGACGTTAGAGGATCGGATGGCGATGCTGACGCATCCGCGGCGTGGCCCGCCAGGCTCATGAGAAAACAAGCGATGGGCCAGAGTGATGGCAATCGATGTGTTCGCATGCTACACCTCTCAGATTGCTCCCCTAAAGAACAGGACATTCAGGAAGCGGCTTCGCCATTGCGAATTTGATGTAAGAATCGGGCTTGCTGTAGTGACAGACTAACGCAGGTGCTGCGGACGAATCATTGATATATTTAGATGCCGAGGATGAAAGCCAGCGTAGCCCGGATGGAGCTTTACGGAATCCGGGACGAGTGGTGCATCGAGTCTCCCGGATTCCACTGCGCTCCATCCGGGCTACTTGGTAATGCATCGGAGCGGGATAAACAAATTGCAGGCAAAGCCACAGAAGCCCTGCAACGAATTGCCAAAGGGAGCGAATTTAACGCCCGGAGGGTTGCGAATTTTGGCGTCAAAATCGATAACCCAAAGCCAAAAGACGACGCACGACAATCCCATCAACTCGGACGGTAAAAAGCGCCGCTCCTTCGTTGCGCCACTTTTTGCTGCCGGTTATGAGCGGCGTTATGCATCGCAGTTCACAAGAGGCAACATGAAACGTAACGGCATTCTGTTCAGCTTTTTCGTCGGGCTCATGATTTCTGGTTGCGCCAGCACGACCATGCAAACCTATCACGCAGGCGGGGACAAAGCAGTTTGCGGTAAACGGGGAGTCTCGCTCGGCCACGTTGCCATTTTGCCGGAAATGGCATGGCGGAATGATCAAAAGGAGCCTGAGAAACGTGAACAAATGGCATTGGAAGAGATTGAGAGGGCGTTCCGGGAAATTCCCTGTGGAAGTATTGCAGCTCCTGGCGGCATCAGGCAGGTTTCAGACTGGTCCGGCAGGCCGGAGTCGGAGTTGTTGTCGAAGTTTTCCGAGGAAGGCGTTGATACCGTCATTTTGGTGCGCATCGAAGAGTTGACCCCGCGGATATTTGTTACGTACTCACTTCCGTTCTTGTGGGCTGGTTCGAGCGAAGCGGACTTTCGCATCAGGACTCTCTCTGTACAATCGGGATCTGTACTTGCGGATATGCGCGTTAAACGATCTACCGGAGGGCCTTTCAATCTCAGGCCCGCTGAGTGGGCCGGAACTGAACTCAATGCCGCACTGAGGGCAATTATCGAGGAGAAAAAATAGAGTGCCGCGACAGATCTTGAAACCATCGCTGATCGTCTGTTTGCTAGCAAGTCCTGCTATCGCATGGGCGATGTTCAAGCCGATACGGGTCTTGGCGCCCGAATGGGCCGGCGATATCTCTTGTGTCAGCTCCAGGATCTGTATCGATAATGCATTGCGGTATCGGGAAGCATCCGAATTGTACGAGGGAGCTCTACGTTTCGTCGCCTCGGCTGTTGGTCCATTTCAACACAATCCACGCGTTGTATTCTGTTCTACGGAGGATTGCTTCCGGTCTTTTGGGTTCATAAAGGCTTCCGCAAGCACCGTCGGGAACTTTGGAATAGTCATCAGTCCGAGAGGTTGGACACCATATTACGTGCGCCATGAGATGGTCCACCACCTTCAGGCAGAGCAGCTTGGTGCTCTCACACTATGGCTTGGCCCGGAATGGTTCATCGAAGGCATGGCGTACTCCCTCAGCAAAGATCCACGCCGGCCGCTTTCGGAACCCTGGCAGCAACATCGGGCCGAGTTTGAGGGTTGGTATCAGAAGGTGGGGAAGGAACGTTTGTGGGAGGAGGCGCGAAAGCTATGAACCCGCATAACACGTCGGTCAACCGGACCCTCCGCCGCGATGCGACTCCGCGCCGGTTACCTCCACGTTAAGCCTTAACCCCATGAAAATCCTGTCGAAGATCTATCGGATCTGACTCAAGCAGCCATTCGAGAACGGCAGACATTCGTTAGGTCGAATGGCCGCTCAGGCCGAAAACCGGCTGCCGTGGCCACCCTGCTCGATTCCGCTTTCTTGCCCTTGTGAATCTCGCCCCTTCCCCCGAGTGCGAGCGGCCCATGCGTAATCGTTATCGATTTTGAGGGTTGCTCGTCGGGCGGCCGTCAATGCAAGACCAGCATACCGAATTCAGCTATCGGCCCTCGCACGATATGGGTTGCAGTTGCGTATCCAGCGGAGCCTGAGAGATAGGCGCATCAATTTGCCCGTTACTGAAGGGGGTGAATATCTGATAACCGGTTATTGGCCCAGCAAGGGTTTTGGGGTCAAGCCTGAGCGCATAATCAAAACTGAACACGCCATTTTTGCTGATATCCTCCCTGTTGCCATAGCTGGTCCCCACCAAGCTGATCTGAAGTTGGTCGCCGCCAGGTAGCTGATCGTTGGGCGGGGCAATCGTGGCCGAGCCCGTCAATTGGTTGGCATACTGAATCGGGGGGTTGGTGGCCTTGAACCCCAGCTCCAGCGCATCGACATGGACAATTTGACCGGGTTTATCACTGAGCGCCTGTTGCATTTTGATTTTCAGCGTTCTATCCCAACCACCGGGTATGACATCGCCGATTTGAAAGCAGCGAGTGTCGGCTGAAACGATAGTTCGCGCTTCAACCTGACTCGACAGTACAGCAAGAATGGATAGTGAAGTTGCGGTGAGTAGGTTTTTCATAAGGAACTCCATGAGTTTCTAAAGGGACTACCATGTACCGAGACCGAGCATTATTAACCCGGCCTATAAATATAGGCCGGGTTAATCCGGGGCAGGGATGCTCCGGCGCGGCGACAAGCCGCGTGAGCCCAGGCCGGGCGTGTACCGGCCTGGGCGGCGGCCCGTAAATACCAGGAGGGTATTTACGGGCCTGATTAATAACTGAACAACTGCGGCTCACCGAGCAGTAGCCGCCCATATGAATTACTCTCCTTCTGAATCGCTCACTGCGGGCTTTCACACATCACCCGTTTAATTCGACGATAGCGGCACGAATAAATTCAGCCTCCATGTTTTCTTAAATCGTGGAGATCATAGGGTTCGTAGGCCATTGGAGGGTCGGTCACGTAGTCATTTCTCTGCTGGCCCCCTCCGCTCCACTATCGTATGCAGACCTTGGATACACGGTGCCACAGTCCCCATCGGGTACGGAATGGCCTTTCGGCGAAACTGAAAGCCAACATATACCCGAATGCCAGCTGACAGACCGCACCACTGGCAGTAGCCGGCCAATTGGAGCCTGTTAGGCTGATCCCGATATCTGTTCAGTATTCGGCCATACCCGCCGTTCGTCGTTATTCAACAATATCGTTCGAACGGCTGCTTTATGGAGTGTCTTCGAACTGGCGATCGATCCGGTCGACTGCCTTTGCGGTAAGACCGTAGAGGACCGTGCGGTCTTCGAGAATCTCGATATGAAGGTCTTCCAGCCCGTATCAGGTCCCGAACCGATGCTCCTAATGAAACATGACCACCCGCCATGCCGCCAGCCAAAACGCCGCTGCGGTGACCAACTTGGGCCAGAACCGCGTTGCGTCGATAGTCGAGTAAAGAGCGAGCGTCACGGCGACTGCCGTGCTTCCCAAGGGTAGTATCAGGAAGGCGTAGGAACCTGCGAGCGGGTAAAGCTTGGCGACAGGCAGGAACGCGAGCAGACAGAACGCCGCTACCAATACCAGCAGGTCGGCCACGAACGTGGCGGCTGTTCCTATCCCCAACGATGCCAGCAGGGGGCGCATGGGCGCGCGCTCGGCACGCAGGGTCAACGCCAGTCCAGCCACCTGGAATATCAGCGGAACGAATCCCGCCAGCAGCAGGCCTACCGCCACCTGCGGTTGAAATCCGACAGCCTCCCAGCCGGTCCCGAACCAGCCAAGAATACCCGCATAAGCCAGCAGCGCCACTCGCGCCGGCAACTGGCTCCATTGCATCAATGCCAGCGCGTCCATGGCCGCAAGGTTTACCACAGGGTGTAGATGCTGGCCGATTCTGCTTCCGATCCGCCAAGATCCGGTCTTCATCACTCCCGTCAGGCGCCTGCGCAAGCGGAAGGCCGCGATCGGTCCCCCCGTGAGCAGGACAAAGGCAAATTCGCGTGCCCCGTCGACGCACAAAGCCAGCATGGCGATCAGCGCACTTGCAGCGACTAGCAATGCGGCCCACGATCCACGCAGTACGAGTTGCTGCACGATGGGCCATTGGGTACCGAGGGCCAAGGCCAGCAGTCCATGCTCCAGACCGCCACTGCGGGCGGGTCCGAGCAGAGTGATCCCGTAGGCGACGAAGGGCAATAGCAGGGGGAGATCGGCAATTAGCAGCAGCGTCAGGTCGAGCCCGGTCTCGAAGCGAGACAGCCCAGGCAGCGTGCGCAGATATCGCCAGGGCGCGCCTCCTCGCAAGGCATCGGCTTGCACGGCCGCCCAGGCGATGGCCAGCAGTGACAGGGTCAGCCAGGCGGTCAGCGCGTAAGCCGGACTGCCGCCTTCCACAATCTTGCGTACCGGCATCCCGACGGCGTCGATTTGTGCGGCAAGTGGCGTGGCGGCTGGCGAAACGACTAAAAGTGCGAAGAGCACAGATTGCCAGCGGCGGAGCAAAAGCTTCAGGGTCGCGTCGGCGTAATGGCGCAAGCGCCAGCCGAGCAGGCGGAAAAACAGGCGCGATCGGGACACTTCCAACGGTGGATGGCGAGACACGTGACAGCCTCTCAAGTCAATGTCACGGTGTTTTCAGGCCGTATGCCGAAGGCCGCATGCCGCGAGGTCTCGTGGCAAGACATCAGGATCAGCCGCGTCTTGGCCAGGCGCCGGAGCGTCGCCTGCAAGGCCGCAAGCGAGGCGGCGTCGAGCGCGTTGCTCGGCTCGTCCAAGATGAGGACATCCGCCTCCGCGGCGACAGTGCCAAGCAACAGAAACTTCCTTGCCGTACCCAACGACATGTGGCCGAAGTTCGTCTTCAAATACGCGTGTAGCCGAAACGATTCGGTCAGCTGATCCAAGGTCTCGGTATCCCAGCCGCCCCGAACAGAACCGACGAAGGCCAGCCACTCCTCACCAGTCAGAAAGGGGAAGACCGGACAATCCGCCGGGCAATAAGCCAAGCAACGGAGGGCGCGGGCCGGTCGGGCCTTAAGGCTCACGCCGCGGATCCAAACTTCACCGGCATCGGGAACCAGGGCGCCCGCGAGCATGCCGAGGAGAGTCGATTTACCCACGCCGTTCGCACCCGCGATCAGATGGACGCCCGGCTTGGGCCATTCGTACGACCAGCCGTCTATGACCGGCCGACCGGAGTATCGCTTGGAGAGTTCGACTGCTGTCAGCACGTTGTCGTATATCCTGTGAGCAAGTGGCACCACCTATTTCGCAGCGACCGGAGGCGATGTCGCCGGTAGTATGCTGGCGAAAGGATAAAAGATGCGGAATTCAGTGCGCAATGAAGCCCAGATAGCACAGACTAAATTGAGGCATGGACAGGTATGTAACAGTGTGGCGGCGGTCGATAACTTGACTTGCTTGCGACAGTCCGCTTCGGTCACGGACTACTCCCCCGCCTCTGAAGAAAGCAGCATTCCTGAACGGCGGATTTTGGTCAGACCGGATGACCGGAACGGCCGAAAACTGGTCCTCGTGAGCACCGAGAGTGAATAACCCAAACGGGCATACAACGGAAGATCGACAGGTTCCGATGATACTCGGCGAAAAAACGGTTGCCGTTACCTTGATCGCCGGATCGGATACCGCAGGCGGGCTTGCGATTTGACCCTGTTCAGGTGCACCTAACGTGGTCCCGGTAGAACGAATTCAGTAGGTCCCAAAACCCTTCGACTCCGCTCAGGACAGGCCCTTCGACAGGCTCAGCGCGAACGGCTTACCGGGATAGGCTCTGCCAAAAGACCGGAAAGTGGGCGCGAGAAGGAATGCTTGACCATTTTCCGAGAATCGTCCTCATTAGCATCATGCGGACCGCGCCATCATGGCCGGCGGGTCTGCCCGGCGCTCATGCCGAACCGATTTCAGCTTCCGATACTCGGCCTCGATGTAATGCCTCCCGTAGCGGCGTTCCAGCCGGCGCATGACGAAATGGCTGCGGGCCATGCTCTGAAAATGCCGGACGAACAAGTCGTTGATGAAGGCGCCGCCGACCGCGCCGGCCAAGGGCAGCATTTCCGCGGCGGCTTTCTCCGACAGTATCAGTCCGAAACGCTCGGATACGATGACTATCATGCGGCTGATGGCCGGCGCTCCGTTCCGGCTCAAGCCCTGTTCGGCGATGTGGCGTGACGCCTGTTTGACGGCGGCTTCGAGAGCCAGGCGCAAGCCGTAATAACCGGTATCGGCGGCATCATCGGCCTTCGAGCGTCCCCCCAGAGCGAAAACTTCGAGACAGGCCAGACGGGTTTCCGGCCGGTTCAAATCCTCGCGTTCGCTGCGGGCGATTTCGGCGATGGCCGCGAGCATGATCAACGTGGTGAGCGGCAGTTCCACCAGCAATGCGGAACCGCCGAACAATCCGCCAATCGCGCCCGTGCTCCGCGCCATGCGACGGTAGAAGCGTTCGTTGCGAGGCTGCCCCTGCCCGAGGCGGGTGACCGCGGCTTCCAGAAGCCGGCCGATGCCCGCCTGCAAGTGTCCGGAGAAGCGACGATGCCAGCGCGGCGGTATCAGCTTGAGCCCCTTGTCGACGGGAGTGCCGACGGCGTGGGCCAGATGGGCGGCAAAGCTGGGATATTCGAGCTGGCGGAAAGCGTCTCGCAGTCGGCGACGGTCCTCATCCGCCAGTTCGATGACGCCCGCTCCGGGCGAAGATGAGTCGTGTTCAAGCTTCATTGTCGTGTCACCTAGAAGTTCTTGAAAATACCTACCGGCGGTTTCGGCTGCGGCTCGCCCGGCTTGCGCATCCTTGTTTCGCCGTCGATGAGTTCGAAGCCCGTGTCTCGGATCTGGACGGGGTGAGGACGGTCCGGACCAATCGCCGGACTTGTTCGCTGAACGTGGTGTATGACGGCGGCGCCGAAGTCCGTGCCGGTCTGCTGCATTGGCTCGGCTCTCTACCGCCGAACGCCTTCCAGCACGGATGCGTCCGCCCAAGTCGCCCCTACTCCGCTCATCGTTTCGTCCATGGCGCTCCTCTCGCCGCCCGTGCTACTTCGTATTGATTGTTTGCTTGCTCCTCACGGACTACGATCGATGATCTCGTCTTGATTTGCGGTACGGGACGACAATACCGGACGAACGTGTCGAAATCGGGCGAGTGCTGCGTTCAGCGTAGTGCACAACATTCGGAAAGTGGACGGCCGGAAATGCACCGTGACGGGGCCGACATTGACATGGAACACGGCGCAGCTCCGGCAGTACTCGACCGAGCAGACTTCGCTCCGGGCCAAGGTTTCGGTATTACAAGCTTTTCGTTGCACGGGTCTCTCCTCAAGTTATGGAACGCACGGGCGTTCATGTGTAAAAGCGGGCGCAAATCTCGATCTCTATCGCAATGGCCCCGGCTTTGGCCAAAGTTGGTCGTGTCCCGGACATTTGCGGGCGATCACGCTCGACCATTCCCCCAAGCCCTCACCTTCGCTCGGAACACGTCGGTCGAACGGTTTCCGAGGTCTGCCGGGACCGGCACTCAACTGGGCGAATCGGTCATGGGTGGCGGTCGGCCAACCCGCACGTTTCGATGCGCGTGACATCCATGCAGACAGAACCGCAGGAATAAGCCCTGTATCGTGGTTTTGGATTGGTGATCGAGACAGGAAAAATCGGTCGCACAAAGGCTCCCTGTTTCAATGAGCTCAGAGAGCTTGTCGACGCTGATTCGAAGCCTGACGCTGTCTTTCTCGTTCAACGGGGGAGTTATGGAACCCATGATGACGCATCCTCCATGATGCGAATGATAATGATTCTCATTATTTGGTCAAGCATTCTTTCGCCCCCCCCCCCCCCGCTTCCCGTCTTTTAGTGAAGCCGGCGTAGCCCGGATGGAGCTTTGCGGAATCCGGGACGATCGGTGCCTCGAGTCTCCCGGATTCCACTGCGTTTCATCCGGGCTACTTGCTGGTGCGCCTCCGGCGAGGGAGTGGCAGCTTGCCGGCATATGCCGAAGCGCGTAACGATGTCGCAGCCCACATTCAGTGAAACGCAACGCCGGAACAGCGCAGCCACGATCGTCCCCTGTTCGGAGCCAAATCACGCGATTTCCGCGTCGCCGTCACGGGAACCGTTGGCGATATAAAGGCAAAGGAAACCGTATAAACTTCCGGTACGCTCGAACGTTCGAAACAGAAAGGCTCCCTTCGGAGTACTGGGAAACAGGAAGAAACCCATGCGCCAGATCACATTAATCGTTACCGTGCTCGGACCTTGGATGTTAAACATCGCCTGGGCGGCAGAAGTGAATCACACGCTTGCGCTCAGCGTCGTTCAGGTCCAGGCCTATCCAAGGGACGGCAGGGCTTTTGTCGGCTCCGGTGTCGTCGTCGATTACGATCGCGTGGCGACCAACTGCCATGTCACGCGGCACGCCGATTCGATCGTCGTCGGGAAAGGCGCTTTACGCTATCGCGCAGCCAGCCAGCGCGCCGATTTGAAACACGATTTGTGCATTCTTGAAGCGCCGGGAATGTCGCTACCGGTTGCGAGTCTGGGCACCACATCGGTACTTTCCGTCGGCGAAACGATCTATATGTACGGTTATCCCCGAGCTATCGGCATCGCTTTCGCCGAGGGCCGTGTCGAACGCTTGCATCCCTATGACGGCAGCTTGGTCATCGAAACCACCGCGGGTTTCGTCCAGGGCGCGAGCGGCAGCGGGATATTCGACCAGGACGGCCGCCTGGTCGGTCTCGCCACATTCTTCTCCGCGGGCGGCAAGACCGGACACTATGCCATTCCCGCGGACTGGATTCCGGGTCTCATGGCCTCAGACCCCCAGCCGATCAGGCCCTTGTCCGGTTTGCTGTTTTGGGAAGACACCTCCGCGCTCCCGGATTTTCTGAAAAGAAACGGCGACCGGTCCGCTGCGCCGAGCTCGCCTCCGCAATCCCGCTGAAGGCGAATCAGGCGCGCCCATGGTTTGCGGCCTTGACGGTCGATCTCTTCCTCCGCAGGTGAATGGGGGCAGTTCTCGAATTCCGGCATGTGTCGGCGCGCGAGGACTGCTCCCCGATGTCCCTCCTCTCCTCGCCTACCCGTATGGAACGGGGAAAACCCACGGCTCTCCCCGGTTAAACCTCATTCGGATGTCCGCGTCTGCTTAGCGGTCATATTCCCCGGAATAGGCCATCCGCATAGAGTTGCGTCGTATTCGTCTCAGTGATCGCTCTTATACCAATTGGGCATCGCGATGATGCAGTTCGGCGTTAGGCCAGCCTTCTTGAGGACATCGACCGTCGCGACCACCTTGTTCTGGTGCAAGTCGATAACGCTCACCGAACCGTCGTCCATCTCCGGCAAATTGATGAAGCTGTTCTGAACGATGGCGTAGCGATGATCGGGCGAGAGCACGAAGTGGTGCGCGCCGCCGGCAGTCGGGATCGTCGACAGCAGTTTCGGCTTATAAGGATCGGCGATGTCGAAAATGTTGAAAGCGCCGGGCTTGGCTGTAGTGATATAGAGGCGGTCGACTTCCTCGTTGAAGCCCATTTCCAGCGGGAGACTTTGGCCGGTTTCCGCGAAGTCAAATACCCTCTGAAATCTGAAGTCCTCGGTCTCCGAACGCCAGGTCGCAGTCCACAAGGCTCCGCCATTCATATTGTTTATGTAGGCTATCTGGGGCTTGCGATGGGGGGATGAAGGCAATTTCGACCGGCGCTTCCCCGGAAGGCGAGGGTTTATACGAAAGCTTGTGGGTCGAAAGAATTTTCCGGGTAGACGCTTGTATGACGGAGACCGTCTCGCCGGCATCGTTCAGATCATTGGGGTTGACCGTGCTTGTCACGAAGATGCGGTCGAGCTCGTCATTGAGCATCACGCCGTGGGGATACTTTATGAACTTGTCGCTAGCTCCGTCGTTCCCGATCGTTGCAATCGGCTTATCCGACCGGGCGTCGCCAACGATGACGTTGTTGGACCCCATGCAGCTGAGATACCAGTGCTTGCGATCGTCCGAGAACGTTATGTCCTCTCCCACCTTGCAATCCGGGACGGCTACGACGGTCTTTTCTTCGGGGAATTTCGAGAGGTCGTAAACATAGAGCTCGGTATGCCCGAGGGACGTGACATATGCCTTGGTCACGTCTTTGTTGTAATAGATGTGATGTGCCACGAAATCCGGGGGCAAGGGCGTATCTTTGACAATCTGGTTGAATGTGGGCGAGTTCGGGTCCACATCGATGACCGCAATACCCTCTCTGCGATTCGGCTGCCCAACCTTGCTTTCATAGTTGAGCATGGCGAGCAGTTCAGCGCTTGCCGTGGCCGGTACCAAGACGCTCAGGGCGCTCAAACTCAATACTCGTAAAGAGGCGCGGGTGAAGCGATGGCATTTCATGCTTTTAAGCATCTCGGTTCTCCTTTCTTTCAGTTTGGACACAATAACAAGATGACCGGTCGTTTTATTAACAGGCAAAAAAATCAGGCTTTGAAGTAATCGTCGAGGAGAAACTCGAAGACCTGACTGAGGGGCTGAACCGAACGTTCGATTTTCATGCGAAGCAAAGCGCCCTGCCAGAGATTGAGCACCAGGTCGGCCATGAACGTGGCTGTCAGGTCCTTTCGGAAGCTTCCTTCCGCTTGCCCGCGAGCGATACCTTCTTTCAGTTTGTCGCGATAACGGTGGACGGCGTCGCGCAGCGAGGTAGAACAAAGATCGCTCGTTTCGCCTATCTCTCCGATGAGGTTGCCGAGCAGACACCCGCCTTTGAAGTCTCTGCGCTCGGTCTCCTCCATGAGTTCTTTGAAATAGGCTTTCAGCGCCGCCTCCGCACTGACATTCCTGCGATTGAGGTGTCCGTCGAGTTGCTTGATGAACGGCTCGATGTAGTGCTGGACCACCTCTGCACTGAAGGCTTCCTTGCTGGGAAAGTGGTTGTAGAAAGACCCCTTCGGCATGCCGACGCTTTCGACGATTTCCTGGATTCCCGTGCCATGGTAGCCCTGCTCCATAAGAAGCATAACGCCATGGTCGAGCAGCTTTTCTCGGACTTCGGCGGAATCTCGTTTTCTCATGGGGCATGAACAATATGACCGGTCGTCTTATTTGTCAATGGGGCTTCTTGAGGAATTTTGTCGTCTGTCGGCAAGTTTGCAGGCTTGATTTGCTTACGATGATCTGAAGCAAGCGGCAGCATTAGAGCGTTTTCATCGCGCTCGTACGGCAAAACCAGCTTGGCGGACGTCGTTGGCGCCTTCGGCTCGGGTAAATGGATTCAAGCATTCGTAGGTCGGCAATCCTTTCCCAATCGCAAACGGTCGCTTTAGTCGCGACCCTTCCGACGAAGACGTTCGGCCGGGACCTGGCGTCGGGAAGGGGGGCTTCGGCGCTCCAATCGCAAACGGTCATCCCAGGAGCGCTGGGATGACCCTTCCAATCGCAAACGGCCTGGCCGGGAGCGCCGGCCAGCCCCTTCCCGAAGACGCCGTTTGCGATTGGGAGGGATTCCCGACCTACTCGCGAGTGCCCGTACAATAGGTATGAAAATGCTCTAAGTACATTCAGGGAAGTCTTGCGGCATAGGCAACCTGCAGGACAACCCCGCCAATCAAGCCAATCTGTCGAGATTCCGCAAATATTTGCGGAATGTACTTAGCCCAAAATTCGCCTGGCAATGGCTGTAACCGGAAAACGACTAGCAACGCGTTATGGTTAACAAAGGCGAGAGCGTGCTCAGGACGTTCACTTGGCGCGCGGAATTCTCGGTGTGGGCGCTTCCCGCTCGGATTGACTGATTCCATCAGCAATGAGCCGCACTTTCCGCCACGCACTTCGTACAGATCAACGGCAGGAATTCGGCGAGGCTGTGTGAAAACTCACGAGCGAACCGACTCGAGATGGAATTCACTCCATTCATCCGTCACTAACAAGCAAATTCTGAATCGATAACTCCACGTCGGCAGGAACGTTAGGCAAAACTCGGCGGAACCTCTCCACCCGATTTTCAATTTTTGCGTTTTCACACAGCCTCCGGCCTGAACGGTCATTCGCCTTCGCCGATACCGGCCATTTCTGAACGACTGCTTTACCCTCGGGCGACTCAAGGAGGATATAGACAAAAAGAGCGATCCTCACGGGGGAGGAAAGGCGGCAAAGTGGCGGGCTAATCTCTCGTCAAGTTCGGGCTTCCATGTCTCCGGCATAACGGCGTTCACTTGCTCCAGCATCTCGGAAGCGCGTCGCACTTCTTCAGGACCAGGCGCCCGCCGGAGGGTGGCGGAAAGCCACATATACGTCTTGGCGAGAAATTCGGGAGCCAAATTGCCGGTGGCGGGGTCGCGAGGCGCCGTGAAATACAATTCTGCGGTTGGGAAGTAAGCCGGGCCGTAACCGTGTGAGGCCGCCGATTCGAACCAGTAGCGGGCTTTCTCCGGACTTTTTGGCTGCTGGCCGCCGGCGAGTTCGATCATTCCGAGCCGATATTGAGCTTCCCCATAGCCCCGTTGCGCCGCCTGCTCAAGCCAGGCCCTTCCCTTGGCGGAATCTTGCACGGCCGGGTCGCTCTCCAGGTAAAGCAAGGCGGTCGCGTACATCGCCTTGACGATACCTCGAGCCGCGACTTGTTCGCACAACGCGACGCCCTTGGCCGGGTCCTTGGGCACACCTGTCCCGCGGAGGTATAGCTCTGCCAACGCGCAGTGGGAAATCCAGTGCCCGCCCTGGGCAGCATCCTCATAGAGGACGGCCGCGCGGGCCGGGTCGGTCGGACCGTTAACGCCTTTCACCAAGCAGTCGCCCAGGAAATGCTGGGCGGTTGGCAGCCTGGTCTTGGCCGCGCGCTCATACCAGCGGCACGCCTCTGCGGCGTCCTTGGGGCGGCCCCAGCCAAGATCGTAAAACAGCGCTAGGGTGAACTGAGCCAGTGGGTTGTTTTTCTTTTCGGCGTGTCGCCGATATTCCGCATATGCCCTTGAATAATCCTGCCGGGCCAACAATTCCTGGGCCTTTTTCAGTTGGGCCGACCAGTCTTCGGCCGCCGCGAGAGAAACGGATGTCGAAACGGCCAACCACCCGGCCACAAAGCAAAGACCCCGGCGAACCGGGGTTTTTGCAAGCACCTTGAAAACGAATCGCCTGTCCATCGGACGTCAGTTGCGCGAAGGAAAAAGACCTTCAAGGGCAACGATGCAGTTGAGCACCAGATAGGGCGGCATGATCTGGACCGGCTGGCTGCCGCCGCTTGTGCCGATGGTAGTTGTCGCGGATGCCGTACCCCCGACGGAATTCGCCGCCATGTCGACATCCGGCGCGGCCGTGTTGTAGGTGTTATTACGGCCGGTCGACGACAGAGCATTCCCTGCCGGGTTGGGGGTGGCGGCCTGGCCGGTGTTTGCCCGGATTTTCAACCCGGACGTATCAACTGTCGTTGTTGCGGGGTGGCTGTGCGCAGGCATCTGGCCGACGTTTAGAGTCACCGCTTCCGAACCTCCATTTTCACCGAGAATGCGGTTGGATAATCCTGGCCCCTGGCCCATATGCATGGGAACTCGTCCCCGCAAATCGGGAAGGGCGAAAGTGGTCTGGCCATTGCCGCCGTAAGTGGTGCCCAACAGCGCAAACAACGCTGAATTCTGGGCGATGGACAGGAGTTGTCCATCGCAAGTGGCCCAACCCCGTGGCGCGTAGTTGAAACCGACAAAGTCGATGGAGCCGAGATAGTCCTCGGATCCTGCCGCCGAAGCCGAAATGGCGGTCGATAGCATGCCGCCGAACAGGATGACTCTCAATACCGAGCGAATTCTGTTGTGCAGAGTGTTCATCGTTGGTTCTCGCAGGATTGAGTGTCTAATCTGCTTTGATGGATCGGCGTGTCGCCCGCAGTCCCATTAAGCCTGCTCCGATCAGCCAGAACGTGGCGGGTTCGGGAACGGCCGGCGGCGTGGTTTGGTTCACCACGCTGCTGACAAAGAGCCGGCTCTCGACGGTGGCGCTATAAGTGCCATCGAACAGAGCCAGAAACATATTGTTCTCTCCGGTCAGATTTATTATGGCGCCCGGGCTGAGAAGGAAATCGAGCAATACGGTGCCGCTGTCCGACAAGGACGCACCGAAGGTGCCCAATGGCCCGAAAGGTGTATCCACTGTGGTCCCGTCGTTCGAGCCGCCGGCTGAGTCGCCGAAAAAAGTGTCGGAAATCAGATCGCTGAAGAAGATTTCCGTCACGCCATCATTCAGAAAGATGTCCCCTTCGATGCCCACGTCGTCTCCATTGGCATCGACCTGATTGGTAAATTGGAGGCCGAGGGTGATCTGGAAGGTATCGGTCGCCGAGGCATTGCTCAGGGTAACGCCGTAATTTCCGAAAAAGTCTGAGGATCCGGAGCCGCCAGCGGAGTTGCCGGTGCCGGTGAAGCTGATGCCGACGCTGTCATTGATATCGGTCAGGGCGCCGCCCAAGGGCAGGGTTCCGGTGAGATTGAGACCGCTGTCCACGGTCGAGGTCGTCAGGGAGCCTCCGATCACCTGGGAAAAAGTCCCGGTTTGGGTGGATCCCGCCGGCGCGGAAGAACTGAGACCATCCAAGTCGACCGTGGCCGTGATGGAAATGTTGGGATCGAACGGTACGGCCGACGCCTCCCCGCTCAGGAACAGCGCGACGGAGCAAGCCAGCACGATAAATCTGGGCAAGGTTGCCGCCGGGAATCGCATGACGGAATGCTGGAACATGTCCTTATTCTCCTCTGGATTGGTAAAGAACAACCGGAATGGCCGACCTTCGAGCGCAGCAATATTCGCGCCGATCATCTCAAGAGCACGTCCATCAGGAAGAATTATCTTCACAACCAATTAGTTACGTTCATTCCGTCCTCGCTAATCCTACGCCCGTCCACGCCAACGGGGATGAAACCGTAAAAATTCCTGACACTGTTACTATGACATTCCCCTCCCAGCGCTCCGTTTCGCCTAATCCCTAGGGACCACAGAAGCAGAAAGTTGAGAGAAAACTCGATTATTACCGTTATTGCGTTGGTACCCCCAATCAGGTGTAAGAAAATCTGACACTGACCCGCCCTCGGGCCGCATACCCGAACCTTTCGGCGGCTATTTCCTGGATTAAGGAAATGTCGGCGCTCGAATGGGCCGTCGACTCAAGACGAGATCCAGGCCCCAGCAGATCGGCCGGGTCTTCAATCATCCGTTCATGATGTTCGTTCATCGCATTGGTATGGATGAGCGGGCTCACCGGCGTCACTCAAGACCCGCGCCCGAACCGGCGTTCATTCTGAACCGCCAATAGGCATAAAAAGGCAATCCGCCAGCCAGGAGCGCCAAGCCCAGCCCGGTCTCCCGCGGATTATGCATCGCCAGGCTGGTGCAGAATGCACCCGCCACCAGAAAGAACGCCAAGGGCACCCAGGGATAGCCCAAGGTCCGATAGGGTCTCGGCAGTGCCGGCTGACGGTGGCGCAGCACGATCACGGCGAGTGCGGTGATGCCGTAAAACGCCCACATGCCGAAGATCGCGTAATTGAACAGGTGCTCGAAGGCCCGCTCGTCTCGACCGAATACCAGGATCAAGCCGCCCGCCGCGAGGCCCTGCACGATCAAGGCCTTGGCCGGCGTCCGATGCACGGGATCTACCTCCCCCATGTGCCGGAAAAACAGCCCGTCGCGGGCCATCGCGTAGGACACACGGGCGCCACTCAGGATGGCGCCGTTCAGGGTAGCCAGGGTCGACACGATCGCCGCCGCCGTGATCGCCCTGCCGCCCCACTCCCCCAGGGCGGAGGACGCCATGTCCTGGGCCAAGCGCCCGGATTGCCGGACCGCAGCTAGCGGCAGAACGTAGAAATAGGCCAGGTTGATCAAGAGGTAGACGGCCATCACGCCGATGATGCCGAAGATCAGGACGCGCGGGATCGTGCGCTGAGGATTCTGGATCTCCGCCCCGATCATGGTCACGTTGTTCCAGCCATCGTAAGCCCACAATGCGGCCGCCAGCGCGGCACCATAGAATTCGATGCCGTTCCCGGTCGAAGCCGTGGCACCGCCGGAAAAGTGTTCCCACGAGCCTTTGTCGCTGACGAGACTCAGGACCGCCAAGGCCACGATGGCACCGACCTTCAGCAGCGTCAGGAAAGTCTGTACCTCGCTTCCCAGGACGACGCCGCCGTAATTCAAGAGGGTGAAGACCAGGATACTGGCGAGCGCCGCGAGCTGGACGCCGGTGAGCGTGAAATCCAGGCCGGCGACGGAAGACCCCCAAACCGGTTGATCGAGATCATGGATGAAGAAACCGAGAAAGATGGCGAACGCCGTGGCGACGCTGGCGATCGATCCGGTCTTGCCGATGACCACCTGTTGCCAGCCGAAGAGGAATCCCCATAAGGGGCCATAGGCACGCCGCAGGAAGACATATTCCCCACCGGCTTCCGGGAAGGTGGCGCCGAGCTCCGCATAACTGAGCGCCCCGGCGAGCGAAAGGAGCCCTCCGGCCAGCCAGACCAGGAACACCGCCCAGACCGTGCCCGCCTCGCGGGCTATGGTCGAAGGCACCAGGAATATGCCGGTGCCGATCACGGTGCCCGCCAGGATCGCCCCCGTGCCAAACCATCCGATCCCCCGCTCCAGTTCGGGGCGCCTAGCGGGGAGGTTCATGGATTTCCGTATCCAACGCCATGTGGAACCTTAACGTGGAGGTCTGCGCATTTCATGGAACCAGCGACGGTACTGTTCCATGCGATTGCGCTGATCGGCCGGCGCACGCCGCACGCAGGTGGCATATTCGGCCGTTCCCGATTCGGCGCCCCAGCGGAATTCCGGACAGTCGTTGGGATTGTAAGCCGTCTCGAACGCCGGCCGCCGCGCCAGGATATCGGCGACCGTCAATCGCCAGGTCGAACCGTCGCTCCGGGTATAGGCAACCTGCCGCTCTTGTATCAGCTTCCGATGCCGTTGCTCGATCTCTTCCCTGACGATTTCCGGCACCCGTCCGCCGAGCACGAAAAGCTCGGGATAACGGACGATGCGCCCCGGGAAACGTGTCAGCACGTCCATGGCGATCAGGAGGCGCATGTCCCGGGAGGGCGTCGAATAGTCCTCCCAGGGTCCGACGGTCTCGAAGATCGAAGGCCCCGTCGGCATGGGGATGATGGCCCATGGATGCTGCCTCTGAAAATTCTCACCGTTCTCGACGGCGTGAACTCGTGTCTCCAATTGTTCGACCAAGGCGTCGAGCACGGATTCGTAGGCTTTTTCGGCATCCAGCCCCTCAGGATTGATGAACCGCATCACGCGCGCGTAGAAATCCTCCGCCGGAAGCTCGGCCTGCTCCGCCGAATAGGGTGCGATGAAGGGATGCTCCGCCAAATCCGCGTTGCTCTGGAGGCGCAGAGGCCCCTGCCCCTCTCTCCCGAGCGGCCGAAAGGATTTGAAGCCCGGACCCGCGCTCTTCACGTCATCGACAAAAAGAAACGTGCCTTCCCAGAAGCGTTTGCGGCCGACCGAGTTGTCCGGCTGCGCGTCGACGGCGAGGAGCAATCCGGCCTGATCGCCCGTTTGCGGGACCCATTTCACGATGACCAGGATATGCCCATAGGGATCGGCGTAGACCGTGCCGGGCCACAGGTTTTCGCGTTTGAGCTCGACCGGGTAGAAGTCCGTGCCGTCGTCTTCGAGTGCCGTTCGGGCATTCCCCGAGTGAACCGTATCCATCAGCCGCCGGGACAGATCTCTGAAGACCGAAGCAGGTGCCGATTTCGCCGAAAAGCGCTGGTCGATGATGGCCGGTCCGCAGCGCGGCGGCCTGAGCGAAGTCCCTCGGTCGCAGGCGCGAAACGCCACCGGCAATCCGATCTTCCAGGCGAAGTAGGCGCGGAGGAAATACGGGAGGTCCGCGCAGTCCGGCGTGGCGGGAAGCCTCTCGTCCTCGCCCTGGCCGAAGTGATCGTGAAGGAAGTTCCGCTCCGGGTTCCTGAGGATCGGTTCGAGAGAGGGCAGTGTGTAGTTTTCCTCGATCGGCGCATCGAAAAGGCGTTCGATCCAGGCGGAATATAGCGCCTCGTGCCGCCGGTCCCATTCGGCTCCGGTGCGCTCCGATCCGGCCTCGGCGTCGTTGCCGACGATCAGGCGGCGGCATGCGACCATCTCGCCCCGTCTCTGCGCTTCGATGCGGTAGGCTCCAGGGACGGCGTGATCGATGAAGGAGGCCGCGCTCCACGGAGGTCCGCCCCGCCAGGTGACGGCCAAGGCTAGTTCAGCGCCATCCGGCGCGAAGGCTCTCAGTTCGCTCACCGGCCCGTCAGTCGCCACGACCATGAGCTTGAGCGGCTCGCCGATCACCGGCTTTTCCGGCGATGTCCAAACGGACGCGGCCCCGCCCTCCGGGCACGGCTCGGCATCTGCTCCGTCCAGTGCCCGGCAGAGTGCCGGCAACATAAGTGCCGTGCCGATGGCGAGAAGCAATATACCCCTTAGGAGATTTCCCGGAAAAAATATCCCTGCGGACGCGTAGGCGGGATTAAGCAAAGCGCATCCGGCACTTCCGCCGCCATCGCCGGAGACTGCTGCCGCCTTACTCGGGTCTAGGTATGCTGCACCCATATGCATAAGAACATTGTCTATCGTATCGCCTAACGCCCTGCCCCGCCCCGCCCGATCTGCCGTGCACGATGGCCAGGTTTCCCGGGCGATCTGGCATTCCTCGTCGGTGGAGATCCCCGAGGACACGTACCGGACTCGCCGGCTCTTTTCCGATCCTTTACCTCGACGCTTTGCTGTTTCAATGTTGAATGACAGCCAAGAACGAGCTCCGGAAGTTTGTTTTCGAGTGCGTAGTTTTCGGCCAAGGCCGCCACTCCCCCTGATCACTACCGGACGTCCGTGAACGCCCGCTTTTTCGAACTCGCGCGAGTGATTCGTGCCCAATCCGGCCGCTCAGCCTCCAACAACGGCGAGTATTGGAAAGACGCTCCCTGGTTTTCTGCTGATCGGCGAAATATTTAGAGCCTATCTCAGTAGGCCGTTCGCCCTGAGCCGAGTCGAAGGGCCTGTCCTGAGCCTGTCGAAGGACTCAGGACAGGCTTGTCGAACCGTGAACGGAATCCACTTGTTCAGAGGTTCCCTAACGAATTAGCTCAGCGGTGGAGTATCAGCGGAGTCCGCTGGAGCGCTTTGTTGGGCATCCCTCGTTGATGTGGCTTCCCAGCGTGCCTGAATAGTATCCGCAGATAGATCTGCTCCACAGTCCCATTCGACGAAATATCGACCATTGTGAACTCGCTCGAACTCGGCTTTGTCTTTTAACGGTGAGAATGCTTCAGAGCCGAGATATGGCTTTACGTCAAATAAACCGGTTTTTCCATCTTCGGATTTGATGTACAGCACGTAATTATCTTGTGGAATGACTTCTGCAATATTCATTGATCAAGCCCTCGAATCGGGAACGGTTTCTTGCCGTTGACGGCCAATTGCCAGTCAGCAAGCAAATCATCTTGGTGTATTTCAATCCATGCGACGACCAGTTTGTGTTTCCTCGGTGGAAGCTCTCCAGCCAAAACGGCTCCGTCGAGAATCGAGTAAACGGCTACTTGGCCTTGATATTCGGCATGGATGTGCGGCACGTTGTGCTTGTCCGTATCATAGAAAAACATTCGAATGAGGATGCGTAAAACATCGAAATTGTTGGCATGATGATGACCTTTCCGGTTATGCCCAACGCAAAGGTAAGGGGCACGCCGCCAACGGATGTTCAACGAAGCCACCGAACCAGATCAAAAAACCAACCTTCAAAGCAGCCAACAGGCGGCACTTTCCTTTGAGCGCTGCGTTTGGCCAGCCCTGAATAGCGGCTTTGTAGGATGCGGTAAGGAACGAACCGCATCGTTCACTGCCGAAGGAGCGGAGCGACCGAGGCAGTCCGAGTTGAGCGCATTGTTCGGCATCAGTTTCGATGAACCCAATAGTACGGTTCGCGATGAAGATGCATTACTGCAAGAATTAGCAATTCGTCATTGCTCTCGTCGTGATGGTACACAATTCCATACGGGAACCGACGAATAAGACAGCGGCGAACGCCTTCTTCAATAAAGGGCTACATTCCGGGATGCGCGGTGGTTCGCTCTATCGCAGCGTAGACTTCCGTCGCGAATTGATACCCAAGCGTCTTTTCTCGTTCCTCGTAGTAATCGATTGCGAGTCGGAACTCCATTTGGGCTTCTGGATGGAAGGAGTACCGCATCACGAGAACCGTTTCCAGACCTCTTCAAAGACCTCTTCTCCCGATACCGGCTTAACAGAACCTGATTTAATCTCTTCCAGCCGCCGTTTGGCCACTTCAGCCCACTTCTTGTCGATTTCAGATTCTGGTGGGTTCAAGCTCTTGAGCACTGAGTCAGCTACCCGCGCGCGCTCCTCCACAGGGAGTGACTCGATTTCTCGCAACAGATCTTCTGTTTTCATGGGCCCTTCTCCCGCAGAGAGTTTCGTGTGATGTCTCAGTTTACTGTCGTATGAGCCTTTGCGCCTGCGGCATTCTCTTCGCCGAACTTTGTATTAGATTCAATTTTTGCGCAATGAAAGAACTTCTTCATCTGCATTCCTTGCTTTAGAGATAGATAAATGGGGTCAGACACGATTATTTTCCTTCCTCGGACGCCCAACTCCTTTGGAAGCCGCGCGTCGCTTGCTGAGCAATTCCATCGTCGCCTGGAACTTTTCGTCACCTAGCGCCCTTCCCATAGCGTGCCGCTGCGCTGGTAGGCGTAGTTGAAATATTGCACATGCTTGTGGCCAACGGATTGAAACACCTTGCTGATGCTGTTCTCGAATTGCGGGGTAGCGAGCAGGTGGATATGGTTGGCCATCCAGACGTAGGCGTGTATCTGCTAGCCATGTTTGCGGGACGCGTCCACCAGGGCGTCGC
Organism: Methylocaldum sp. RMAD-M; assembly: GCF_017832375.1. Classification (NCBI taxonomy): domain Bacteria; kingdom Pseudomonadati; phylum Pseudomonadota; class Gammaproteobacteria; order Methylococcales; family Methylococcaceae; genus Methylocaldum; species Methylocaldum sp. RMAD-M. The sequence continues at coordinate 83,941 of NZ_JAFIBZ010000006.1, read as the reverse complement.
GGAAGAATTGGTAATCCGCATCGGCGGCGAAGATGATCTGCCGATTATTGCCGCGATGGATGATATGCTGGGTTTGGCCTGTCGGAAAGTTAAACGTCATTACTTTACCTTTTGGCCGACCACGACATGTACACGGCTAAGCAGTCCGGCGTATTCATGAAGCTGGGTTAGCCATCGTGTTACCTCAACATACGAAATAGAATGACTGCCCAATGTTGCAGTATCCCATCCGAGATGGATGCCGACCTGCGCATTCATTGGATATCTTCCATCTAAGATGTCGCAGTCGAGATGCTCTGCGGCGTCACGCATTCCTCGTACCTTCGCCCTTACGTGTTTACGAAGAACTTCGAGGTCTCGAGGTTTAGGGACTAGCGGCTGTCCGTCCTCGCGACGATATCCAAACCCACGTAGGCGTTCAAGATATTCGATTGCCCGATGTAAAGACTGCACACAGGACTCAAAATGGTCTTGTGCACGATACTCACAGTCCGCTGTCCCATCCGCTAGGAATCGCAGTAGCTGGTCTCTAGACGCTTCGTATTCAAGAATCGCTTTTTCCACGAGTCGGACGTACCCATCAGCGATCTGCCTCGCACGACCCGAAGGTTGAACATGAACGCCAAGAAATTTGCCGAGATCCCGCTTGGCCCTCAAAGAGCCCTCCAGGTGAGCAAGGCTCGGCATGTTTTTGGCCAAACGGTCGACACCTGCTTGATTGTCCTCGGAGTGGATCATCGGTGACGTCTAGCGCCTGAATTCAGCTGACGGTTGTAGCGAATGTAAAAGCGATTGGCTGGGATGACGAGTTAGGCAAATGAATATTCAACGTTGAGTGAATCCATCAAGGATTTGTACTGACCATTTTTCATTTCTTCTAAAATACTCTTTGGCCGTTCCTGGCCAGCGCGCTCCATATGAAATACGCCACTCCTTTGCAACCTGAGCAATAAAGTCAAGACGAAAACCGAAGAATCAATCCAGTCAACGGAATCTGAAAAGCCAATAACGCCTAATGCGCCAATAGCCGCACGAAATGACTTAATTTCGGTTCCAATCTCACAGGCATCCAAGATAAATATCGACCTTGACAGATTCCCATTAATCTTTCGTATGTCTTCGCTAATATTTATGTCTCCATCCCATGCAGTAAGTTGCCTTGAGTGTTTACGTTTACCTTTGTTGTCGATGTCCAAGTCATATGAGCCGTGGGCGCTCAATATGATTACATTCGGACCTCTTTGGTTCGCATCTAAAGAAACAAATTGGCCAATATCGTCGATATAGCGACTAGAAAGTAACGGTCTCTGGATAATCCGAATTGGATCATCCTGAAGGGATAGTAACGTTTCCAATGACGTATATATTTCCCTTGTAGCACGGGAGTCTGCGATTTCATCAGACCAAGCAGATTCAAGTATTAGAAGTTTCTCATACGCCATATTTTCTGTCCTAGAACAAAAGCCTAACGCCAGAGGTAACCAGGCCGCCTTATTAGCCATTATTCAAAACCAATTGCCTCGTAATTCTTCCCAACTCAGGTGCCCATTGGTTGACTTCCGCGCTAGTGGCACCAAAATCTGCACCAACGCGGTTATGTGCGATTTCATTTCTGAGACGTGTATACACGGTTTCTTGCATATTCGGTTTAATCGGACTTGGGGTTCTAGGTGTTTCTGGTGCTATAGAGATAATATTGGTATCCACAACGGCCTGCTTATCTCCACTAAGCGTTAGAATGATGTTGTATAAGAATATAAACCTTGCAATCGGATCTTCTTGTTGTATTGCCGACGAATACGTCCGCAGCGACGAGGAATTACGAAAGTTCAGAAAGCGCTGTTTTACTTGCTCTAAGGAGTTGCCACCAGGTTTCAATGTATCTGAAACAACATCCCACACGAGAACAAGACTCGAAGATACTTGACTCATACCTGAACCATCATTCTTTTTAATTGAATAGCCAGATTCTCTTAGGGAATGGATTGGACGATTGAATTCAAAGCTCAACACATCTACGAATTGCTGAACTTCCTGAACTACTTCCTGAACAGGCCAATCCTCGTAGTAAACCTCTTCTAGGTTTGCATTGATCACAATCGCTCCGCCTTCAGAGATGGGGCACGTAAGAAAATTTATGTTCGGATGGGCGGATTCTACAGTGATCTCTTCTATCTCTAAGCCCGAGGTTTTTGCTGTGAAACTGACAGTTCCAGTGTGCATTTTATTTCCTTGGCTAACTTCGTATTAAACACCTACCCCAGGTGTATAACACCGAGTGGTGCGGTATATAACTCAGAATTTATTATTTTAAGTTTTTGTAATTAATAAATTACCATCATATAGATGGGGCTTATGGCCGAAGCAGATACACCGCCCGCCGCCGGTGGCCCGAAACTGTTGAATCAGGTGCGCGCCCGCATCAGGGCGAAATAAGATATTAGTAGGGAAACACAATATGTCCATTGGCTCAGGCGCTTTATTCTCTTTAACGGCAAACGCCATCCCCGCGACATGGGCATCGTCGAAGTGGAGACGTTTTTATCCGTCTGGCGGCGGAAGGCAATGTGTCGGCGTGGACGCAGAATCAAGCCTTGGCCGTGCCTTTATCCCTCTATCGAGCGATATTGGGCATCGATTTACCGGGGCATAAAAACGTGAGCACCGCCATGATTTCTACCTATGTGCTGAATCGGGGTGGGCGAGGTGTGGTTAGTCTCTTGGACGGATTGAACTGGGACTTTTCCCATCTGGTGTAACGGTCCAACACTTTCGTCGGCAAAGGTTCGCCGACCTACGCTGGATACAGGACGCCGGCACTTTCGGCCGGGATCAATGGTGTTTTGCCCAGGGGATAAGGCTTTTCAGATCTTCTTTTCGGAAAGTTCAGGGTAATTCCAAATCGCTTTCAATAGCCGCGGAATCGGTGGGTTACGGCGCGTTCATAGCCCAGTGACCGCCAGAAAACGTTTTCTGGTACGCGCCTAACCCACCCTACGTAATGTTCAATTTAATGCCGAATGGAATAAGGGACTTAGCACTGACATGACATTGGCAAAATCCCTCTTCGGCAAGCTGTGAGGGGTGTTGCCGTTTAAGGAAGCTCTGGTTAAGTCCTTCGACAGGCTCAGGACGAACGGTAACGACTTGATTCCGTTCGTGGTGAGCCCTTCGACGGGCTCAGGACAGGCTTGTCGAACAGTGAACGGAATCCACTTGTTCAGAGCTTCCTTAACGGGTATCCGACCCTTTTGTTTCCCAGTGGAAACAGGAACAGGCTGCTCAGTGTTGGTGCGGGACCGAGTGGTCAGAATTGCAGGCCGTCGTTGCGCAGCAGGTGTGCGTCGCGCAGGCGGCGGGTCAGGCCGACGCGGTCGAAGTATTCCAGGATGTGGATGGCCAGCTTGCGGCCCGTGCCGATGCGGTCGCGGAACGCGGCGGCCGTGACCGTGCCGTCGGGCGCTTCCCGGGCGAGGTCGCGGACGATGTCGGCTAGCGCGGCGACGGCCGTCCGGTCGAAGTAGTGATCGTGGGCGACGCGGTAGACCCGGCCCATACGCGCCGCCTGTATCAGAAGCTTCCGCACCGCCGTTTCGTCCAGGGATTCGGCGCGGGCGATATCGCGCACCCGCGGCGGCTGGAAAGGCTGTTCCAGCAGTAAGGGCGCGGTCCGCCGCCATAGAAGATGCGCGGCCGAGACGTGGCGTCGGGAAAGGATTCCCGACCTACGCGCGAGTGCCCGTACAGTCGGTATGAAAATGCTCTAGCCCGCTAAAGAGTCTGCTGTAGTATCAGCGCCCGAATCTTTTCTATGAGGCGGTTGTCCGCCTAAGTAAGGGTAGTGAGTTGTCACCCAGAAATCGGGGGCGACCGGCTCCTTATCGGGCAGGGGCCCCCTTTTCAGACCGCCGCGACATCCCGCGGCAAAAAATCCTGACGGCGATGAACCTTTTCGGAATTTCCCGAAATCTACAGATTAGACTCGGATTATTCCTGCTTCGGAAAAACCAACCATGGTACCGATTCATTGCCTATGACCGTCGATCCCACGCTAATCCTGCCTGATAGACAAACCGCCTCATGCATCGATGATCATCGGGATCGGGAACTGATGACCGGTATCCAGGCGCGCGATGTGGGTGCTTTCGAGATGTTGTATTCGGCCTTCTATCATCGCTTGTCCAGGTTTATTTTTCAGGCGACGCGACAGCCGGATATGGTGGAGGATGTGATCAATGAAACGATGCTAGTCGTGTGGGAAAAGCCCGAGACCTTTGATTACACATGTAAGGTATCAACTTGGATTTTCGGTATTGCTTATCGAAAGGCGCTTAAGGCCTCGGCGAAGCAGGCCAGATCCGCCCATGCCGTGCCTATTGACGAGTTCGGAGAGGAATTGGCGGATAACAGAGCGTCACCGGCACGGCAGGTGGAAGGCGAGGATCTGCTCTCCGTTGCTTTGGACTCGCTCCCGCAGGAGCAACGCGCCGTTATCGAGTTGACCTTTGGCCATGGACTTCGTTATCAGGAGATCGCAGCCATCCTCGACTGTCCGGAAAATACGGTGAAAACACGGATGTTTCATGCACGCAAGAGGCTTCAGACCTTATTTAACGAGCTGACACCGGAGCTCATGGATCCTTCCGAAGAGGATATGTCATGACGCCGGCTGCTCGCGCGATAGAAAGCTCTCCACCTAGTCATGAAGCGGCGGTTCGGGAACGTGAAGATCGGCTACGAAGGCTTTCCGCAATCAGGGATACCGAGCAATCGCGCGAGTGCAAGGCAAGCATCGACGATCCGGTCCAATGGATTCGGAGCTTGCGCGGAGGTCGCCGCCGACGCGTGTAGGAGTTCTATAGCCTCAGGCGAGGTCAAGCTGGGCTTGAGTTGCCGCATCAGGGCCAACAGGCCCGTGACATGGGGAGCGGCGAAGGAACTACCGGACACGAAGTCGTACCTCCCGTGCGGCAGTGTCGTAAGAATATCGGTACCGGGGGCATGGATCCCATCGTTGGCGGCCGCTTCCGGCTTGCGATCCACCTGGGCGGCTCGGACCGCAATGACTCCGGTCTGATTGGCGGGAAAGCCCGCGATCGATCCGTTTTCACGGGCGTCCGCGCCGACCACGAGGATACCCTGATCGATCGCCGCCCGAAGAAGCCGTCCGACCAGCGGATCATCAGGCCCGGTCAGGCTCAGATTGATGATATGGGTGCCAAGACGCACGGCTTCATTGAGCGCCGCCAAGAGCGTAAAGCTGTTGCACACTGCAGCGACGGAACCGAAGCGCTCCGGCCAACACGCCTTAAGCGCGTAGATTTTGGCATCGGGCGCAACTCCCGCAATACCAATTCCATTTCCACGGTGAGCGGCGACTATGCCGGCGACAGCCGTCCCGTGGATATCATCGGTCGGTTTATCGTGATTCGATGATGCCAGATTTTTAGAGACAGCGATTTGGCCCCTGAGGTCGGGATGGGTATCATCCACACCGGTATCGACCAGCGCGATGCGAACGCCCCGTCCGGTCGTCAGACGATGGGCTTCCTCGATGTGCATGCGCTGTAAGTTTTTTTGCAGTCGAAAATAAGGATCACTGCCGAAGGAAGCCGACGCATTATTTACTAAAGCCCGGAAGGTCCGCATGATCTGTACGGATTCGACCCGGCGATCCTGCGCGATGGTCTTGATAGTATCGGCGGGGATTTGACCGACAGGAATTTCGTACACCACGCACACTACTCTCAAAATGGTAACAGGCCATTCCGCCATCAGCTTCAGCCCGTACTGCTCCGCCAAATCTACCGCGACGCGGGTGCTCCAGGCAGAACTCATGTAACGGCCATGTGCGCGATAACGATCCAGAATATTGTCCGGCACCTTGCGTCCGATGCTCGAATCGGTGAAAGTCACCAGGATGCGCCGCTCTTCAATCGATGGATCGGCCGTGGGACCGATGCTTGGAAAATCACGGTCCGTCACGCATCCGGTCAGTTGCAACAGGAGCGCCAAGACTAAAGCGATCAAGCTGAACGTCATGGCACCGAAGAAGGCCCGGTTGTCGGCTCTGCCAGCAATACACCCGGTTGGCGCCGAAGGTAGGCCAAGGCCGCTTCGATCCTCGCATTCTTGTCTCTGCCGTCGGCCAGTCGGACCGTATAAACGTCCGCCGAACCGGGCATGTCGACTCGGCTCCCGTCGACTGCTTTCAAGAGCGCATCAACATGTTCGGCGCCAAGACTCGGTTCGACCACCAGGCGCAGATCCCCCTGATTCGAGGCTGCGGTCGAAGCGGGGTCGGCCAAAGTTCGAAACCGGGGCTCCGTTAGTTGATCCCACTGGCGCCAGCTCAAGGGGACGATCAGCAGCAAAAGCACCACCGCCAGAGCCACGCGGGTCAGTGGCTTGCTTACGATGACCGGAAAATGCCGGAGCCAGGTTCGAAGTCGGCCAAATCGATCGAAGTGCAACGCCGCCGATTCGGATCGTTCACGCTGCCGAATGGTGGCGAGCAGGCGAGAGTATCCGGCCTGCGGATCCAGATTCGGACAAGGCGTGTGAGAGATTCGCTCCGAAAGCGCGTAAAGCTTCACCCGTTCACGTCGGCAAATCAGGCAACGGCTCAAATGCGCCTCCACCCGCGCCTGCTCTTCGCTCTCTAGGGTTCCGGTTATATGCCAGGGCAAAAGTGAAAACACATCATCGTGCTCACGGTCCGGCGGGCATGGCTTACTCAGATTCATCGCGCTTCTCCAACAATAAGAGCATCCAACTTAGGCATCCCATCATCCAAGAAGAGCTCGAGCTATTTGCAAATGTGAGACATACGTTCAGCGCTTCTCGAACGCTACACCACTGTCGAACAGGTCTAGCCCATAAGCCTGCATTCTAGGGGGCGTCCTTCAAAAGAAACTCGACCTGTCGTCATTACAAAACCATTGGACCCGAACAAGGTCGACCGTGCTCTTTTGACCGTTCGGCTATCCGGCTAGTAAGCGATAAATCGCCTACAAGAGGACCTGTCAATCCGCGGTTCTACTCTATTTATTCCGCGGCCAGGCCAAAAGTTCACTAAAAGCCGACAGAGAGGGAAAATAGAAAGCGGTCATCCAGCGGCTGGAGATATATCGATCCATTCTCAGGCTCGTCCTCGTGATGCTCGTAATAAGGCAACTTGGTATCCACATAGCGCAAATCGACCGAAATATACCGATTCACGTACCAGGTCACTCCGGCATTCCAGAAAAAGTAGTCGTAGTGCGCCAGTTCGCCGGCCTGATGAAAGCCTACGCCCGCGGACAGTTGCAGCCGATCCACCGGGCTATAGCGGCCGACCAGTTCATAGGCCAAGGTCTTGGCGCCACGGTTATAGGTATCGTAGGCGAAAGCCACCCGAGCGCTCAGAAGATCGCGGTAATGGAGCGAACCGTAGAGTTCGTTATAGTCCGAGTCCTGGCCGAACACATTGCCATCATATAGATACCGGCTAGCCGCGAGATCAAGCTTCCAGTTCTTGGCAAACTTGGTCGCCCAACCCAGATAAGGATTGATTTCCACATGGGCTCGGTCATCGTAGTATTCATCGTCGAAACTCACCGGCGCCACCCAGAGGCCGGCATACAGGCCGATTTCGTGCTCGTATTCCAGATTCCCCAGGCCGACGGGATTGTTTCTGCTCTTTGTGTAGCCCCGATAAACATAATCCGTTGCAAAGCTCACGGATCCCTTGAAGTCGGCAAGCGCCGGAACACTGAACAAGGCGAGCAGTAGCCACGAAAGCCTACGATTCATGAAAGATCTGATCGGTTTCGGCTAGGGGATATCACCGCATTCTCTCCGGGAACGATCAGGAGAGATCCGATGTCGACAAGCGTGAACTCAGCTCGCCATGAGAGAATTCGTCCGACCGACACATCTTCGGCTGACGACGGACGGCAGGCGTTCACACGTCCGGCCTCGGATAGGGACGGAACTCCGGTGATGCGCATAGCGAAGGCGCACGGCAGAAGGCTCGCACGGGGGCTGAGCAGCGCGGGTTCCGGGAGTTGGGCGTTGGCTTGTCATAGGAAACTCCTCCTGAGTCAGTTGGGCGATCGAGTCGCGCAAATGCCTATCCACTGGCTATGCCAAGTTGTGGAACCAAAAAGATAACGGCGGTCCGCCAGGAATACTACTTGGAGTCGGTCCAAATATTGGAAAGTTCAACCCACCTCCGAGATTCTTGCGGCGGATACCTTTCAACCTGAAGGATACACAGCAAGCCCGAACGAGTCAGCACGGCACACCTTTCCCGAGCTATAGGCAGTCCGTCGTTTGTAAAACCTCCCGTCCGCTCAAGCATCCTATCGACTTTCGTCGTATTCGGTTCATGCGACTAGGACGGGTGTTCGAGGGCAAAGAAGGTTTTCTACTGACAGTGTCGGGCTGGTATCGAGAAATCTGACCTCGGGTGTCTCTAATTCCATTCGGCATTCGAGTGAACATTACGTAGGGTGGGTTAGCGGAGCGTAACCCACCGATTCGAGGTCGCTCGGTGGGTTACGGCCTCGCGGCCTAACCCACCCTACAAAAATTAATGCCTGATTGAAAGCGATTTGGAATAACCGCCCCACACATGCGGACCGGGATAAGAAACACAAGATCGAAAAAGCAGTCTGCCAGGACAGCGCAAAAAAGAGGGAATCGCAAGTTACGACGCCGGCAAGAGGGTGAAAAGCCGCAACCGGCCTATCGCGGTCGATACCTTGGTATTGGCGGATGCTGTGATTTCGGCCGGGATTCAGGATCGAATTGGGGTTCATCACCTGGTCTTGCGTCGACTGCCGTCGCCAATCCACCGGATCTAGGCCATCTTGGCTGATGCCGCCTACAGCGGCAGCCGGCTCGATTGGACCGGATACCTGTTCCGATGAATCCTGACGATGGTGAGCCGCGTCATGCCGGACTGTTCGAAGTGCTGCCCTGGCGCTGCTGGTTGGCCGAGCGGGCTTCGCCTGGCCCAGCAATAATGCACGCCGCTTGAGCAAAGATTGCGAGATACACTCCGCCGCCTCAAAGGGCTTTATTCGGATCACCATGATTTCTCCCATGCTTCGCCGCCCCCCTTCCCGCGTTTGAAAACTATTTCCGACTGACGACCGGTGTACGGATTGATGCGCCAATCCATGCTCCTCAATCCATACGCCGGCGGACGTCGATCGCTATGACACAATTTTAAAGATGCGAAGACGTCGTAAGATGCCAACTTTGGGTACAGGGTGGCGAGCTGCAAACCTGAAACAGCGAGGTCGCGCGATCGACCCGCTTTTCAGTCACAGTGCCATCGGCTGCTTGCATTGTGCTCTCAAGCACAACCGCTTGCATCACGGCTTGTTGCGATGCCAGATCGACCGAACCGGACGCAATATCCAGCCCGCCTTCCACTCGATCGAGCGCGCTATCGTCCAGCCGAGACAACGCAGTACCCGTTTCTTGCTGGGACAGATTATCCAAGGCGTGAAACTGGGAATCAGCGGAGGCCGCAGTCATACATAAGAGAGCGAGCGGTAGCAGACCGCCCCATGTGAATGATGTTTTCATCGGCCGCTCCATACTTTTCTGATTGAAGCAAAAAGGCGGGGGATCGTATGACCGTTCCCCCGCCTGGTTCTCCGGCCCTCATCAGCATTCGATATGGGCCATGGGCTTCGCTTTATTTACCGCCAATGCTCTGCTGCGTGACCGCCACAATATTCTGATTGGCGCCGCCCTTGCCCAAGGCTAGGTTGACCGCGGTTATCGTGGTTACGGCTATGTTCTGGTTAACGTTACCAACGTTTAATTTACGATCGTGATCTTTCTTAAACGGGAACAAAATCCCGCCTTCGACAGCAGAGAGTTGCCCTTCGGTCATCGGTTTCAAGCTGGACACCTTGCCCAATGCCCGGAAGTCGTTATCGGCCATTGCAGGCCCGGCCATCATCACCGAAGATAGTACTGCCGCTATTGCATAAGATTTCATGATCGAACTCCTTGTGTTACAGGGTTAACGCCTCCCCTACCCTCGCATTCCTTACTTTTACTGTAAATGTCGGGAAATTCGGAAAGGTTCACCGCCGTCAGGATTTTTTGCCGCGGGATGTCGCGGCGGTTTGAAAAGGGGGCCGCTGCCCAATAAGGAGCCGGTCGAACCCGATTTCTGGGTGACAACTCACTATCCTTGGGCGGACAGCCGCCTCATAAAAAAGATTCGGGCGCTGACACTACAGCAGACTCTTCAGCGGGCTAGAGCATTTTCATACCGACTGTATGGGAACTCGCGCGTAGGTCGGGAATCCATTCCAATCGCAAACGGCGTCTTCGGGAGCGCCGAAGCCGCCCTTCCCGACGCCACGTCTCGGCCGCGCATCTTCGTCGGCAAAGGATTGCCGACCTACGATTGAGTCGATCTACCCTGGCCGAAGGCGCCAACGACTCCTGCCAGGCCTGTTTCGCCGTACGAGCGAGATGAAAACGCTCTAAGTGCGAACGGCAGAAATGGCCGAATTCCGGTCGCCGTGGCCACCCTGAGTGAATGATCGGAACGGGCACGGAGCGACAATCGACAGGCTTAAATGGCGGCCGGCGACAGGCGTGTTGGGTCTGCCCCGGTTACCGACTCGGTAGCCTCGGGCGAATCATGCTCTTCGCTGACGAGCGCCTGCCATTTCTCGTAGGAGGCCGGTTCGAAGCGCTCCAGCGCGAAGCGTCATTCGCCGGTCCTTATAGGTAACGATCACACGCGCCAAGGCATTGATCAGCGCCACATTGGTGCCAGGGCGCAATTTCAAATGGCAATCGGCTTTCACATGCGCCGATTTCACCCAGCCGATAATCCAAGCGGTCGAAACTCAAGGAAAAAACAAACGGAGAGGATTCTCGCAGACCCTCTCCGTTTCATATTCATAGGCAAACCGCCGTCCCTTTGTCCTTTTCGAGAATGCGCCGCTGAGACAGTCTGGTTCTTGATATAGGGCTACAGCAATTACCTGATATTCTTCTGCTTTGTCCTGCTGCTGGCGAGCAGGTTGGGCGGCGGACCGATCGGCTTGAAGTTCTTCAGCAGAGGAATGTCATCCTTGTTGACCCACCTGAGGTCAAGATCGTAGGTACCCGGCTGCCCCCAACCTCCAGTGAACTTCTCGCCATCGGGCGTGAAGCTCCAGCACATGTCTTCGCCGGCGGTATTGATGGTATCACCGAGGTTCAATGGTTCCTGCCATTCACCTTTCGGATTCTGGTATGCGATCCACTCATCATGTCCGCCCCGCGAGCCGAGGTCAGGCCGCGTGCTGGTAACGATTATGCTCTTGCCGTCCTTTGACAGTCCGGTCCAGTGCAGGTGGTCGCGGTACGGCGAATTGATCCTCGGACCGAGGCTCTGCGGCTTCTGCCAGACGCCGTCCTTCTTCTCAACCTTCCAGATGTCGCTATCTTGCGTTACTCCCGGTTGTTGGTAGCTGAAGTAAATCAGGCTGTCGGAAGCGATGATTGGGCAGTGCTCCTCGCCAGTCGGCGTATTGATGTGCGGCAGCTCGGGAACTTCGTTCCAGTTTCTGGCCGGCTGCCAGACGCCATCGACTTTTTGAGTGACGTAGAGATCGCCGGTGGACAGATTACCCGGCTCGTATCTCGTGAAGTAAATGACATTTCCGTCATCGGAGAAACTCGGCTCCAGTTCCCAGGCGGACGTGTTGATGTTCGGCCCTACAGCGGGATCAACCTCCGGTCCCAAATGGACGGGCTCCTGCCAGGCGCCATTCTCATAGTGGGACATCCAAATGTCGAAATTGTAGGGGGTCCCAGACGACTCTACGCTGCCCGGACGGGTGGAGGTAAAGATGGCGGTTTTCCCGTCGGCGCTGTAGGTGATCTCGAAGTCCGCACCAGCCGAGTTGAGCGGTTCGCCCATACTTTTCGATATTGGCGGAATCGCTTTGGCGCTCTCGTTACCCGGCATGTCCATACCGGGCATCGCATCACAAACCCCGTGCGCCAGGATGAGTACCGGCGCCACGGAACAGAGCCTTAGAATAAGGCATTTCTCTTTCATACCCCGCCCCGTCATTTCAGATGGATAATACTTCGTACTGTTTTTCATAAACAAAGCTTATGCTACACCGCATCGCAATTTTTGCGATAAGCCCCTCCTTATCTGTCGTTGCGGCGTCAGATTATGTCTAATGTTTGACGTGGTCAATGAGAAGTTTCTAATGTTTTAATGTTTGACATGGTCAAGTAGAAAGGGACACCCCAGTCAAGCCGCATTGGCCATTCGGCCATTTATCTCAAATTGATCCGAGCTCTGATAGCCCGGGTACGAATGCAGCCGCTTGCTCTTCCAGCGCTTTATGATTTCAGGTCGCCACACCTAGCATCCATGTGTGGGGCGGCCGCTTTCCGCAAAGCTCGCTCGTGCGTGCAGGATCTCGGCGAGAGTCACTGTCGATCATTGCCTCAGCAGCCTGTCGGCTTGTGGACGCGAATGACCACTCCACTCGGTAACCCGCCCTTGAATCCGCAGAGTGGCGACCGGTAGCTTTGGGCACTGACGACTCGCTCGATTTTGGAAAAGCGGCCGCTCAGGAATGGCGGGCCTTGGAAGGACGAATGGCCGTTGAGGCCGAAAACTACCCACCCGAAAACAAACTATCGGAGCTCGTTTGAACTTCAATTCTTCGCCAATTGTCCTTTGGCGCAGTATTCGTCAATGGATGTGCATTTCCCGATTGCCGGCCCTGTCGCTCCGTTGCAGCAGATACCTGTCCTGGTCTCCAGGCAACGGCGCCCCGTCGTCGCTTAGATAGAGCAAAGTGCCTTCATCTTTAATGGCGAGCCGACGCTGAGGGGCCTCTTTGTTGGGGGTCAACAAGACGACACCTTTGGTGTCGTTCCATTCGTATTTTCCTTTTTCGAAGGACTCTCGGTTTTGCGGCTTTGCGGGTTGGATGACCAAAAGATAGTTGTTCTTGGCATTCAAGGACAGGGTCATTTTCAGACCGTTGCAATCTTCTTCATGACACGGCAGGTAGCCGTAAAAGACGCCCCGAAATTTGCCTGCCGCTCCCTCGGGGCTGGCATGAGCCGAATGATCCATGGCACCGTGCTGGCTCTGTTCGCGAGCTTTGAGCGCCTTCTCTTGGATTTCCTTATCGGTTTCTGCCCAAGCGGGGTTAAGCGAGGACAGCAATGCGCCGAAAACAATGAATAACACCTTTTGAGTCATTTTCCTGTTCGATGCTTTCATAAGGGATTTCTCGTGTTCTATGTCCGAAACCAGCGTAGCCCATGAGGCGGATATGCGTGTGATATTGTACGCCACCGAGGGCGTGTTAATTTGACTTCACGTTCTGTCTTGTCGTGTGCCGGCAACTGGAATCGCGTGTTCAATGGCGCCTTTGGGAACGAACCACCGATTCGGTCTCGAAGAGAGCTGACGCTCGGGAAGGCCGGTATCGGCAGAGGTGAACGCCCGTTGAAGCCGATCTTGAGACGATCGAGGCGAATCTTGAGCACGGGCGAAAGGGGGGGCAGTTCTTACATTCCAACACAGTTAACCGCTTCGAAACCAAACAGGGGACAAATTGTACGTGCCAGGGTAATTTTTCACAGACGAATCCTTGTCGGAGCGTGCACGCTCCCGGCACAAGATACCTATCGCCTAATACAAACGGACCCCGGCTTAACGTATATCCAGAAGATTCACTTCGTAGCAAGGCTCATGGTTAGCAAATAATACACATGGCTTGATTTTGCAGGATTGGCTTCCTCCCAAGTAAGAGGCATGAATTTGAGAGTTTGAGTGCCGGATCAGTTCTTTGGTTGAAGACCTAAAAGACTCGCCCGGATATTTCGTCAGACTTTATATTTTGCCGACAAAATCTCGTAGCCGTTCTACTTTATTGCTCAAATCGGTTTTGTGATGTGCTGAAAAGGATTTGTTGTGTCGTATGAAATACATTGCGCCTTCAGCACAGAGTGGACGGCAACCTTGGCGAGCAGTGATTGGCAATAACCCGTTGATGAATAATCGCCGTATAACCTTTCGACAGAGGGGATCGAAAGTATAATCGGTTTTATGTAACCCAAATCGAGTCGATTCAAATTCATGCCGATTATCTCGAAACACGGGTTATCGAAAACTTCTTTGAGTTGGCCGCCTCTCTATAAATTCTGCCTCAAATGCGGCTGAATATCGGCACCAGAGATTCTGGCGTTGAAGAGTATGAAAAACCGCTTTTTCGATACTATTAAACAGTTTAAGGTTTAACTTGACAGCATAGGCATACCCGAGCGGAGAATAGCGGGAAAACATCCTGGATTGCGGATAAACAGTTTGCTCACGCCCTTAACAAAACCGTAATAACAAAAAAAACGAGGAGGCGCCATGTCCTTTCCAGCCGATAACAACATCTTTCAAAAGGGCACATTCGAAGGTTTCGCCGTCCGCGGGCGAGCGCGAGTGGATCGGGATTTTCGACATGCTTGGGAAAACCGCTCGGTGTCGCCCGGACTTGGTAAGCATTTCGCCATCCTCGACGATCCGAATCTTATCGATCTCTCCAACGGAACCCGCCTGCCGCCCAGCCAAATACTGTCATCCGATCTGACCGCGCCAGCCAGCCGTGATCCACTGGACACCTCGGACCTTGATTTCATCGATCTGCTGTCGCAGAAAACGCGCGGTATCGACGGCGCCAGTCTTGCGGTGGAGGGCATCAGCCTCAAGCCCGGCGAAGGCATCATGACGCGCTGGAATTTTCTGGTTTACGACCAGCGCGACGATATCAACGACTTTGCCTTGGCCGAATTGATCGACGAGCAAACCGGACAGACGATTGAACAAAAACTCCTGGTGCAAAGCCAAGGTTTGAAGAGTCCCGACGGCTCGATCCGCTGGTCGAGCGGCTGGATGCCTTATTCCTGGAAAACGTCGAGCTCCGTGCGCGTGACGTTTCGCATCGTCGTCAGCAACGGCTACACCTTCAATCCCCTGTCCGGCCCCGATCCCTTGCAGAGAGTGCAAGGGCGAGCGTTCCCCAGCGGGTTGCTGGTAGGCGGAATTTGGTTGATTTAGGGGGGATGCCGTCATGAAAGTCGGACGCGTTATCACAATTTTCGCTCTTATCCTGACCACCCTCGCGGGTGTCGGTTGCCGCCCCGCGAAAGACAACGGTGGGGACGCCGGTCACACCCGAGTCATCCACGCCGATGTCGTCGCAATCGAGCACGATATCCAGTACAACCGCTTCGGTTCCCACAACCCC
The DNA here is from genome assembly GCF_017832375.1 of Methylocaldum sp. RMAD-M. Lineage (NCBI taxonomy): Bacteria > Pseudomonadati > Pseudomonadota > Gammaproteobacteria > Methylococcales > Methylococcaceae > Methylocaldum > Methylocaldum sp. RMAD-M. Next base: position 68,654 of record NZ_JAFIBZ010000006.1, on the reverse strand, counting down.
TACGGCATGATTTACGCCCTTGAGCGCGATGTGGAAAGCAGCGATGGACAGCCCGAACTGCGGCCGGGCAAGGTCAGGCTGAAGTCGGTCAAGCGGGCGCGGCCTTTGGCACTTAGGGCGCACAAGGGAGACATTCTCGAAGTGACCTTCACCAATTTGCTGAGCCCCGAACGGCCCAAGCGACATCCCGACGATATCGAGGAAGAGGCGATCGAGGAAAAAAGCCATGCGGCCAACCCGGTCGTATCGGCGCATCGGACTGATTCCGACCCGTGCGCGCCAGCCGGCACACCGCCGCCGCACGGGAATACCCCAGCCACCCGCTGCGCCTCCATCGCACTTTCGGGTCTGCGGGTCGAAGCCGATGGCCACGATCCCTCCGCAACCGGTTTGCAGGGCATCCCTCCGGGGGCCACAATCACATACCGTTGGCGCGCCGAGCGCGAGGGCACCTTTTTGTTCGCCAGTCTCGCCGCGCCGTCCGGGGGCGAAGGCGACGGCGGCTCGCTGGTACACGGCCTGTTCGGCACGGTGACGGTGGAACCGGAACGCAGCACCTGGTATCGCAGCGCGGTCCGCGCCGACGAACTCAAGGAAGCGAAACGGCAGGCCAAGGCACCCGCGCTGATCGAGTATGAAGCGCTCGACGAGCACGGCGATCCCGTCCTGAACCTGCTCAAGCCGCTTGGCAACGACCGGTTCGAACTGATCCACAGTCCCTTGGACGCCATCATCGTCGATCACGACAGCGGCAAGAGCGGCCGCGAATTCACGGTCACCTTCCATGATGAACTGAAGACCGTCTATCCCGAGGACTTCCGCATTCTCGCCACCAACCCGCAATTGGCGGGGGTGCGAGACGGATTTGCCATCAACTACGGCGCGAGCGGCATGGGCACCATCTTGTTGGCCAACCGCCTGGGCAAAGGACCGGCCAAGGATTGCGTCGACTGCCTTTACGAAGAATTTTTCCTGCAATCCTGGGCAAACGGCGATCCCGCGCTGCTGCCTCAGTACGAGGACGATCCGTCCAACGTCCATCACAGCTATCTCGGCGATCCCGTGCTGTTCCGCAACTCGCACGCCGGCCCGAAGGAAACCCATGTGTTCCACCTGCATGCACATCAATGGGAATCCAGTCGAAGCGGGTATTCCAATTATCTCGATTCGCAGACCATCGCACCGCAACAAAGCTTTGCCTACGCCATCGCGCACGAGGCCAGCGGCAACCGCAATCTGGCGCCGGGCGATTCGATCTTCCACTGTCATCTCTACCCGCATTTCGCTCAAGGCATGTGGGGGTTGTGGCGCGTCCACGACGTTTTCGAGGACGGCACGCGCCGTCTGCCCGATGGAGAACGGGGACCCGGCACCGATCCGAGAACCGGCGTCGCCACGGGCGGCACCCCTATTCCGGCAGTGATTCCCTTGCCTGAGCTCGCCATCGCGCCCGCTCCGACTTATGCGGAAGATCCCGATCCGAGCAAGCGCATAGCCCAATCCTTTCCAGGCTTCCCTTTTTACATTCCCGGTCAGGCCGGACACCGTGCGCCGCAGCCTCCGCTCGACATCGTCGAAAACGGCGGTCTTGGGCGGCACCTTGTAACCGGCGGCGAGCGGGAATTCAACGGCGGGCGAACCGCCGCGGAACAGTTGGCGAACGCCGACATGACCGCGCATATCACCCGCGCGAATCTAATTCTGTTGCCCGAAGCGGGCACCGCATTGGAAAAAGCGGCGATGGCTTTCCATGAACACGCCGCCGGTTACCCGAGCCGGACGCCGGAGGGCCGGGATGCGGTATTCCGGGTCAACGGCAAAGCGCGGCGGCCCGGCGCGCCTTTCGCCGACCCGTGCGGCGAGGATCCCACGGCGCCGATTCGGCGTTACCGCGCTTCGGTGATCGATCTGGACATTCAAACCAACGAACACGGCTGGCATGACCCGCAGTCACGCATCAATGTTCTGGACCGGGACGTTGCTCGTTACGAAGGCAAAAAAACCGCCGCGGCCGAGCCATTCTTCTTCCGTGTGGAATCGGGCGAGTGCGTGGAGTTCCTGCATACCAACCGTGCCGGTGCCACGGTGAGACGCGACGATTTCCAGGTCGCCACGCCTACCGACACCATCGGTCAACACATCCATCTGGTCAAATTCGATGTCCTCGCTGCGGACGGCTCGGGCAACGGCTTCAATTACGAGGATGGCACACTGGCCTGGGAAGCGATCAAGGAGCTGTCCGAAGCCAGCCGCTTCGGCGTGGTGAAGGATCACCTCGGCCAAATCAAGCCTAAGCCTCGCGCCAAGACCAACAAGCAGGGCCGTCCGGTGTTTCAGACCACCATCCAGCGCTGGTGGGCGGATGCCCACGACCATAAGGACGGCGACGGCACGCTGGGCACGGTATTCACGCACGATCACTTCGCGCCGTCCTCGATTCAGCATCACGGGTTTTACAACGCCATGCTGGTCGAACCCAAGGGCTCGGTTTGGCGTACCCCGGACGGTACCGACATGAAAACGGGCAAGCGGCGATTACCCGGCGGAAATGAGCAGAACGTCGCCGGCGCCAGCCGCGATATTGCCTGCCGCGCCCCCGTCACCGAACCGGAGCGTACATGCCGCGAATCTTTCGCGGTCGGCTCGCGCGGCATGGTGGTCAAGGCGGAAGCCAGGGAAAAGCATCCCGACACGCGCGAATTCGCCCTGGCCATCGCCGATTTCGCGTTGCTCTACGATGCCGGGCAAACGCAAGGTCCGGCTCTGCCGGAAGGCATGGCGGGCAAGGTGAACACCACGGTGGAGGACTATTACGTCGCCTACCGCAAGCTGCACGGCTATCCCGTCGATCCGCCGGCCATGCCCGAGGCGATTTCCACCGACCACCACAATCCCTATCTGGTCAATTACAAACACGAGCCCATCCCGCTGCGTATCGGCGAACGCGACAGCCCCGCAAGCGGCAGTCATTTTTCAAAGCTCAAGCCCGGCGAATGCGCAGGGCATCTGGACGACCCCGAAAGCGCGCGCCCGGCGCTGTGTCGCCCCAGCGATCTGGCTTATGTCTTTAGCTCCTCGGCACCGCATGGCGATCCCTTCCTGAAGCCCTTCAGGGCCTATGAGGGCGACCGGGTTCAATTGCGCGTAATCCAGGGGGCGCAGGAAGTCCAGCACGGTTTCACCGTACACGGGCTGGCCTGGCGAAGGGAAGCGAAGAACCCGACTGCCCCCTGGATCAATGCCCAGGAAATCGGAATTTCCGAACATTTCGAGATGGACACGGTCAATCTGGCTAACATCGGCGCCGGACTCGGTACCGCCGACTACCTCTTCCACTTCGGCACTCAGGACGACTTGTGGAACGGCAGTTGGGGACTGTTGCGCGCTTTCGCCAGCCCTGAAGTTTTCGACCCGGCGGCATGCGAGGACGAGCATGGCGTGCTGAAAGTCGGACAAGTCGATTTGCTCGAAGCCAGCGCGCCGGACAAGGATGCGGCACAGCGCAAGCCCTTCATTGACAAACTCCGGCAGGCCGGCTGCGCCGCCCAGCCGGTCGCGCGGCAGCACCTCGACGGGCCGAACAGTTGCCCGGACGGCGGGCGTAGCGACGATCATTGCGCGCTGGCGGTTCTGGACGACAATACCGACGGCAGGATAAGCGATCCCCAAGCGGGACAATTGGTGGCCGGTGACGGTTGTCCCCGGAATGCACCGCGGTCTGAATACGCTATAGAAGCTTGGCAAGTGAAGGACCTGCTGGGCGAGAGGGGAATGCGCTACGACGATGTCCACGGCCTGGATGACCCGGACGGTCTGGTTTTCGTTCCGGCTGGCGATGTCGAAGCGATTCGCAACGGCAAGCCTTTGACGCCACTCGTGCTTCGGGTCAAGGCAGGGCATTGCGCGGTGGTGAAGCTAACCAATCACCTGGGGACACGTCTGTCGGACCGCCCGGGCGACGCACTCATGCCGCGCATCACCCAAATCAATGTGGACGAGCACAAGGAGGGCTTGCTGGACGCACCGCCGTCGAACCGTGTCTCGCTCCATCCACAGCTGGTGGCCGTGGACGTCAATGCCGGAAACGGCGCAGTCGCGGGTTTCAACCGCATCGACAAAGCGCTGGCGGTTCCAGGCGAAACACGAACTTACAACTGGTACGCGGGCCGGGTGAATATCGACCGACAGGGAAGCACAGGCGAAAAACTCGTCATCGAGCCCTTCAATGAACCGCTCGCCGCAGGATTGAGTTCCCACGGCGACGTCATCGGCCATGGCACGCACGGTCTGATCGGCGCGCTCATTATCGAACCGGCCGACGCCAAGTTGTTCGACCCAGAGGAATTTTACGTGGACTCGCGAGGCCGCCCCCACGGTACCGAAATTCCTTTCGAACGAGCCTCCGGTCTCTCGGCCGTGGTCTGGGAGGATGACACCAAGAACTATGCGCGGGAATTCGTCGTGGTCTATCAAGACGGGCTGAATCTGCACAAGAACGGACAGCCCGTTCCCGACTGCCGCATCTGCGACGATTCCTATGATCTCGGCGAGCAAGGCATCAACTACCACAGTGTGCCTTTCTGGGTGCGCATGGGACTGGACCCACACCCGAATGCGCATGGTCAGGAAACCCAGGACCTCAATGACAACGTCTTCGCGAACGACTTCTTCACCGATGATCGGCAACCCTTAGCCTTCGTCGATTTCGAAGCCAAAGCGGATGAGCGCTTGCGTTTCCACGTGGTCCATCCGGCCGGCCGCGCCCGTCAGCACAGCTTTCAACTGTACGGGCATTCGTTCAAGGACGACGTCCCGAGTTTCGGTTCCCCCTGGTCGCGCTTGGTGACGCCCGGGGTGACGCTCACGGCGGAAGTCGAGCGCGCGAAGCCCGGAATTTGGCTCTATCGGGACGGTCCGGCTCATCTGTTCGCCGGGGGTACCTGGGGGCGGCTGGTGGTCAGGGACTAGAGCATTTTCCGATTCGGTGTCAGAGAGCCCGATAGGTAGGTCGGCAATTCCTTCCCAATCGCAAACGGTCGCTTTAGTCGCGACCCTTCCAATCGCAAACGGTCGCTTTAGTCGCGACCCTTCCAACAAAATCCTTTGCCGAGCCGATAAGTCGGCAAGGGATTGCCGACCTATGTTCTTCCCGCCCGACACGAAGCCGTACACCGGGATGAAAAACGCTCTAAGGAGCGGTCGTGGCAGCGGAAAGGAGTTTGACGAAATGGCGCGGGATAGCGGCAGGATTGTGATGCATTGGCATTACCCCCTGCCGCGGAGCTTGGGAAACGGACCACCTGCGATGGCTCGGACACGGCCTTGGCGTGCTTCGGAGATAAACCAACGACTCCCCTTCGCTGGACTTTGACTGTAAGCGAACGAGCCGTGGCAATGGAGACCCCGGCGGAGTAATTGCCGCCGGATGCGCGATTCATTGTACTTTTGACGGGAAGCGACGGCGGGGCATTCAAGCCAGTTTGCCGCGATTTCGCGGCAGGCTGCACGGATCCCGTCGTTATGTCCGCTCTGCGTACCCCCTATGGCATCCTTTTGGTCCGAAGACTCCCCCGCGCCACAAACATGAAGGCAGGAATAAGCAGTAGGCCGGCAATCCTTTGCCAATGCGCGGGTCTGTGAAGCTCGGTTTCGTCGGAAAAGGCTTCCCGGCCTGCTAACACACCGAACCGCAAAATGCTCTAAATGTCGAAATCCAGCTCGAAACCGCCGTAGGCGAATAAAGGCATGCCGGGGCGTGGACCGTGCGGCTGTCGTGACACGATGTATTCCTCGTCCGTCGCATTCTGGACGCCTGCCAACACCTTTACGCCCTTGGTGAGTTGATAGTAGCCGGAGATATCGAGGAGGACAAAGTCGTCGGTCTTGCCGAAGCGGGCATCCGGTTGGCCTGCGCCGTTGACTTGTTCGCTGGTGTTGCTCGCGCTGGTGTATGTTTCGCCGACATAGTTAACTACGACGTCCACCCCCCAATGGTCGAAGTGCAGGCCACTGCCGAAGCTGAGCGTGTACTCGGGAATATAGGGTACGCGGTTGCCTTCCTTGCCGAAGCTGAAAATCGATTCCGGGTTGGTAGAGGCGGCATCGTTCAGTTGCACCGCGTCGGTATAAGTGAATGACAAAAAGTAAGGATTGCGGAAACCCCATGCGAAAGCGTCGCCGGCATCGAAATTCAGAGCCAGTTCGACACCGCGGCTGTCGACTTTGCCGAAGTTTTGATTCGCATCGCTGCCGGTGCCGCCTATGCTGTCGATAACCAATAAATTCTCGAACTGCGTATAAAATCCGATAACTTCGGCGGAGAACGCACCGTGGGTATAGCGTCCACCGAGTTCATAGGCGTTACTGGTTTCTTCCTTAAGCTTGTCAACCACGGCATCCTGGGGACCTGGCGGCGAAAACCCACGATGAACACTAGTGAACATCATGAAGTCTTCGTTAAAACGATAATCGAGACTCGCGCCTCCGGCATACATATCGAGAGAGCTGCTGCCGTTATTCGCAGGCGACAGGTTGTTCTTATATGTCTGATACAAGTGCTCGTAACGGATACCCGGAGTAAAACCCCATTTCCCCCACTCGATGCGGTCCTTCAGGAAAAAGGCATAAGCATTGGTCAAGCCTTTTCTGTCGTCTTGGCTTCCCGGCGCACCGACGGTCTTGCCGATAATCGTTCCATCCGCCGCCTGGTTATAGAGAGTATCGTGCTGAAACCGGGTTTCCTGGTCCTCGTGATAACGGAATCCCCCACTGAGCTCGTGATGTGTGGCGCCTAAATCAAGACGATAATTCGCAACTGTTTCAACACCGCCCAAATAATAACTGCGGTTGTTGTCGCGCACTCTCAAATTACACGCGATGTTCCCTTTCAAACAGTCGAGACCCAGACCGTTCCTGGCGCCCGCCAGGGCGGCGGATAGATCCATATTGCCCGTTACCCCGCCCCTGAGATCGTTCAACTTTTGCCAATTCCTGTTGAATTCGCTGTAGTAAGCCGTCGTGACAATATCCAAATTCTCGGTCGGAGAAATGAAATAACGAGCAAATCCTCTAAAGTGCTCGGTTTCTATATTATCGAAGCGCGAGGCCGAATACCGCCGATAAGGATCTTTCCTGAAATCGTTGTCGCTCAAGCCGAGATAGGTTTCATCGGCATCCATATTCGAATAGCCGAACTTGACCTCGAGCTTTTGGTAGATATCCGTGTTGGGTTCCCAGGACAAACGCACCATCGGCTCGACCTGTTGAAATCCGGTTTCGTCGCCATTGCGGAAATCGGGTGTTTCATCAATAGTCTTGAACCCGTCCGAACCGCGGTAAAAGCCTTCTACCAAGTAACCGAAACGGCCGTTTTCCGTGCTCAAGGTATCGCCAACAAAACCGTGCGTTCTGACTTCGTTATAACTGCCGTAGAGAAATTTCAGATAGGCCTTGCCGCTGTCCGGAATCGGAGTTGACAAATAGTTGAGCACCCCGCCGGTGATATGCGGACCGTATTTGATTTGACTCGAGCCTTTCAAGACTTCAATTCCGCTCATGCGTCCGGCAGCGGGCGAAAAATATGCGGCGGGTGCGGAATAAGGCGCCGGCGCGGTTAAGACACCGTCCTCCATCACGGTAATCTTGGCACTTCGGGTCGTGTCGACACCGCGGAAACTGATGTTGGGAAATAATCCGAAACCATCCTCCTCCCGGATGTTGACGCCGGGCACCCGACGTAAAATGCGGTTGACGTCGCTGTAACTTTGATCGCGAATTTCCGAAGCGTCGATATATTGCGCTGAAGCCGGCATGTCCATGGCCTGCTCCTCGCTACCAATGACCTGGATTGTGCCGAGGCTTGCCGGTGGCGCAGCTTGATCATCTGCCTGAACCTGTGACGCCAGGTTCACCGAAAGACAGGCCAATGACAATGGCCCAACGATTCGCTTGGATAGCAACATACCTTCCCCCAAAGGTTTTAATCAGTGCCTGCGCTAAGAAACTCGCTTAAACGGCATGGCTTCACTGTATATCTAAGATTAATGATAATCAATCTCTTTTTGAGAACCATTACTACGTTGAACAGTAAATCATTTCTGATCGGAGAAGGGGGCTTTCTTCGGCCTCGTTCCTCAATCGGCACACGCGCGGGCTATGCCGAAACTCGGCAAGTTGTCGGGGGCAAACCGTCTCGCCGTGCGGGCCTGGTGCTGTGGTAAATTGACGGTCGGCTGCTTTCTAAAAGTAACGATCCACCGGCAAAGCCGGTGGCTTTCGACGGCTGGCCCCTCAAAGGGGCCTGACCGCCATCGGGCAAAAGCCATGTCGTCACCCCGGCAGGGAAGGGGTCGACTAAAGGCCCGTTTGCGATTGGAGTGCCGGGGTCCAGTGACCACGGATGGTTTCGACCATTCACAATCCCTGTGAACTGGATTCATGCCGGGCGATCCTGCCCGGCACCCTTCGGGCGCGATGCGTGCAAACCGGCTGTCCTGCCGGTTTGTCCGGCACAAATTTGCCCGGAGCAAATTTGGACGTGCGCAGCACGGTCCGAAGGACGAACCCCAAGGACGGGGTGAGCAATCCCTGCCGGAAGGGGCGTTCTGGCGCTCCCAGAACGCCCGTTTGCGATTGGAATGACGGCCCAGCGAAATTGGGACAATACCTGACTCCCGGAAATGTCAAACTCTGCGAGTCCCCCGACAGAGCCGCACTGCCGTTAAGTTAAGACGAATGACGTCACCCCGGCAGGGAATGCCGGGGTCCAGACGCCAAGGACGGCAAAGGCCTCTCACTTCCTTGTGCACTGGATTTCGGCAATCCCTGCCGGAATGACGGCTTAACTTAATGGCATTGCGGCAGAGCCGGGGGTTTTCCCGCGATAAATAAACAAACAATGAATACCGTGTCTCGACACCTGCCGGAAAACCTTACGTGCGCCTGATCGGTTTTTTATTGATGCCCGCCCTGCTTGGCGCGTGCGGTGGGGACAGGGAAAAAACCGTTCTCGAATTCTGGGCCATGGGGCAAGAAGGCGAGGTGGTTCAGTCTCTGATGCCCGAATTCGAGCGGCTCCATCCGGAACTCCAAGTCAAGGTTCAGCAAATTCCCTGGAGCGCGGCTCACGAAAAGCTGTTGACCGCCTATGCGGGCGACGCGATGCCCGATGTCTTTCAGTTGGGCAATACTTGGATTCCGGAATTCGTCGTTCTGAAAGCCGTCGACAGTCTTGACAATAGGCTGACGGCCCAACAACGGGAGGATTATTTCGAGGGCATCATCGAAACCAACGAAATCGACGGACGGCTTCACGGTCTGCCTTGGTATGTCGATACCCGCCTGCTCTTCTACCGTACCGATATTCTGGTCAAGGCCGGTTTTTCGGCGCCGCCCAAGACCTGGAACGAATGGCTCGCGGCGATGGCGGCAATCGCGGCGTTGCCCGGTGGAGACCGCTACGGGCTGCTCTTGCCCATGAACGAATGGCAGGTCCCAGTGATCCTCGCGCTGCAAATGGGGTCAGAACTGCTCCGCGACGAGGCCCGGTTCGGCAATTTCCGGAGCGATGCCTTTCGCCAGGCTTTTCGTTTTTATCTCGACATCTTCCGCCGGGGGTATGCACCCGCCGTATCGGAAGCCCAGATCGCCAATCTTTATCAGGAATTCGCCAGCGGCTATTTCGCGATGTATGTCACCGGGCCCTGGAATATCGTCGAGTTCGAACACCGGCTTCCGAAGTCCATGCAAGGCCGGTGGGCCACCGCGCCGATGCCGGCTCCCGATGAGAGTTATCCCGGCGTTTCACTGGCCGGCGGCGCCAGTCTCGCGATCGCCCGAAGTTCCAGCCGTAAAGATCAAGCCTGGAAGCTGATCGAATTTCTCTCCGAACCCGAACAACAGCTTGCCTTTTACCGTCTGACCGGCGACCTCCCCGCCCGCCGCTCCGCCTGGCTGCACCCCGATCTGGCCACAGCGACTCGCACGCAGGCCTTCAAGACGCAGTTGGAGCGGGTGGTGTCCACGCCGAAAATTCCCGAATGGGAACGCATCGCCAGCAAAATCGCCCATTACACGGAAAAAGCGGTGCGCGGCGAATTGACCGAGGAGCAAGCCTTAGCTGCCCTGGACAAGGACGTGGACCGGATTCTCGAAAAGCGTCGCTGGCTGTTGCGGAAACGGGCGCCATGAAAACCCCGCTGTTACCGGCGAATACCGCCTTCTGGTTCCTTGCGCCGGCCTTGATCCTGATCGTCGTCTTCTTTTTCCTGCCGGTCGCGGCGTCGCTGCTGCTCAGCTTTACCGATTTCGACATCTACGCCCTCGGCGACCACGAACGGCTGCGCTTTGTGGCGCTCGACAACTATCTTCGGTTGCTCGGCGACCCCTTGTTCTGGACCGCGCTCAAGAACACCCTGTATTTCGTGCTTGTAGGCGGCCCGTTGTCGGTGGCCGTGTCGCTGGGCGCGGCGCTTTTGGTCAACCACCGCCTGGTCCGGTTCAAGGGACTGTTCCGCTCGCTGCTGTTCCTGCCGGTCGTCACCACCCTGGTGGCGATAGCCGTGGTCTGGCGCTATCTCTACCATCCCCGCTACGGCTTCTTGAATTATCTGCTCGGACTGCTCGGGCTCGATACCGTCGACTGGCTGGGCGACCCCGACTGGGCCATGCCGGCCATCATCCTGATGGCGATCTGGAAGAATTTCGGCTTCAACATGATCATCTTCATCGCCGGGCTGCAAAGCATTCCGGTCCGTTTGTACGAAGCCGCGGTGATCGACGGCGCGAGCACCTGGCGCCAATTCCGCCACATCACCTTGCCCATGCTGGCACCGACCTTCGTCTTCGTCACCGTCATCACGATGATCGGCTACTTCCAGCTTTTCGCCGAACCTTACGTGATGACCCAGGGCGGTCCCGCCAACAGCACCCTGAGCGTGGCGCTCCTGATGTTCCAGGAAGGTTTTCGCTGGTGGAATCTCGGCTACGCGGCGGCGGTGGCCTTCACGTTGTTTCTCATCATTCTGACGGGGACAGTGTTGCAGTTGAGATTGAGGCGACGGGAAATCTGACAGTGGCCGTATTTTCCGAAAAACCGATCAAGACACTGCTGCTTCACCTCGCGCTGATCGCGGCGGTGATCGCGACTCTGTTCCCGCTGTTCTGGATGGTTTCCGTGTCCTTGATGTCTTCGGCCGAGGCGAACCGGTTCCCGCCTCCGCTGCTGCCGGCAGCGCCGACGCTGGAACATTACCGGATGCTGTTCTCCCGCTTGAATCTCGCCGCCTATCTCCTGAACAGCACGCTGATCGCCACATCGGTCACCGTGCTCTCCCTGCTGCTCAATTCCATGGCGGGCTACGCCTTCGCCAAGCTGCGGTTCAAGGGACGCGACCGCCTGTTTCGTCTGCTTCTGGCCTCCATGGTGATTCCGGCGCAGGTCGCCATGCTGCCCTTGTTCCTGATGCTTAAAGAGATGGGGCTGGTGAATACTTACAGCGGCGTGATCGTACCCGGCATGGCGAGCATTTTCGGCATTTTTCTGATCCGGCAGTATGCGCTGTCGATTCCGGACAGCCTGCTGGATGCCGCCCGCATCGACGGCGCCGGCGAATTCAGGATTTACCGGACCCTGGTACTGCCTCTGTGCAAGCCGATCCTGGTCACCCTGGCCATCTTCACCTTCATGGGCACCTGGAACGACTTCATGTGGCCGCTCATCATCCTGACCGACAGCGATCTTTACACGCTGCCGGTCGCTCTCGCCAACCTGCTCGGCGAACACGTGCAAGACGCCGAACTGATGATGGCCGGCTCGGTGCTCACCGTGCTGCCGGTGATCATCCTGTTTCTCGTCCTCCAGAAGTACTACATCGAAGGACTGGTATTGGGAAGCGTCAAGGAATGACCTTGCGCCGTACGCCCTCGTGCGGCGTCAAACCGGCTAAGAGCGGTCAGGAAAGGCTCGGAAGTCTAGTTTGAATCCCGCCTGCACCACTCTCGGCGAACCCGGCAATATGCTGCGGGTGCGATCCACGATGTAGTTCTGGTCAAAGAGGTTTTTCACGCTGACGAACACGTCGGTGTTCAAGGGCTTGATCCGATACGTGGCCGCGAGCTTGACGATGGCGCAGTCCTCGATCTTGCCGAACTGCCCGCTCGGACTGGGCGTTCCATCGGGATTGACCCGCCCTTCTGCATTGTGGACATCGCTGAACTGATCGGCCATGAACACCGTTTTCCAAGTGGAATTGGAAAAAGCGCAAAGACCGGAGCCGCATGCTTTTACCCCTTGCCGGGACAATTGCGTTCCAGATCTCGAATGACGGTCTCGAGCGTCTCCACCGCCCACTCGACTTCCTTGCGTTCGATGACCAGAGGCGGTGCGAATCGGATGACGGTTTGATGGGTCTCGCGGGTCAGAATCCCATGTTCCATCAGTCTCATACAGAACTCGCGGCCGGAGAAACCTGAGTTAAGTTCCAGACCGATGAACAAACCTTTGCCGCGGACCTCGCGAATCAGAGGGCTCCTCAAAGCGCGCAGCCCTTCGAGAAAATGGGCGCCGAGCTCGTCCGAGCGCTCGGCCAACCCTTCCTCGACGATCACATTGAGCGCCTCCAGCCCGACCGCCGCAGCCAGAGGATTGCCGCCGAAGGTGCTGCCGTGATGGCCCGGGCCGAAAACGCCCATCACCTCGCGGCTCGCCAGAAATGCCGACACCGGCAGCAAACCGCCTCCCAACGCCTTGCCGAGGATCAGGCCGTCGGGTTTCACGCCTTCATGCTCGGAAGCCAGGAATTTGCCGGTTCGGCCAAGCCCCGTCTGAACCTCGTCGCACAGCAGCAAAACCTTCCGCTCCCGGCAAATCCGGACGCATTCGGCGAGATAACCCGCCGGCGGGACGACGATGCCGCCCTCTCCCTGGACCGGCTCGACCAGAAACGCCGCCGTGTTCTCGGTAATCGCATCGGCCAAGGCCGCGGAATCGCCGTACGGAATCAGTTTCAAGCCCGGCGGAAACGGCCCGAAGCCTTCGCGGTAGCCGGGCTCGGATGAAAGACCTACGATCGCGATAGTCCGCCCGTGGAAATTGCCTCGACAGGCGATGATTTCGGCGCTGTCGGGAGCCACGCCCTTGACCTGATACGCCCACTTGCGGGCGGCTTTCAGCGCGGTCTCCACGCCTTCGGCGCCGGTGTTCATCGGCAGCGCCATGTCCTGTCCGGTCAGTTCGCAAGCCCTCTTGAGGAAAGGCGCGAGCCGGTCGCTGTGAAAGGCCCGCGAGGTGATGGCCAGCCGCTTCGCCTGCTCGGTCAAGGTTCGGACCAGGCGCGGATGGGCATGACCATGGCTTGCGGCGGAATAGGCGCCCATCATGTCCAGATAGCGTTTCCCTTCGACGTCCCAAAGGTAGACGCCCTCGCCTCGGGTCAAAACCACCGGCAAGGTGTCGTAGTTGTGCGCGCCATAGCGTTCGGTGATGCTCAGAACGTCTTCCGCTCGCGCGGTTCGCTCGGGAACCACGGCAGCCAGCAAGAGATCGCTGGCCAGATAGATCGTGGCACGGCTCCTATCGCGGGGCGGGTCGAATTCCACGATTTCGATGCCGAGAAAGCCCGGATTGCCCTGGAGCATGGCCAAAGCGCCGATCATTTCCTCGCCGGAAATGCCGCCCGCCACCGGCGTCGTGACCCCAGGCGCGTCCTTCGGATCGATGGCGTCGAGATCGAGGGTGACGCCGAAGCCGGCCGTATCGGATTGGACGATGGACAACGCTTCCTCCATGACGTTGTTCAGGCCGCGCCGAAGGACTTCGCCCAAATAGAAGATCCGGACGCCGAGCCTTTCCAGCAAAGCTTGCTCGGCCGGCTCGAAGCTATGGACGCCGATCAGGCAAACATGCCGGGGAAACAGCTTCGGGCCGAATCCGCCCAAATTCACCAGAGACGGTTCGCCGAAACCGAGGAGGCACGCGAGAGGCATGCCGTGCAATGCGCCGCTGGGGCTCGTCTCCGGCACATGGCTGTCCATGTGGGCGTCGATCCAGATCAGCCCCAAAGGGCCTCGTTCGGCCAAAGCCGCCGCCGCACCAGTCCAGGAGCCTACGGCACAAGAATGGTCATCCCCCAATACGGCGAAAAATTCGCCGGCTCTCAGGGCGCTCTCGGTTTCCTGTGCCGCTCGTTCGCAGAGATCCGCCACCTTGGGCACCTTGTCCAGTATTCGGTGCGGATGGAGAATCGTTTGCCAGTTGGCTGGAACGCCCCGGCTCCTCAGCCTCCGATCCAAGCCCAGAAGGCGCAAGGATTCCGGCCCCGTTTCGGCGTCGCGGTCGAAGGCCACGCCGATCAGTCGTATCGGTTTTAAGGTTTTGTCGTCCATGAGAGATGATCCGGAAAGCATTGGAATAGCCTCCAATCTATCACACTCATGCCACTTCCCCTTAGAGACGATTTGCTGCACTCTGTTCCTTGTCGGAGACGCCCGCTGCGGCTTCCGCCATGGAACTATCATCGCGGGTGAGGTCCGAATTCGTTGGACAACTCTGAGGTAGGGTCATGAACGACACGGCTTTCGAGCGAAGGGTCCGCGACATCGGCGAAAATCTTTACCGTTTGGCCGGAGAGTCGCCCCCGTCCTTATTCGACCCGAGGGGCCTGAGAGGGCGCGTGTTGATGCGGGCCATGCATGACGAAGGTTTACGCGCCGCGCTGTTCCAATTCGTCGACGTGTTGCCGGTACTGGAAACCGATCGGGAACTGGCCCGCCATTTTCAGAACTATCTGGCACCTCATGCCGATCGGCTTCGGGGACCGTGGGGCCGGATGTTCAAGCTGGGGGGCCATTCCTTCAGCGGTTTCGCACTGCGCCGCGCCGTATCGCGCCTTGCGCGTCAATTCGTTGTCGAGGAGCAAGAAGATCGCCTGAACCGAGCGCTGAATACCATCTCCCGGATACCCGCGGCCGTTACCGTCGACGCCGTGGGCGAAGCGGCTTTGAGCGAAAGGGAATGCGATATTTATCTGGGCCGATACCTGTCACTGCTGGATCTTCTGGCGGCGAACCGCTTGCCGCTCGGACATCCGCCGATTCATATCTCCGTCAAACTCTCGGCTCTGACCGCCCACTTCGATCCGCTCGACTACGCCGGCGTGCGCCGCCGGGTATTCGCCCGGCTGGAGCCCTTGGTGGCCAGGCTTCGCGAACTTGGAGCCGGCATGACGGTGGACATGGAGCATTACGAACTCAAGTCCTTGACGCTCCGCCTGTTCCGCGACCTGGTCGAAAGCGAGGGAGATGACGGCTGGCATCCCGGCATCGCGCTGCAAGCTTATCTTCCGGAGACCGCCGACGATCTCCGAGAGCTGATCGACTGGGCGGAGCGGGAAAAACGCCGGATTTCCGTGCGTCTGGTCAAAGGCGCGTACTGGGACACGGAAGTGGCTCTTGCGGAGCAGCGCAACTGGCCAGTGCCGGTGTTTCTCGACAAGTCCGCTACCGACGCCCAGTTCGAATCGCTGGTCGATCTCTTATTCCGGCATGCAGATGCTGTCTATCCCGCCGTGGGCAGCCATAATCTTCGGAGTCTCGCCTACGCCATCGCGTCGGCGTCCCGGCAAGGCCTTTCCACGGCCGACTGGGAGGTCCAGATGCTCTACGGCATGGCCGAGCCCCTGCGCCACGCCGTCGCCGCATCCGATATCCCGCTCCGGGTTTATCTCCCCACGGGCGAGCTGATTCCGGGCATCGCCTATCTGATACGCCGCTTGATGGAAAATACCGCCAACACGTCCATTCTGCGGCAAACCTATGTCGAAGGCGCCGATTTGGACGACCTTCTGGCGGCGCCCGACCCGCACGAACCCGGAACCGAAACACTTTCTCCCGCCTTTCTCAACGCCCCGTTAAAGGACTTCAGCCACGACCCGGTTCGCGAGGATTTCCGAAGGTCGCTGGCGGCGGTGCGTACGAAACTGGGCGCGACCTACCCGCTGGACATGGCCGGCGTTCCGCCGCAGGGCGCGGAGTTGGAAGTATCGAGAAATCCGGCGCGACCGTCCGAGATTCTGGGACATGTGGCGGTTGCCGATGTCACCCATGCCGAGCGCGCCGTCCGCAATGCGTACCGCGCATTCCCCGGCTGGCGCGACACGCCCGCCGCCGCTCGGGTCGCGCTGTGCCGGCGAGCGGCGGACATCATGGACGCTCGCCGCGGCGAACTGGCCGCCTGGCAGGTTCTGGAAACGGGAAAGAATTGGCGCGAGGCCGACGCGGACGTGGCGGAAGCGGTCGACTACTTGCGCTATTACCCCTACCAGATGGAGCAACTGGCCGGTTGGCGGCCCACCCGCCGCTTTCCCGGCGAGCCGAATCATCTTCGCTACGAGCCGCGCGGCGTCGCCGCCGTGATTCCGCCCTGGAATTTCCCTCTGGCGATTCTCACCGGCATGACCGCGGCGGCGCTGGTCGCCGGCAATACCGCCATCGTGAAACCGGCGACGCCCGCCAATCTCGTCGCCCACGGATTCAAGTCCGTCCTCGACCAGGCCGGTTTTCCGCCCGGCGTATGCCAGCTCCTGCCGGGGAGCGGCGCAACGGTCGGACGATATCTGGTCAAGCATCCGGACGTTCATGTCATTGCATTTACCGGCTCCAAGACGGTGGGCCTGGAGATTCTTCGGGAGGCGCACACGCTCGCGCCGGAGCAACGGTACATCAAGCAGGTGGTCTGCGAAATGGGCGGCAAGAACGCGATCATCGTCGACGAGGACGCCGATCTGGACGAAGCGGTCGCCCAAACCTTGTACTCCGCGTTCGGCTACCAGGGCCAGAAATGCTCGGCCTGCTCCCGTCTCATCGCCGTCGGCCGGGTTCACGACCGGCTGGTGAAACGGCTGACGGAAACCCTCGACAGCTACGACTACGGTCCGCCGGAAGATCCGGCATTTCTTTTCGGACCGATGATCACCCGCGATGCGCAGCAGAAGGCCATGAGCTATATCGAGCTCGGCCGGACCGAGGGTCGCCTTCATTATCTCGGACGCGTTCCCGCGGACGGTTTCTATTGTCCGCCCGCCATAATCACCGGCATCGAGTCCCATCACCGTTTAGCGCGGGAGGAAATCTTCGGCCCCGTGCTGGCCGTGCTGCGCGCGCCCACCTTCGAGGCCGCGCTCACGCTGGCGCTGGAATCGGACTACGCTCTGACCGGCGGCGTTTTTTCGCGCCTTCCGGAACATCTCGATCTCGCGCGGGAACGGTATCGCGTCGGCAATTTGTATCTCAACCGCCGCACCACCGGCGCGCGCGTCGGCGTACAGCCCTTCGGCGGCACCCGGCTTTCGGGAACCGGCGTACAGGCCGGCGGCCCCGACTATCTCAAGCAGTTTCTGTGGACTCGGGTGGTGAGCGAGAACACGCTGAGGCACGGTTTCGTTCCAAACATCGAGTAGGTCGGGAATCCGTTCCCGACGAAGGTTGTAGGGCGGGTTAGCGTACTCGCGTAACCCGCCTTTTCGCGGCGTACGGCGGGTTACGGCCTGTCGGCCTAACCCGCCCTACCCAGCTCGTAGGGCGGGTTAACGGAGTGAAACCCGCCGTACGCCGCGAAACTTCTTGCAAAAATTAATCTCGAAAAATATATTCGAACCGGGATCTACTTTCCTCCGGCGCTTCCGGCAATGAATGCCGTCCCTGCGCCTATTCCAGGGAGGAAACCGCGGCCATAACCGGACGGTCTCGTAGGCCGCTCCCGATCTGCCAGACATGCTCAAGGAGAGAGTATGCATCGCAAGAAGGTAAGGATCGCCATCGTCGGCGTAGGCAATTGTGCATCCTCGCTGGTCCAGGGCGTCGAGTTCTACCGCAAGGCGAAGAACGGCGATGCCGTCCCTGGCCTGATGCACGTCAACCTCGGCGGCTATCACATTTCCGATATCGAGTTTTCCGCCGCCTTCGACATCAATGTGAGCAAGGTCGGCAAGGACCTGTCCGAAGCCATTTTCGCGGAGCCGAACAACACATACCGGTTCTGCGAAGTCCCCGAAATCGGCGTCGAAGTCCGCCGCGGCATCACGCTCGACGGCCTCGGCAAATATCTCAGGGAAGTCATCGAGGAATCGCCCGATCCGCCCTCAGATATTGCCCAGGTCCTCCGCGATACCGCCACCGACGTGGTCGTCTCCTATCTTCCCGTCGGCGCCCAAAAGGCTACCGAGTTCTATGCCGAGCAGGCTCTCGAAGCCGACTGCGGCATGGTCAACTGCATTCCCGTGTTCATCGCCTCGAACCTCCGCTGGCGCAAGCGTTTCGAGGAAAAAAACCTTCCTCTCATCGGCGACGACATCAAATCGCAGGTGGGCGCCACCATCGTCCACCGGGTGCTGGCGAATCTCTTCCGCGAGCGCGGCGTCCGGCTGGACCGCACCTATCAGCTCAATTTCGGCGGCAACACGGACTTTTTGAATATGCTCGAACGGGAACGGCTGGAGTCCAAGAAGCTCTCCAAGACCCGCGCCGTGACCAGCCAGCTCGACCATGCCCTGTCCGACGCCGAGGCCCACGTCGGCCCCAGCGACTACGTGCCCTGGCTCACCGACCGCAAGTTCTGCTACATCCGGCTGGAAGGCACGACCTTCGGCAACGTGCCGCTGCACGGCGAACTCAAGCTGGAAGTCTGGGATTCGCCCAATTCCGCCGGCGTGGTCATCGATGCGGTGCGCTGCGTCAAGCTGGCGCTCGATCGGGGCATCGGCGGAGCGCTGATCGGACCGGCCGCCTGGTTCATGAAATCCCCGCCCGAACAGTTCACCGATGCCGAAGCCCGTGCCCGTACGGAGGCATTCATACGCGGCAAGGCGCCGCGTTGACGGAGTCGCCATGATCGAACCCACCGAAACTCACGGGACCACCGTCTGGACCCGCGACCGCATCGAGCGGCGCGTCCGCGAGCTGGGCGAATGGTTCCACAACCTCGACCTCGACGGCGTACATACCGCTCCCGATCATTTCCTCGGAGATTATCCCGCCGTCAAGTGGCGGCAATTCGCCGACGCGCTTCCCGCCGATTTGAGCGGCCGATCGGTGCTCGACATCGGCTGCAACGCGGGTTTCTACGCCATCGAGATGAAAAAGCGCGGTGCCGAGCGGGTCGTCGGCATCGACTCGGACGAGGATTATCTGGCCCAGGCCCGCTTCGCGGCCGAGGTCAAAGGGCTCGACATCGAATTTCGCCGGCTGTCCGTCTACGACATCGCCGACCTCGGCGAAACCTTCGGTCTGGTGATCTTCATGGGCGTGTTCTATCACCTGCGCCACCCCTTGCTGGCGCTGGACCTGATCCACGAACACGTCGCCCGCGACCTGCTGCTGTTCCAGTCCATGCAGCGCGGCAGCCCGGAGATCGAGGCGGTAGGACGGGACTACGGCTTCGAGGAACGGGATGTCTTCGACCGGCCAGGTTTTCCCAGGATGCATTTCATAGAACACCGCTATTCCGGCGATCCCACCAACTGGTGGATTCCCAACCGCGCCGGCACCGAAGCGATGCTGCGCAGCGCGGGCTTCGATATCCTCGACCGTCCGGAGGAGGAGGTCTACGTCTGCCGCAGGACCGAACTGAACCTGGAAGACTGGGATCATCGGGCGGTCTATCCCTGTCGCGGGAGAAAACCGTAGGCCGGAATAAGCATTGGCGGTTTGCCGGGAACGGTATACCTTTCGAGCCTACGAAAAGTCGCCGGCGAAAAATCGTCGGTCGGCCGTCCCTGGCGGATGAATCCGCTGGATGGGGCATTGCGTCGGGAAGGGGCTGGCCGGCGCTCCCGGCCAGGCCGTTTGCGATTGGAAAGGATTCCCGACCTACACAGTGGCACGGTTGCAGGGCGGCAATCCCTCGCCGACGGCTCCACTTGGCCGACCGATGGCGTCGGGAAGGCTCGCCCTAGCGCTCCCAAGACGACCGTTTGCGACACCCCAAAAGGAACGAGGCTTTTGCGACCCGCTACAGCTTTGCGGAGGGAAATCATGATCGAAGCAGTGATGCTCTGGAACGAACCCAACAATAAATCCCACTGGGATTTCGAGATCGACCAGGACTGGAGTCTTTTCGCCGAAATGGTGAATCTCACGGCCGATGCCCTGCACGAGGAACATCCGAAACTCCCGGTCGTCCTCGGGGGCATCTCTCCCATCGATCCCTTGTTCATGGAACGGATGAAAAACTACGGCGTCATTCCGCGCATGGATGCCGTGGCCGTCCACGGGTTTCCGCTGGACTGGAACCACTGGCAGATTCACGAATGGCCCGACAAGCTGAACGAAATTCACAGCGTCGTCGACGACAAGCCCATCTGGATTTCCGAGGTCGGCGTCTCCAGCTTCGGCGCCGAGGAAGTACAGGAATTCGGGCTCAAGCGAACCGCGGAACTGCTGCTGGAGCAAGCGCCGCGGATTCACTGGTACAGCCTTTACGACCTGCCCAGAGCCTGGCCCGCCACGACCCGTCACCGCGAGGCCGAAGGCTCGTCCTATTACCGCCATTTCTACATGGGCCTGCTGCGGGAAGACGGCATGCCCAAACGCGCTTTTCGGCATTTCTACGAGTATGCGCCGGAAATGGGCCTGTGCCAGTGGTTTCATTTCGAGGACCACCGGCTCGACGATGCGGTGCGAATCATGAAAGATTTGGGCGTCACCTATCTCCGTACCGGCCTGAGCTGGGCCGACCGTTTTCGGCCGAACGCACTCGATTGGTTCGACCGGCAGATGCGGGCGCTCGAACCCTTCCGGGTAACCGTAACCTACTGCTTCACCCCCGAGCACCGCGGCATCAACGCCCACCACACCAGCCCGCCGCAACGCGTGGAGGAATTCGCCGAATTCTGCGTCGAAATGACCCGGCGCTACGCGTGATGACCACGTTTCTGCTGATTCGCCACGGTGCGCATCTCTTGGGCGGCGACACCATCGCCGGCCGAGCGCCGGGCGTGCACCTCAGTGAACTTGGCCGGAATCAGGCCAACGACATGGCAGAACGGGTCGCCCGTCTGCCGGTTGCGGCTCTTTATTCGAGCCCGGCCGACCGAACCCGCGAGACGGCCGAATTCTTGTCCGAACGGCTCGGCCTGCCGGTTCAACCCCTCGAAACCCTCCACGAGATCGATCTCGGCGACTGGACCGGAAGGAAGCTCGAAGATCTCCGCCGTCTGGAAACCTTTGGCCGATGGAATAGTTTTCGCAGCGGGACACGCGTCCCCAACGGCGAAGCGATGGTCGAGACGCAAGCCCGCATCGTCGGCGAAATGCTCCGCCTGCGCGAAAAACACCCGGACGACTGCATCGCCCTGGTGAGCCACGGCGACGTGATCAAAGCCGCTCTCGCCTATTTTCTGGGCGTGCCTTTGGATCTTTTCAGCCGCATCGAGATCGGACTGGCCTCGGTCAGCATCGTCGCCATCTTCGACCATGGCCCGTGGGTGCTTTGCGTCAACAATACGGGCAGCGAATTACCCATGCCTTACTAAGCGAGAATTCGAAACAGTTGCGACTCGTAGAAATCGCCGGCGCGAAGGAGCCGCCGCTGCTCGCTCGGATCGCTCATGCCGGCGCAGATCGCGCACTGTCCCAAGCGAAACGCGGCATAGGCCGCGCAGTAAAAGGCCAGCGTCCCCGGTGCAGGCAACTCGCCGCCCGCATCGGCGAACGCACTCAGCAAAGGCCGGACGGTTTCGCTATCGAGCCGCCATTCGACCGTCGCGCCCGCCAAGTCCCAAATCAGGGGCTGACGTCCGATTACCGTATGATCCGTCGAATGCCCGGCGCAATCGACCTTGATCAGCCTCCCGTCGATCGAGCGTATCCACTCCTCGGGTGCCAGCCGCCCATCGCCGTAGGCTGGCCATGGATGCTCCGGGACCAACCCGTTCCACCGCAGCGTACGCGTTGCCAAGGCCTCTCCCAGACTTTCCCGAGTGTTCCAGTACAACATCTCTTTGAGCCGCTCCAGCGATGTCCTTTGCTCGGAAATCGAAAGCGCGGTACCGGCCGCATCGACGATGTAGCGCCCGATTCGATCCAGAACAGCGGTATTGCATTGATCTATTTGAAGCGGCTTGCCTTCGATCCAGAGCCTCGCCACGAAACCGTGGGCGGAATCCAGAGGAGCCAGGGTCCATCCGCGTTGAGCCAGCCATGCCATGCTATCCCTGACCGCCTCCGCCCCGCCGGCCAGTCCTTCGAATTTCCACAGCACCGACGAGCCGTCACGCCGCACCACCCGATATTTGGCCCGCTCGAATGCGACGAACGCCGCCGGCCATTCCTGCTCATGCCGATAGACGGCATGCCGCCACATCCCGCCGCTCAGATCGTCCACCCGAACGGCCGGGCCGCTGCGATATGCCAGCTCTTCCGCTAGCGGCCGGCCCTGCCAAGCCATTTCGCTCGGCCCGACGACATACCTCGGCGTATCGCTCCACCACCTCCGCACGTCTTCGGTTCCGGCGTTTCCGGGGCCGCGGTCATGTCCCGGAAAAAAGCCGATTCCGGATCGATCGAGTCCCGCTTCGACCAGCGCTTGAGCCGCGGCCGCCATCGACGAGCCGGATAGCCCGGGTCCTTCGTCGACGACCAATCCGAAAACCGCTCCTTGAACCGCCTCGCGAGGAATCGCCGCGCGCCGCGCATACGGGTGCCCCGACGGCCTGACCGTCAGCCGTCGCACGTTCCATCCGGCTTGAGCCAGCTCCCGCGCCACCACCGCCGAAAGACTGGTCCCGATGCTGCGAATGCCGACCACCACCGCCCGCCGCGAATCGGAATCCGCATGATTGCGAACCCATAATCTCGCGGCTTGGGCGTATTGCTCCGGATAGAGCGCGTAGAATGCAAATCCTTCCGGCACTTTGACGCGCACCGTCAAGTCCGCCGGCAGTTCGAGTTGGGCGAGCGCTTCTTGGAGTGGCCCGAGATCGGAATCGTGGAGAAACGCGTCGGCGGCGAGATCGGTGACGCTCATGATGCGTTCTACGAGCGTGTCGTTTTCCACCCGGTCGGCCAGGGCTTGCTCCAGTTGTCCCGCGTCGATCAGCAGCCTTCGGCGGGCGTCCCGTCCTTCGCCCGCCGCATACTGTGGCGCCGTATCCGCTTGCCCATCCATTGCGTCGGGAAAGGATTCCCGACCTACTCGGCGGCATCGATCGGTAGGTCGGCAATCCTTTGCCGACGAATCCGTTCGATCCGGCGCATGGCCGCTCGCACGCTCGGCCCATTGCCGAACCCGGCCGAGTGTGGCGGTAACAGGCTCTTCGTAGCTTGGGTCGCCATAAACGATCATATTTTCTTGGACCGTGCCGCACGTCGCTTTTCGCGCGCCATCTAATCGTTAAAGCAGGAACGGAACGCTATGGGGAATCCTAAGCCAAGGATGGGAATCCTGACCTTTCACCGCTGCATCAATTACGGCAGCTACTGGCAAGCGCGTTGCCTGGTGGAGGAACTACGCTCGCGCGGGCACGAGGCCGTGATCCTGGATCACGATGCCTGGCGGATCAAACGCGCCGAATGGACGTGCGCACTCCGCCCTGTCCTGCCGACGTCGGTTCCAAGCATGGACTACCTGCTCTACGGCTTGAAGCTCCTCAAGTTTCTCCGTGCCATTTCCAAGCTGCCGCGTTCGCCGCGCTTCAACCTCGAACATGCGAGCAATCTGGAAAGCTTCGATCGGGTGATCGTCGGCAGCGACGAAGTGTGGAATCTGAGACACCCCTGGTATGGCGGATGTCCACTGTTCTTCGGCGCCGGCATCGGGGCACGGCTGGTTTCCTATGGCGCCAGTTTCGGCAATTACGACGCTTCGCAAGAACTCGAACCGGCTTGGGCGGATCGACTGCGCAGGTTCGAGGCGATTTCGGTTCGCGACGACAACTCCCGCGCCATTATTCAAAACGCGCTCGGCTTCGAACCGGAATTGGTGCTCGACCCCTGTCTTCAGTTCATGCCGAGACCGGAAGGAATCTGGCGCGGGCCGGATCGGC
The DNA here is from genome assembly GCF_017832375.1 of Methylocaldum sp. RMAD-M. Lineage (NCBI taxonomy): Bacteria > Pseudomonadati > Pseudomonadota > Gammaproteobacteria > Methylococcales > Methylococcaceae > Methylocaldum > Methylocaldum sp. RMAD-M. The sequence goes on along the minus strand of NZ_JAFIBZ010000006.1, from coordinate 44,619 downwards.
CTTTCGTAGCGGTCTATGGGCACAATTTCTCCGAGGCATTCGGCCGAAATGTTAGGCGCTGGGCCAGATCGCACGGCTATCCGATGGTCAGCCTGGGCTATCGGAACGACTGGGCCGATCAGCAATGGATCACCGCCGGTCCGCAGGATTTCGCCCATGCCATGGCCCGTGCGGAAGCGGTAGCGACCAACTTCTTCCACGGCTGTATTTTTGCCCTCCGCCATGCCAAACCTTTCGTCTCCGAGCGCTCCCCGTACCGGTCCACCAAGATCGAAAACTTGATGGCCATGATCGGCGGAGAAAAGCGTCTACTATCGGAAGATTCGACGGCGACCACTTACGACGTCTGCCTGAGCGAACTTTTGGATTCCCGGATACTCGACCGGGTCGATCGGCTCCGTCGACAGTCGAACGAATTTCTCGATCACGCATTGGATTGACCGATGCCGACCCCAGCCGATCGACAGACCTTCAGTCCGCGGGACATCGTGGATTCTGATCTCTGCATCGGCTGCGGCAGTTGCGTGGCACGGGCGAATGCCTTCGCCTCGCGGATGGAGCTGGACCGGTACGGGCAATATAAGCCGACAGGGTCTCCCGAATGGCTGCGCCGCAGATCCTCGGAGTTCGCGCGAATCTGCCCGTTTTCGCCTGGTGCAAGGGACGAGAACGAGCTGGCCGAGCAGCTTTTTCCGGATGCCGGCCGGCACGATTCCGCCGTGGGACATTTTCGAGCCGCCTACGTGGGTTACGTGGCCGAAAAGGACTTCCGCGAGCGTGGAAGCTCGGGCGGCATGGTCAGCTGGGTTTTGGCGGAATTGCTGCGCAGCGGGCGGATCGACGGCGCGGCGCATGTCGCGGCCACGGACCCGAAGCGCGACGGGCTGTTCTTCCGTTATCGGATCTCGCGCACCGAGGACGAAATCCTGGCTGGCGCGAAGTCGCGCTATTATCCGGTGGAATTATCGGACGCGCTCGGACTCATCCGGGCGAATCCGGGACGCTATGCCGTGGTCGGAGTCCCCTGTTTCATCAAGGCGGTACAACTCCTCCGCCGCTATGATCCCGTGTTTCGCGAACGCATTCGGTTCACCCTGGGGCTATTCTGCGGCCACATGAAGAGTGCCCGTTTCGTGGAAAGCTTCGCCTGGCAAATGGGTGTCCCGGTAGACGACGTTCAAGGTGTCGAATTCCGCCGCAAAGATCCCGATCGTCCGGCGAACTGGTACACCGCTCAATTGACGCTCAGGAACGGGCAAGTGGTACAGAAGGACTGGTGGCATCTGGCGGACGGCGACTGGGGCGCCGGTTTTTTTCAGAACTCGGCCTGCAACGCCTGCGACGACGTGGTCGCGGAAACGGCCGACATCGCCTTCGGCGATGCCTGGGTGGAACCTTATTCATCCGACGGGCGCGGCACGAATGTGGTCATCGTCCGCTCGCCGGAAATGGAACGGCTCGTGACGACCGGGTTCGAACAAGGCCGGCTGCACCTGACGCCGGTCGACGCCCGGTTCGTCGAACAAACGCAGGCCGCGGGTTTTCGGCAGCGCCGGGAGGGTCTCGCCTATCGACTGAGTTGGCGGCGTCCCGGCGTGAAGCCGAGCAAGCGTGTACCGCCGGATTCCCGAGGCCTATCCGCCCGAAGAAAACTGATTTACCGGTTTCGCAGCCTGATCACGGCCTGGAGCCATCCGGTATTCCGGTTCGCCCGTTTGATCCGCCGGCCGGGGCTCTATATCCGCTGGGCGCGTCTGGCGTTGGCGATCTATCACGGTTTGGCCTATTCCCGGGGCTGGCTTGGCGCAATGATCGACCGATGGGGGCAACACTAAGGAGACTACGTATTACGTATAGAACATTTCGGTCTTCTGTTTTTTTCCCGTTATGGCGCGCCCGAGCATCGCCGGCTTGAGTCGGAACCGCCCGAAGGGGCACGCGAGGGATCGCGTGCGGCGACAAAGGCACACGGACGTGCCTTTTGTCGCCCCCGGATCAAGGCGGCGAAGCGCAGGATCAGCGCGCCATCCGGGTGCCCTTTCTTTGGGTTACTTTTCTTTGGGCAAGCAAAGAAAAGTAACTCGCCAGCGGGGCGAGACCCGCTCCAAAGCAGTCGCCGCGATCAGCGGCACCTTTTACCAAAGCGACTAATGCGAAAAGAAATCACAACCCCTCACCCGTGCTGCAAGCGCCTGGCGCTGAACACGTTGTGCACCTGGCCGATCTTGTCCAGCACCGAGCTGAGCTGTCCGGGGTCCGATACCTCGGCCGTGATCCTCATGACGACCGACTGATCGTCCCCGTTGGTCTCGCTGTGGGTGCGCACGATATTGATATGTTCGTGCGCCAGAATATGGGTGATGTCCTTGAGCAGCCCCTTTCGATCCAGCGCCTTGACTTCGAGCTCCACCGGGAACGCTTCCGGCTCCGTACCCCAGGCCACGTCGATCAGACGGCTCATCTTGCGGGGCGGCAACTGAATGATGTTGTCGCAATCCTGGCGATGGATGGCGACGCCCTTGCCCACCGTCACATAGCCGATGATCCGATCGCCGGGCTTGGGCTCGCAGCAATGGGCGAAATAGGTCAGAAGGTTGCGGACTCCCTGGATGGTCACCTCTTCCGATGCCTTGCCCGTCGCCGGCGGCAAGGGCTTTTTCGCCGGGGGAGCCGCCGGAACCTTCGGCTGCCATTCCGGAAGCTTCAAGGCATTGGCCAGCTGGGCCGGAGCGATGTCGGCGCGGCCGACGGCCAGCAGCAGATCGTCCCCGCGCGGCAAATGGAAATGCCGTGCCAGCTCGTCCAGATCGACGTCCTTGATGCCCAGCTTCTGCCGCTCCCGGTCCAGAATGGATTTCCCGGCGCGAAGATGCTTTTCATGATCCTGCTGCTTGAACCATTGGCGGATCTTGGTACGCGCGTGGCCGGTCCTGACATAACCCAGGTGCGGATCCAGCCACCCGAGGCTCGGGCCGCCGTGCTTGGCGGTGAGAATTTCGACCTTTTCGCCGGACTTGAGCGAATAGGTCAACGGCACGATACGTCCGTTGACCTTCGCGCCGCGGCAGCGGTGCCCCACCTCGGTGTGGATGTGATAGGCGAAATCCAGCGGCGTCGCTCCTTTACTTAACCGGACCACCTGCCCTTTCGGCGTCAGCACGAAGATCTGGTCCTCGAACAGTTCGGCGCGGAAATCCTCCAGCATCGACTGATCGTCGTCCCTGCTTTCCAGCAGGCGGCGCAGGGCATTGATGCTGCGATCGAGAACCGCGTCCTGCTTGCCGCCTTCCTTATATCGCCAGTGAGCCGCGACACCGTATTCGGCGAAATCGTGCATGGCCTGGGTGCGAATCTGAACTTCGACCGGCCGGCCTTCGGGTCCGATCACTACCGTGTGCAGCGATTGATAGCCGTTTTCCTTGGGGTTGGCGATGTAATCGTCGAACTCCTTGGGAACGTGGAGCCAGCGGCCGTGCACCAGACCGAGCACCGCATAACAGGTCGCAACATCGTCGACGATGACCCTTACGGCGTGCAGGTCATACAGCTCCTCCAGGTCCAGCTCCTTGCGCTGCGTCTTCCGATAAATGCTGTAGATGTGCTTGGGACGGCCGTAAACCTTGGCGTGGATATGGTTCGCTTCCAATTCCTGCCGCAGTATCTCGATGAATTGACCGACGAAAGCTTCCCGCGTGGCGCGGTTGGTCGCCAACTGGTTGGCAAGATCGCGGTATTTGTCGGGGTTTAGATAGCGAAAAGCGAGATCCTCCAGCTCCCACTTGAGCTGCCCCACGCCCAGCCGGTTCGCCAGGGGCGCGAACACGTCCAGGGTTTCCATGGCGATCCTTTGGCGCAACTCGCCGTCCTGATTCTTGAGCAGCCGCAAGCGCTGCAGACGATAGGCGAGCTTGACCAGCACCGCACGCACGTCGTTGACCACCGATAAAAGCATGCGGCGCAAGAGTTCCGCCTGGGCGGGCTCCTTGATTTCGGTCGGACGGTATTCGTCGAAGGTGTTGAGCCAATTGACCTTCTGCACCAAATCGGCGACGGTCTCCCCGAATTGGGCCTTGATGTCGGCTTCCTTGAGCGTATCGCGGAGATAAGGATCGCTCAGCAGCGCAACCTGCAGCGTGAGCCCATCGGCCTTGATCCCGAGGAGAATATCCGCGACGTCGATGCCGCGCGGCCTGACGATCGTATCTTGATCCCGCGCCCTGCGGGCGAGGTTCAGGGCCTCGGCGATCTTGCCGCGTTCGGCCCCGCCGGCAGCAGCCATCAGCCGCGCCTCCAAGTCATCGATAGCGTGAGAAGAGATATCGGAGCGAGACAGAGAATGCTTCATGAAAATCCGTATAAACACACAAGGTCGAGCAAGACAAGCAAACGGCGCACCAGCGCCAAAGACTACTCAACCCCAGACCATCACCCGATTGCCTCCCGCACGCTTGGCCATGTACATCGCACTATCGGCCTGGAACAGAAGGTCCTCGCTGGTCGCGCCATGACGAGGATATTCCGCGATCCCCATCGAGAGCGTGCTGGTTAATACTTGGTCTTCATAAACGATGTGTAATTCCTGAAACGCCAAACGCCAGGATTCGGCACGCTGAGCCGCCGTCAACAACGGAGCGCCCGGCAGAATGGCCACGAATTCCTCGCCGCCGAAGCGGCAGACGATATCCTCGCTGCGCAGGTGGCGCAGCAACAGTGCCGCCAGTTCCTTCAGGACCAGATCCCCCGCCGGATGACCATAAGTGTCGTTGAGTTGCTTGAAATGGTCGATGTCGATCATGACCAGACTGAGCGGCTGATCTTCCCGGGCCGATCGTGACAACTCGCGCCTCAGGGTCTCTTCCATGTACCGCCGGTTGAACAGCGACGTCAGCGGATCGCGTACCGCCAAATCTCTCAGTTTTTCCTGCAATATCCGGTTCTCGGCCAATTGCGCTTCGAGCCGCTCGTTGCTGGCCTGCAATTTATCTTCCGCCAGCTTGCGATCGGTAATGTCGATCAGAAAAGTTAAAATCACGGATACCGTATCTTTCCCGTCCCGCAGCATGCTCGCGGACAAATCGCCCCAGAATACGCTTCCGTCCTTTCGGACCAAACGCTTCTCTCCCCGGTATTGGTCGACTTCACCGCCCAAAAGCGCCTCGGCTCGTTCGCGCGATACGAAACTGTCTTCCGAGGAAATGAGATCGCTCGGAGATAACGCGCTCATTTCGTCGGCGGTGTATCCGAACAGTTCCAACCAACGCCGATTCACCTCGATAAACCGAAAATTCGTATCCAACAAAGCGATCCCGACGGCCGCCTGGTCGAACACCCCCCGCCACAAAGCGATGTTGGAACGAAACTCGGCTTCTTCCGGCTGGGGTATATAGGCGGGCACATCGATCAAGGACAACACGGCGATAGGCTCGCCGTCCAGCTCGGCCGCGCTTGCGTCGATCGAATACTTATGGTGTTTGTTCGACGCGTTCTTAAGAAGCGCCTCCGAACGGACCGTCTTCTTGTCAGAGCACACCGATTCGAGCAACTGCCGCAGAGCATTAGGGTCGTCGAACAGCACCGACGCATCGAGTCCGGGTTTGACGGTATCGCCGAAAAGTTCGCGAGCCGGGCGATTGAGAAAAAGCAGCTTTTGATCGGCCAGTCGAATAGTAACGAGCGGAACAGGAATTTGGTCGCTCCAATCGGGAATGGGATTTGGAAACTCGGAATTCAGCACAAAATCCTGTGGGGCACACATCTGATTAACGTCCGTAAGACAAACCGACTCATCGCTAGTTCTTCAGCCAACCGATAACCAAATCCTATGCTCGAATATTAGCAAGGGCTAAGACGAACATCCACCGCGTTCCTCGACGCACACCGGATTAAAGACATCGGACCTTCGGCTGTGGCAGAATCCGCAGCGGCCGAACATCTCACGGTAATCCGTCATCGGCGCGACTCAATCCGGACCGCCAGCGGGCCGGGGGAGCCGGCTTCAGCGAATATTCGGGAGGCGCTCGATGTCGCATTTTTCCGCTATCACAGTTTGGACTAGCGGTTTTGGCATACCGATCAATTCGCCATCGATAACAGCGTAGACTCATCGATTGTTTCAGCGGATTTACGCAGCCGTCCCATCAACGCCGCTTCAGACGGATGCTTATACCAAGCAAAGCACCGGAAAAGAATTACGCACGGGATAAGCATCACATTTTCGGCAAGACGCGAAAATGCCGGGAACGGGTACCGCCCTTTCAAGGGGGCAAGACCGGCTTATTCCAGTCTTAGATCAGTCATCTATTAAAAAAGGGGGGAGAGGATATGAGCGAATCTAAAACAAGTGAAAACCGGCCCAGGATCGTGGTGGTCGGCGGCGGCGCCGGCGGTCTGGAACTGGTTACGCAGCTCGGCAAGAGCCTTGGCCGGAAGAAGGCCGATATCACGCTGATCGATTGCAGCCGCACTCACATCTGGAAACCGCTGCTGCACGAAGTGGCCGCCGGCACCCTGGATTCCCACGACGACGAACTGGATTATCTAGCCCAGGCGAGCAGCAACGGTTTCCGGTACGTATTGGGCCGCATGGACGGTCTCGATCGCACCAACAAACAAGTCCATCTGGCGGCGATGGTGAACGAAAAGGGCGAAGAAATCATGCCGCCCCGCACCCATCCCTACGACATGCTGGTCATCGCCGTGGGCAGCATCTGCAACGATTTCGGCATCACCGGCGTGGCCGAACATTGCCTGTTCCTGGATACCACCGACCAGGCGGAACAGTTCCAAAACCGGCTGCTGGAAGCGTATTTCCACGCCCACGCCACCGGAGGCGTCAAGGAAACCGGTCAATTGGACGTCGCCATCGTCGGCGGAGGCGCCACGGGCATCGAGCTGTCCGCCCAGCTTCATCAGGCCACACGGCTATTGAGCGCCTACGGGCTCGATAACGTGAAGCCGTCCGACCTCCAGATTCACATCATCGAGGCCGCCGACCGATTGCTCCCGGAACTGCCCGAGCGCCTCTCCAAATCCACGCTCAAACAGCTGGAAAAACTCGGCATTCAGGTCCATCTCGGCGAGCGTGTGGTGGAAGTTACCAAGGACGGCATGAAGACCCAAAGCGGCCGATTCATCCCGGCGGCGCTGAAAGTCTGGGCTGCCGGCGTCAAAGCACCCGATTTTCTCAAGACCATCGCGGATCTCGAAACCAACCGGATCAACCAGGTCGTGGTCCGCCCCACCCTGCAAACCACCGTCGACGACGACATCTTCGCCATCGGCGACTGCGCCGCCTGCCCTTGGCCGGAAAAAAACTCCACCGTTCCGCCACGCGCCCAATCCGCCCATCAGCAAGCCACCCTCGTCCTGAAGAATCTCCGTCGAAAACTGGAGGGCAAGTCCATGCTCACCTACCGATACAAGGACTACGGCTCGCTGGTATCGCTCGGCAAATACAGCACCGTCGGCAATCTGATGGGCAATCTGATGGGCACGGTGATGATCGAGGGCCTGATAGCCCGGCTGGTTTACCTTTCGCTCTACAAGATGCACCAACTGGCGCTATTCGGACCGATCCGGGTCAGCATGCTGATGGTCTCGGGATTCTTCCGGCGGAGATTGAGGCCGAAGATCAAGCTGCATTGAGCCTCGTCTATAGGATGTGCTGACGAAGGAAGGGTCGCGACTAAAGCGACCGTTTGCGATTGGAAGCGCATCGTTCGCGATTGATGCGGTTCACTTCGGTCACCACATCCTACAAACTGACTTGTAATCAAGAAACGAGAACGTAGGATGCGGTGAGGCACAAACCGCATCCTACAATCCGGGAACCACGCACACCTGCTCGCAGAGCGGCAAGCGTATTACGAATTCGCTGCCTTTGCCGAGCCCTTCGCTTTTGACTTCGACGTTTCCCCCGTGCATCTCGATGATTTTCTGAACGATCATCAAACCCAGTCCGAGCCCGCCTTGCGCTCGGTCCAGCGTTCTCGCGGCTTGGGTGAATGCATCGAAAAGATGGGGCAGTAATGCGCTGGAGATTCCTTCGCCGGTATCGCGGATGGAGATGATCGCTTCCCCGTTCTCGGCGACTGCGGCAAGCCAAATTCTGCCGCCTTCCGGCGTGTACTTGGCAGCATTGTCGAGAAGATTCGAAACGACTTGAACCAAGCGCACGTGGTCACCTTCGAGATACACCGGCTCTTCGGGCATCGCGACCGAAAGCGTGTGGTGTCTGGACTCGATCAGCGGCTGACTGGTTTCGACAGCCTGGTTGATGACCGTCACGAGATCGACCAGAGTGATTTGAAGCGTGAGTTTGCCTTGCACGATTCGCGACACATCCAACAGATCGCTCACCAAGCGAGCCAGATGATCGACTTGCCGGTCGACCACATCGCGCGCCCACCGCAGATTGGGATCGGGAGTATCCAGCTTGCGCATCAGATGAACCGCATTCCGGATAGGCGCCAGCGGATTCCGGAGTTCGTGTCCGAGCATGGCGATGAATTCGTTCTTTTGCCGGTCGGCATCGCGAAGCGCTTCCTCCGCCTGTTTACGGTCGGTAATGTCCCGCAACACCCCGATCATGCGCACCGGAGTGCCATGGGCGTCATAGTGGAAATCTCCGATCGACGAAACCCATCGAACCGAACCGTCCGGCCAGACAATGCGGAAATCGCAGTCATAGCGGGTGTGACGTTCCCTCGCCTCGTCGACGGTGGCCGCGACATGCGGCAAATCCTCCGGATGTATCCGATCGGAAATCATTCCTTCGTCCATCACCGTCTCCTTGGGCGGGTAGCCAAAAAGCGCGGCATGACGAGGATTCCCCACGACTTTCCGGCTGCCGAGATCCCAATCCCAGGTACCCATCTGCGCGGCATCGATCGCCAATCGGTACCGCTCCTCACTCTCCCGCAACGCCTGTTCCCGCTTGACGCTTTCGCTGATGTCCATAATCACCACCGCGGCGCCCGCGATGCGACCGGTAGCGTCGCGGATGGGTGCGGCGCTGTTGTGAACAATGGCCCGAGCGCCGTCGAAACGCAGAATTTCCATCAGCTGCCCGACGACCGGCTCTCCTTTTTTCAAGACTTGCGCCGGGGCCCAATCCTCCGGCCGGACGCGCTCGTCGGTATCCACCCACCACGCTTTAAAGACGGCATAATCGCTGACCGACCGTACGGGCGGACACGGCCCGCCCCAAACCTGATCGACGGCTCGGTTGGTGCCGATGATGCCGCCTTGTGCGTCCAGGATGGCCACACCCACGGGCAAGGTTTCCATGATGGCTTCGAGCCGGCTGCGCTCGTTCACGACCTCGGTATGCGCCGCGTTCAGCGCCTGTTCGGCCCGCTGGCGCTCGACGATTTCCCGCTCGAGTCGTTCCTTTTGCCGCAGCACCTCGAGGAGCGCCTTTCGTTCTCCGCTACGCAGAAGCGAAACCATCAGGCTGAGCACAGCGCCCACGCTCAACAGCAGCAAGGTTCTGAGCCACTCCCTTTGTTCCACGATCTGCCATGAATGGAGAGGCTCGATCAAATAGAAGATACTCGCCAAGGTGCTCAACACGGTGGCAAAAAGTCCCGCCCTAAAGCTGCCGTACCAGGCCGCAAGCGCCACTCCGAGCAGGAAGAGAAGCAAAGGAGGCGATCCCATGAAAAGCGGCAGCAGGAAATACTGAACGATCACTATGGTTGCTGTCGCCAATGCCGCTACAACATAGCCGTTACTCAAAATCCGTCTGATTGGAAATCTGTGCAAGGAGGTATGCCCTTATTGATCCGAATCTCTTCGGATGAAATCGAAACCGTAAAATCGACTGCCGCGGAAAATACGATACCTTGACCGAAACCGCTATAACAAAACTGAGACATCGGTCAAAGGGTCCCGGTGCGGCGTTGTTTTCACCCTCTCCCAGAGGGAAAGGGTGAAAACTGCGCGATCGCCCGGCCGCGACGATAAGCCTGATTGAGATTGCCGTCCGCTTTGGGGTAACGTAGTTCCATGATTCTCGATCGATTTCACCCAGCTGTCTCGGCTTGGTTCCGGGACGCCTTCCCCGCGCCGACCGAATGCCAGACCGAAGCCTGGGACGCCATTAAATCCGGCCGGCATACGCTGATTGCCGCGCCCACCGGTTCCGGCAAAACCCTCGCGGCGTTTCTGGCCGCCATAGACGATCTGGTTAGGGAAGGCGAAGTCTTCGGTTTGCCGGAAGAAACCCGCGTGCTCTACATCTCGCCGCTCAAGGCGCTGAGCAACGATATCCACAAGAACCTCGAAGCGCCGCTGGACGGAATCAACACCAGACTGTTCGAACTCGGCTCGACAAACGTGGCGATTCGCTCCCAGGTCCGCACCGGCGACACCCCGGCACTCGCTCGGGCGGCTATGAACAAGCATCCGCCGCATATTCTGGTGACCACTCCCGAGTCGGTTTATATCCTTCTCACCAGCGAAGGCGGGAGGCGAATGCTGAAAACCGTTCGGACGGTGATCGTCGACGAAATCCATGCGGTGGTGGGCAGCAAGCGCGGATCGCACCTGGCCTTGTCGCTGGAACGGCTGGAGCGACTGGTCGAGCACCGCCTCATCCGCATCGGTCTCTCCGCAACCCAGAACCCCATCGAATCGGTCGCAAGCTTTCTGACCGGCGGGACCAATTGCCGCATCATCGATACCGGCCACCGGCGCCGACTCGACCTGGCCATCGAGCTGCCCGATTCGCCGCTGGAGGCGGTGCTCTCCCAGCAAGCGGCCAAGGAAATCTACGACCGCATGACGACCTTGATCGAGGCGCACAAGACCACGCTGATCTTCGTCAACACGCGCCGCATGGCGGAACGGGTGGCTCGCGCCCTGAGCGAACGGCTGGGCGAGGAACACGTCACCTCGCACCACGGCAGCCTGTCGCGGGAGCAGCGGCTTTCCGCCGAGCACCGGCTGAAAACGGGGAAGCTGAAAGCGCTGGTCGCCACCGCCTCCTTGGAACTCGGCATCGACGTGGGCGACGTGGACCTGGTTTGCCAACTGGGAACCACCGGCTCGATCTCCACCTTTCTGCAGCGAGTGGGCCGTTCCGGGCACTTTGCAGGAGGTCTGCCCAAGGGCCGACTGTTCCCGGCCAGCCGGGACGATCTCATCGAATGCATCGCTCTGATCGATGCGATACGACGAGGCGATCTGGATCGCTTGATCATGCCGCAAAAGCCCGTGGATGTCCTGGCTCAGCAGATCGTCGCAATGGTGGCCGCGGCGGACTGGTCGGAGGACGAGCTTTACCGCACCGTGTGCCGCGCGTTTCCCTACCGCGAACTGAGCCGGCAAGAGTTCGACGAAATCGTCAAGATGCTGGCGGAGGGCTTCAGTACCCGGCGCGGGCCGCGCGGCGCCTATTTGCACCGGGACGGCATCCACAAGCGCTTGCGGGCCCGGAGAGGCGCGAGACTCACCGCCGTGACCTGCGGCGGGGCGATTCCGGACAACGCCGAATACCGCGTGATCCTGGAGCCCGCCGGGGAATTCATCGGCACCGTGGACGAAGATTTCGCCATCGAAAGCCTGGCCGGCGACATTTTCCAGCTCGGCAACGCGAGCTGGCGGGTCTTGCGGCTCGAAGCCGGCACCTTGCGCGTGGAGGATGCCCGACATCAGCCGCCCAATATCCCGTTCTGGTTCGGCGAAGCGCCAGGGCGGACTCATGAGCTGTCTTACGCGGTGGCGCGGCTCCGGCGGGAAATCGAGGAGCGCTTGGAAAGGCCGTTCGATACAGGCTTTGTAGGCCCGGATAAGAACCTGAATCTACCCGCCGCCAATGCCTTTCTCGAAAAGGAGGTCGGCGTGTCGTCGCTGGCCGCAGTGCAGGCCGTCAACTACCTGGCCGCGGCCAAGCTGGCCCTAAGCACACTGCCCACCTTGGACACCCTGGTGTTCGAACGTTTCTTCGACGAATCGGGCGGCATGCAGTTCATCATTCACGCGCCCTACGGCAGCCGGGTCAATCGCGGCTGGGGACTCGCCCTGCGCAAGCGCTTCTGCCGTACCTTCAACTTCGAGCTGCAAGCCGCCGCCACCGAGAACGCCATCATCCTGTCACTGGGCGTCTCGCAAAGCTTTCCGCTGGAGGACGTCACGCGTTTCCTGAACGCCAACACCGTGCGCGATTTGTTGGTGCAGGCGCTGCTCGCGGCCCCGATGTTCAACGTGCGCTGGCGCTGGAACGCCGTCTGCTCGCTCGCGCTCAAGCGCTTTCAGGGCGGCCGTAAGACGCCCCCCTATCTCCTCCGCATGCAGGCGGAAGATCTCGTCACCTGCGTGTTTCCCGACCAGCTCGCGTGCTTCGAGAACATCGTCGGCGACCGGGAGGTGCCCGATCATCCGCTGGTCAACCAGACCGTGCACGATTGCCTGACCGAAGCCATGGACATCGACCGGTTGATCGAGGTGATCGGCGGGATCGAAAGCGGCGCGATCCGCGTGGTGTGCCGCGATCTGACCGAACCCTCGCCGCTCGCCGCCGAAATCGTCAATTCCAAGGTCTACAGCTTTCTGGACGGAGCTCCCCTGGAAGAGCGCCGGACCCGCGCGGTGGCCAGCCGCCGCTGGCTCGATCCTTCCGAAGCCGCGGACCTCGGACGTCTCGACCAGGCGGCCATCGACCGGGTGCGGCAGGAAGCCTGGCCCGAGGCCTCCAACGCCGACGAGCTGCACGACGCCTTGCAGATGCTGGGCTTTCTCCAGCAATCCGAAGCGGAAATCGGCTGGGAAGCATTCTTTCGGGAGTTGAAGCTGCAAGGGCGCGTGGCGGAATTGCATGTAGCGAGCGGCAACATTCTTTGGATTGCGGCCGAGCGCTTGCCGCAATTCCAGGCGGTGTATGCGCAGGCCGATGGCTCCTCGTCGGCTGGCATCGGTTATGCGGCACAACTGCCGCCGGAGTATCTGGAGCAAACCTGGACGCCGGAAGACGCGCTGAAGGAAATCGTCCGCGCGCGCATCGACTGCACCGGGCCGGTCACGGCGGCGGAACTGGCGGAAGCCATGGCTCTTCCCGTCGGCCGCGTCGAGTATGCTCTCCTGGCGCTGCAGAACGAAGGCTTCGTCCTGCGCGGGTCGTATACGCCAGGAGCCGGCACGGAAGAATGGTGCGAAAGGCGCCTTCTGGCGCGCATCCACCGCTACACCATCAACCGTCTGCGCCAGGAAATCGAACCGGTGCCCAGCGCCGATTTCATGCGTTTCCTGTTCCGCTGGCAGCACGTGCATCCCGAAAACCGCATGCAGGGCGCGCAAGCCCTCGCGGCGGTCCTGGCCCAACTGGAAGGCTTCGAGGCGGCCGCGGTTGCCTGGGAAGGCGATGTGCTGCCGGCGCGAATTGCCGATTACGACCCCGCCTGGCTCGACGCCCTGTGTCTTTCGGGCAAGATTGTCTGGACCCGGCTTTCCGCCGCCAAAGGCGGCCAAGGGCCCGTCAAATCCTCGCCCATGGCGCTCATAGCCCGGCGTCATCTATCGTACTGGCGGCAGTTCGCCGTTCAAAGCGAGTCAACCGAGCTGTCGCCCGCCGCACGGCACGTAGCGGATATCCTGAAAACCCGCGGCGCTCTCTTTTTCGAAGAACTGGCGCAGTGGACAGGTCTACTGCCGACCCAGCTGGAAAACACGCTGGCGGAACTGGTGGCGCGCGGGTGGGTCGCCTCGGACAGTTTCATGGGGCTGCGCGCCCTGCTGATCCCCGAGCAAAAAAAGCAGCGCTATCGGGGACTTTCCTTCGGAATGGCGGAAGCCGGGCGCTGGACGCTCGTGCAGCCGCCCTTGCTACTCGACGAGAACGCATCCGAGTCGGCCGATCAGGAAGCCGTCGAGCATATCGCCGGCACACTGCTCAAGCGCTATGGCGTCGTGTTTCGGGCGCTGTTGGCCCGCGAGACCGTCGCGCCGCCCTGGCAGGATCTCCTACGCATTTACCGGCGTCTGGAAGCGCGCGGCGAAATACGCGGAGGACGCTTCGTGGCCGGCCATTTCGGCGAGCAGTTCGCCCTGCCCGAAGCCGTGGAAGCCCTGCGCGCGGTGCGCAAGGAGAAAGACACCGAAACCTTGGTCACGCTCAGCGCCGTCGATCCGCTGAATCTCGTCGGCATCGTCACGCCCGGCGCGAAAATCCCCGCGCTCCCGGGCAATCGCGTGCTGTTCCGGGACGGCATCCCGACAGCCCTGCACGCCGGCAAGGAAACACAATTCCTGGTTTCGGTGGAAAAACACCGGGAGTGGGAGTTCAAGAACCGGCTGACGCAAAGGACCGTCCCACCGCAGCTGCGGGCTTATCTCGGCTCGGCGTCATAGGATATGGCCGAACTCCATTGCCTCAGCAATTACAGCTTCCTGCGCGGCGCCTCGCACCCGGAAGAGCTGGTCGAAACGGCAGCCCGCCTCGGCTATACCGCACTGGCGCTGACCGACGAATGCTCCCTGGCCGGAGTGGTAAAAGCTCATCTGGAGGCGCGCCGTCACGGCTTGAAGCTGATCGTCGGCAGCGAATTCCGATTGGAAGGATCGGTTCGACGCTCCAATCGCAAACGACCTGGCCGGGAGCGCCGGCCAGCCCCTTCCCCGGACGACCGTTTGCGATTGGAAGGGTCGTCCTGGCGCTCACGGGACGACCGTTTGCGATTGGAAGACGGGCTCAAGCTGGTGCTGCTGGCCACCGATCGGGAAGGCTACGCGCAGCTTTCCGGCCTCATCACCGCAGCCCGGATGAATGCGCCCAAAGGCCATTACCGGCTGGACCGCCTCATACTGGAACGACACCCGCTGGACCATTGCCTGGCGCTATGGCTGCCGGGCGAAACGCCGCAACCGGAACAAGGCGTCTGGCTTAAGGAGCGTTTTTCCGGCCGTCTTTGGATCGGCGTGGAGCTGTTCCTGAGCGGAACGGACCGGGAACGGCTGAATCGCCTTTGCCGGCTCGGCAGCGAGCTGGGACTGCCTTTGGTGGCCTGCAACGATGTGCACATGCACAGCCCGGAACGGCAGCCTCTGCAAGACACGCTCACCGCCATTCGCCTGAACCGGCCGCTTTCCGAGCTCGGCTACGCGCTGTTCCCGAACGGCGAGCGTCATCTCCGCCCGCTGTCCCGCCTGGCCCGGCTCTATCCCCCGGAGCTGCTGGCGGAAGCCGTGCGCATCGCCGAACGATGCCGGTTTTCGCTCGATGAACTCCGCTACGAATATCCGGCCGAACTGGTACCGGAAGGCCATACACCAAAGAGTTGGCTGCGTCATTTGACCGAGGAAGGTGTCAGGCGCCGCTGGCCTGACGGCGCTCCCGACAAGGTGCGGCGGCAAATCGAACACGAACTCTCTTTGATCGCCGATCTCGCCTATGAGCCCTATTTCCTCACCATTCAAGACATCGTCCGCTTCGCCCGCGAGCGCAGCATTCTCTGCCAGGGCCGCGGTTCGGCCGCCAACTCGGCGGTCTGCTATTGCCTAGGCATCACCGAAGTCGATCCGGGGCGTCTCGACCTTTTGTTCGAGCGCTTCATCTCCCGCGAGCGGAACGAACCGCCCGACATCGATGTGGATTTCGAGCACGAGCGGCGCGAGGAAGTCATCCAATACATCTACCGCAAATACGGCCGGCAGCGCGCCGCCCTGGCCGCCAGCGTCATCACTTACCGGACCCGCAGCGCGGTGCGCGACGTGGCCAAGGCGTTAGGCTTCAGCCGCGAGCAGATCGACCATCTGGCCGGAGCCGCCCATTTTTTGAGCGGCGACGGTGTGGATACCGAACGCCTCCAAGCCGCCGGCTTCGACCCTAAGAATCCGAAACTCCGCCTGCTCACCGGATTGGTCCGGCAATTGCGCGGCTTTCCGCGCCATCTGTCGCAACACACCGGCGGCTTCGTCATCGCGGCGGACGCCTTGCCGCGCTTGGTGCCGGTGGAAAACGCGGCGATGCCTGAACGCACCGTGATTCAATGGGACAAGGACGATCTGGAAGCGCTCGGCCTGCTCAAGGTGGACGTTCTCGCCTTAGGCATGCTGACCGCCATCCGCAAGGCGCTCGATTATGTGAGCAACTGGCGCGGTGAAGCACTGAGCCTGGACCGCATTCCGGCGGAAGATCCGGCGGTCTACGCCATGCTGCAACGGGCCGACAGCCTTGGGGTGTTTCAGGTGGAATCCCGCGCCCAAATGGCCATGCTGCCCCGCTTGAAACCTGAAAACTACTACGACCTGGTCATCCAGGTGGCGATCGTGCGCCCTGGTCCCATTCAGGGCGACATGGTTCATCCTTATCTCGCGCGCCGCAGCGGGCGGGAACCGGTCACTTATCCCGGCCCGGACGTCGAAAAAGTGCTCAAGCGCACCCTGGGCGTCCCGATTTTCCAGGAACAGGTGATGCAGATCGCCATGGTGGCCGCCGGTTTCAGCGCCGGCGAGGCGGACCAGCTCCGCCGCGCGATGGCGGCCTGGCACCGGCGCGGCGGTTTGGAAAAATTCGAAAGCCGTCTGATCGAAGGCATGCGCGAACGCGGCTACAGCGCCGAGTTCGCGGAGCAGATCTACCGGCAGATTCAGGGTTTCGGCGAATACGGCTTTCCGGAATCGCATTCCGCCAGCTTCGCCTTATTGGTATATGTTTCGGCCTGGCTGAAATGCCATCATCCCGCTGCTTTCACTTGCGCGCTGCTCAACAGCCAGCCCATGGGCTTTTACGCTCCCGCCCAGCTCGTTCAGGATGCGCGCCGTCACGGCGTGGATGTCCGCCCAGTCGACGTGCGGTACAGCGATTACGATTGCACACTCGAAGGGTCGCCCCCCGAACCATCCGCCCTCCGCCTCGGCCTGCGCCTGATGAAAGGTTTGTCGCGGCAAGGCGCCGAAGGCATCGTCGCCGCCCGGCTGGAGAAGCCCTTTGCCGATGCCGCCGACCTGATCGCCCGCGCAAAACTCGACCGCCGTGATTCCGAAGCATTGGCCGCGGCCGATGCCTTGCACGGACTCGCCGGCCACCGGCATCGCGCGTTTTGGGATATGAGCGCGCACGAACGCCCCACGCCGCTGTTCGGCCAGCCGGCGTTCGACGAGGGCGAGCCCTTGCTGCGTCCGCCCCGCGAGGGCGAAAACATCGTCGCCGATTACGCGTCCACCGGACTCACCCTGCGCCGCCATCCCTTGACTCTGCTGCGTTCCCGGCTCGCCGCACGGCGCCTGCTCAGTGCCGAGGAATTGCGCGCACTGGGCCACGGATGCTTCGCGCGCACCGCCGGCCTTGTCATCTGCCGGCAGCGCCCGATGACCGCTTCCGGCGTCATCTTTCTCACCCTCGAAGACGAAACCGGCCAGACCAATGTCATCGTCTGGCCCAGCCTGGTCCAGCGGCAGCGCCACATCGTTCTGCAAGCGGGACTCCTCGCCGTGCACGGCACGGTGCAGGAAGAAGACGGCGTGTTGCACCTCGTTGCCGGCCGGCTGGAAGACTTGAGCCACTGGCTGGGTAACTTGAGCGTGCCCTGCCGGGATTTTCATTAGAGCATTTTCCGGCGTGGTGTGGCAGGTTTTGTCGGCAAAGGATTGCCGACCTACTTCACCCGGAGGGGCGCTGTATCAAACCTGAAGCGTTCTGGCCGATTGAGTCTACGATTTTCCACGAACTTTCGTGCTATCGTAGACGATCCATTTTCCCGTCTCTTCGAGCACCTCATGAACCCACGAATCGCGACCCTGATCGAAAACATCCAAGCGCTCGAAGAGGAACTCGAAGCCGAACTGGCCAAACATAGGGAAGAATTTCGGATCAAGCTCCGCAACGGCAGGATCGATTACGCCCACGAACTGTTGCGGGAGCACCGCAGACTCAAGGCGAGCCTGACCAAGTACATCGTCAGGGCCAACCCGCTCACGCTGCTCACCGCGCCGATCATTTACTCATTGATCGTCCCTTTCGTCCTTCTGGATCTGGCCGTCACGCTATACCAGGCGGTTTGCTTCCCGATTTACGGCATTCCTAAGGTAAAACGCGGCGATTACCTGGTCTTCGACCGAGGGCGATTGGCCTATCTGAATCTGATCGAAAAACTCAATTGCGCGTACTGTTCCTACGGTAACGGCCTTCTCGCGTACGTCCGCGAGATTGCCGCCCGCACCGAACTGCACTGGTGCCCCATCAAACACGCGCGCCGCATCAAATCGCCCCACTCCTCATACGGCCGGTTTCTCGATTACGGCGACGCCGAGACTTATCGGCGAGAGATAGAAAAAACGAGAAGAAATTTCGGCAACGAAAAATCCGATCAGCCGTAGCCAGTCAATCGGACCGGCCGCCACCTCGAGAATCTATAGACATTCCTCATTAACCACCCGATCCTCGATTGTTAGAATGCTCGTTTCATCGCCCACTGCTGAAAATTTGCATTTGAAATCCTTACATCTCGTACTCGCCTTGTTAGCTGTTATTCTCCCCGGTACCAGCCACTCGAAGGCCGAATCGGGCGTTCATGAGGCCGTCCGGCGTCTTGAAGACGAATGGGCGGAGATTTTTTACCGCCTGCCGCCATCCGAACATGCAGAGAAGTTCAAAGGCCTTCTGGCCAGGGTTCATGCCGTGTCCGAGCAGCACCCCAAAGAAGCCGATCCGCTGGTTCTGGAGGCCATCGTCCTCTGCACCTACGCCGCTGCGGACGTCGGTTTGAGCTCGCTGAGCAGGGTCAGCGAGGCCCGGGAACTGCTCATCAAGGCGATAGACATCGATCCCCGCGCCATGGAAGGATCGGCTTATATCACCCTCGGCAATCTTTATTACCGGCTTCCCGGCTGGCCAATCTCCTTCGGAGACGACGATTCGGCCCGTCAATATCTGGAAGCGGCTTTGAAGCTATATCCGAACGCCCTGGATTCGAATTATTTTTACGGCGACTTTTTGTTGCAGCAGGGCGAGTATGACAAGGCCCTGCCTTATTTGGAAAAAGCCGAGAAAGCACCGATTCGGCCTTACATGTTGCTTTCCGATGCCAAATTGAAGGAAGAAGTCCGTGAGGCACTGATAGCCGCACGCGAAAAGCGGGACGAGCACGGGGATTTCTTCCAGAGCTTTTTGACGTCGTTTTTCGGTAACGATGCTAAAAAGCCCTGAAACGATCATGTCCCGAGGCCTGACCCACTCCATCATCGTTAAGACTGTCTTATGTCCGACAACTCCGATTTTCTGCAGCGCTTGCCCGAACCGCTCAAACAGCCGGTAGCCTCGGCTTGGGCCGCGTTTTCCGCAAACTCGGCGCACCTCGGAATCGAACTCGACGAGTTTCCGGACAAGATCAAAGGCTCTTTAGGTCCGGTCTGGGCCGCGAGCCCTTTCGTCGCCGAACAATGCGCCCGCCGGCCGGAGCTCCTGCAAGACTTATTGGAATCGGGCCGGCTGGTGAACTCGACCGACGAGGAAACCTGTCGCGGCGACCTGCGACAGCTCCTGGAAGGCGTAGCTACCGAAACGGAGTTGATGGCCGTTCTGCGCCGCTTCCGTAACCGGGAAATGGTGCGCATCGCCTGGCGCGACATTGCCGGCTGGGCAAGCCTGGAAGAAACCCTCCGGGATTTATCCGCGCTCGCCGACGTGTGTGTACAGGAAAGCCTGGACTTTCTTTTTCGCCAAGCCTGCGCCGCCAAGGGAACGCCGGTCAACAAGCAAGGCCGGCCGCAATCGCTGGTCGTGCTGGGCATGGGCAAGCTCGGCGCCTTCGAGCTGAATTTCTCGTCCGACATCGATCTGATTTTCGCCTATCGGGACGACGGGGTTCTGGCGGACAAGCGCGAAACCAGCTACTGCGAGTTTTACACCAAGCTGGCGCGCAATCTGGTCAAGGTGTTGGACACCCAGACCGAGGACGGCTTCATCTTCCGCGTCGACCTGCGCTTGCGCCCGTTCGGCGACTCGGGCCCCCTGGTTCAGAACTTCTATGCCTTGGAAGCGTACTACCAAAGCCAGGCGCGCGAGTGGGAACGCTACGCCATGGTCAAGGTGCGCCCCATCGCCGGCGATATCGAAGCCGGACGCGAACTTCAGGAATTTCTCAAGCCTTTCGTCTATCGGCGTTATCTCGATTACCGAACGCTCGGCGAATTGCGCGAATTGAAGCAGAAAATCTCGCTGGAACTGCAACGCAAGGACCGCCAGGAAAACATCAAGCTCGGTCCGGGCGGCATTCGGGAAATCGAGTTCATCGGCCAGGCATTTCAACTGATCCGCGGCGGACGCGAGAAACGCCTGCAGGAGCGCCGCATCCAGGTCGTACTGGAAACCCTGGCCGATCTGGGCTTGCTGCCCAAGCCCACGGTCGAAAAACTTCAGGAGGCCTATCGCTTTCTCCGCACGGTCGAAAACCGGCTGCAACAATACGCCGACAGGCAAACCCACGATCTTCCCACCGGCCCTGTACAGCGGCTCAGCCTCGCTTTCGCGATGGGCTTTTCCGCCTGGGAGAGCTTCAAAGCGCGCATCGATGCGGTGCGCCGGGAGGTTCACGAGGTGTTCGAACAGGTCGTCGCGCCGGTCAAGGCCGAGGGCCGAGACTTTTTCGCATTGAGCGGCGATCGCGAACAGATTTACATGGCATTGCGGAATCTCGGCTGGCCTACACCTGAATCCGGGGCAAAACTCATCGAGACGTTTCAGACTTCCCACGCCATCAAGAATCTCACTCCGAGGGGCGCTTCGGAACTCGCTCGCCTGATGCCCATGCTGCTCCGAGCCACGGCCTCGACCGAACAGCCCGAAAATGCCCTGGAGCGGATTTTCGCGCTATTGGAGGCCATCGCTAGCCGCAACGTTTATCTGACCCTTCTGGCGGAGAACCCGCAAGCTTTGTCGCAGCTCGTCAAACTGGCAGCGGGCAGCCCCTGGATCACCAACTATATCGCCCAACATCCTCTGCTTCTGGACGAATTGCTGGACCCGCGCGCGCTTTACACGCCGCTGTCGAAGGCGGAACTGGAACGGGAACTGAGCCGGAAGCTCGACTCGATCGATCCCGAGGATCTCGAACAAATCCTGATCGGCCTGCGCCAGTTCAAGCAAAGCAGCATCTTGAGAGTCGCGGCAGCCGATTTCGTCGGCGCCATTCCGATCATGGTGGTCAGCGACTATCTCACCTATATCGCCGAAGTGCTGGTGAACGAAGTCATGCGACAAGCTTGGCGACTGACGGCCGCGCGGCACGGCGTTCCTCCCGGCGCAAGCGTCGACCAAGTCGGCGGTTTCGGCGTAATCGCCTACGGCAAAATGGGCGGGCTGGAACTCGGCTACGGATCGGATCTGGATCTGGTCTTCCTCTATGACGGCGTCGACAGCGCTCTCACCAATGGCGAGCGGCCGGTCAGCACCGCCGAGTTTTTCGCGCGGATGGGCAAGCGCATCATTCATCTTTTGACGGCGAATACCCCCGCGGGCATTCTCTACGAGGTGGATTTGCGGCTTCGGCCGTCCGGAAGTTCCGGTCTTCTGGTCAGCAGTGTCGACGCATACGACACCTACCAAATGGATAACGCCTGGACTTGGGAGCAGCAGGCGCTGGTAAAGGCCCGGTTCGTCGCCGGAGATCCCGAAATCGGCGAACGGTTCGGCACTATCCGCGAGAAGTCTCTGTGCCGGGAGCGGGATACCGAAACCCTACGGACCGAAATTCGCGAAATGCGCGAAAAAATGCGCGCCAATCTGGCGGCAAAAGACCCCGACGTGTTCGATTTGAAGCAAAGTTTCGGCGGTATCGTCGATATCGAGTTTATAGTACAATTCGGGGTTCTTTCGCGTGCTCACGATTGCAATAAACTGACCGAGTGGACCGACGTGGTACGCCTGCTGGACTCTCTCACGAAGGCCGGTTTTTTAAGTTCTGACGATGCCGGACTATTAGGGCAGGCCTATTGCCTTTTCCGTGAACGTACCCACCGGCTTGCGCTGCTTGAAGTGCCCGCGCTGGTTCCGGCCCATGAACATTTCGAACTGCGTTCCCGCGTGCAGCAGATTTGGCGGAACGTGATGGAACGCTAAGCTTTTCAATTCACTGGTAATTTCGGAGAACGACTGATGGCGATGGATGACAGAGACGGCGTCATCTGGCTCGACGGCGAGTGGCTGCCCTGGCGAGACGCAAAGGTTCACGTGCTGACCCATACCCTACATTACGGCTGCGGCGTATTCGAGGGTCTTCGGGCTTACAAGACCGACCGGGGCGCGGCGATCTTCCGCCTGCGCGACCACACCGACCGGCTGTTCCGCTCCGCCCACATCATGAACATGAAGATTCCTTTCGACAAGGACATCCTCGACCGGGCGCAATGCGAAGCCGTAAGCCGGAACGGCCTGTCCAGCGCCTACATCCGGCCGATGTGCTTCTACGGTTCCGAAGGCATGGGCCTGCACGCCAAGGGGCTCAATGTACATGTCATGATCGCCGCCTGGGAATGGGGCAGTTACCTCGGCGCCGAAAACATGGCGCGCGGCATCAAGGTCCGCACCTCGTCCTATACCCGCAACTCCGTCAACAGCGTCATGTGCAAGGCCAAGGCGAACGGCAACTATCTGAATTCGATCCTGGCCGTTCAGGAAGCCGTGGAAGCGGGCTGCGACGAAGCCTTGTTGCTCGATCACGAGGGTTACGTAGCCGAAGGCAGCGGCGAGAACATCTTCATCGTGCGCCGCGGCAAGCTCTATACGCCGGACCTGACCTCGGCGCTGGAAGGCATCACCCGCGAAACCGTCTTCACCATCGCCCGGGAGAACGGGCTGGAAGTTGTCGAAAAGCGGATTACCCGCGATGAAGTCTATGTCGCGGACGAGGCTTTCTTCACCGGTACAGCCGCCGAAGTAACCCCCATCCGGGAAGTGGACGGGCGGACCATCGGCGAAGGCGGACGCGGACCGATCACGGAAAAGCTGCAAACTCTGTATTTCGATTACGTGCACGGCCGCCGTAACGACCATCAGGAGTGGCTCAGCTACGTGGGCTGATCAACCCTCAGCCGTACTTCGGGGCGGGATTTTCCCGCCCTACCCCACTTTGCTAACTAGGCAACTGCTCACCCCAATAAAGCTCGTAGGATGTGCTGAACGAAGTGAAGCGCCCTTCGACCGGGCTCAGGACAGGCATCGTTCGCGATTGATACGGGTCATGCCGTACATCCGTGTGCGGCACCCTGCGGGCGGCTCCGCTTCGTTTACCCCGGCAACTGCCCACCCAGATAGAGCCCGTATCTGAGCAACACCGCGCCTTGCAGCAGAAAATCGAGCGGCGCTTCGATCAGATTTGCCCACCCTTCCGTTTCAAACACGCCGTCCAATCGGCGCCCTAGACGTTCGCCGAACTCTCGTGCCAAGAAATGCGAACCGATCGACAAGGCGATGAGTCCGAGAAGCATCGAAGCAGGCGGAAAATATTTCATCGACACCTCCGGATACCGCCAGTGCAACAGCACGGCTCCGAGGACAGTGATCTGAAGCGATGTCACCATGCCTCTGTACTTGCCGAGCACCGGCAGCCAGGGCAAAAAGACCGCCAGCACGAAAGCCAGATTGAACAGATCCGAGATCGGCCTGGCTCCGGCATGGAGATTTCGAACGAAATCCGGCTCCCCGGCGCGTCCGAACTGGTGAGGGTATACGAGAAGGACAAATCCGAGGGCAAGTGCGGCATGAACGAACGGCGGTCCAACCCGTGCGGCGATTTCGCGGCTTAGCGGAACGCCTTCCAGTCTCAGTTGCAGCCTGTCGAGCAGAATAAACATCGGCACATGCAGCAAGGCTGCGGTCAGTAAGGGTAGCCAGTAGTTCGGTTGGGAAATCGCCCACAAAAAATCCATAGACTTCTCTCGCAACAAAAAGGGGCTGTTAAACAGCCCCTTAATCAGCCGGCATTCTTTATTAGCGCAGCAGCAAGAAGAACGAGCCGTTCCCCCGTTGGAGATTGAGCAGCAGCTCGCCGCTGCCGTTTGCGGCGGCCTTGAGCTCCTTCAGATTGCCCACCGGCTGGCGATTGGCCATGACGATGACGTCGCCGGGGCGCAAACCGGCCTGGAATGCATGGGAGGCGGTATGGATCTTTTCCACGCGCACGCCTCGCACCGCTTCGTTCGGCTCGGTATTGGCGAGCAAGGTACCGGAAAGCTTCGGATGGATCTTCTTGCCTTCCTCCCGTGTGATCTTGGGCTCGGCAATTTTCGCTTCACGGACCATGGTTTCACCTTTGTGCAGAACTTCGATCGAGACTTTGTCGCCGATCTGCTGCAAACCGATGGCGTTTCGGACGTCCATGCTGTTCCTCACGTGGTGGTCGTTGATCGCCAGCACGATGTCGCCCGGCTCCAGCTTGGCCCTGGCAGCGGGGGAATCGGGCTGGACGCCGGTAATGACGGCGCCTTGGGTTTGGGTAAGGCCAAAAGCTTGCGCCAATTCCGGGGTCAAGTCCTGAACCGTTACGCCGAGCAAACCGCGCCGAATTTCACCATGCTCGATCAGGGCGGTCATGATACTGGTCGCCATATTGGCGGGAATGGCAAAGCCGATACCCACATTGCCCCCGCTCGGCGCCAGGATGGCGGTATTGATGCCGATCAGCTCTCCGCGCAGATTGACGAGCGCGCCACCCGAGTTGCCGGGGTTGATCGAAGCATCGGTCTGGATGAAGTCCTCATAACCTTCGATGCCGAGCCCGGACCGGCCGAGTGCGCTGATAATGCCGGAAGTTACGGTTTGTCCCAGTCCGAATGGATTGCCGATGGCCACCACGAAATCGCCTACCTGCAATTGACTGGAATCGGCGATCGGTAGTTCGCTCAAGTTCTGCGGCTCGACCTTGATCACGGCGATGTCCGATTCCGGATCGGCTCCGATCAATTTTGCATTGAGATGACGACCGTCATTAAGCGTCACCGTGATCTCATCGGCTTTGTCGATGACGTGATTGTTGGTGAGGATGTAGCCGCGTCGCGCATCGACGATCACGCCCGAGCCCAAGCTGGAGGTTTCGCGGCGGCGCGGTTGATTCGGGATGTCGAAAAAATAGCGGAAAAACGGATCGCGCAACAAAGGATGCTCGGCTTCTTGAATCTGCGTACGCGTCGAAATATTCACCACAGCCGGCGTCGCCTTCTTCAACATAGGCGAAAGGCTAGGCAGGGGTTGGCCATCCACGCTGGTCGGCCAGGCCGCATACGCTGCATTCAGAAATAACAGCAGACCGGCCAAAAAAAGCGGAAGCAATCGACGGTTATCGCTCATTCGTTATACCTCGGTCGTTTCAAGAAGATTGAATGGCCCGGATCCTTGGCCAACGATAATTGATAGACATCACAAAGTGCTTACGGAGGGATGGTCTATTATATGGAAGCGTAGGAAAACCGAACAACAATGCTATCGGCTCGGATGCCGGAAACGATCGATGCTCGAAGTCCACAAATTCGAATACTCTAGCAACACGAACATGCCCCCTGCCTTGAGCGCCTCTGATGCACAGGAATTGCGCCGCCTGATTCCACTGAATACGCTCTCGGATAGCCGATTCGAGCAGCTCTGCTCACAGATCCGAATCGATGAGGCGCCGAAAGGCTCCATTCTCTTTCGACAAGGAGAAACGAAGAACGAGTTCGTGTACCTGTTGAGCGGCACGATATCGCTGCAGGCAGGGGGAGTCGAAATGGATTCGATCAGTGGCGGCACGGATACGGCCCGATTCGCCCTGGCCCACCAGATTCCGCGCAAAGTTTCGGCTGTTGCGAACGATACCGTCAGATACGTCAGGATCAAACCGGAAATCATAAACCAACAGGAGGAACTCAACCGAGACGTGCCTACGTACAAGGTCAGCGACATTCCGGAGGAACCCACGCGCGACTGGATGACAGCGCTGCTCAAGTCGCCGCTCTTTCAGCGCCTGTCTCCGGCGAACATTCAGGCCATTCTTCGCAGTCTCGAAGAAATTGAAGTCAAAGCGGGCGATGTCATTTGCCGTCAAGGCGACCCCGGCGACTTTTATTACATCATCAAGAAAGGACGCTGCGCCCTAACCCGCAAGCCGTCGCGGCTCGCCAAAGAGATCAAGCTGGCCACGCTAAAAATCAGCGATACCTTCGGCGAGGATTCCCTCATTTCCGGAGACCCGCGCAATGTGACGGTCACTATGGTGACCGACGGCATTTTGCTGAGACTGGACAAAGCCAGTTTTATCAAGCTCCTTAAGGAACCGGTGATATCTCATGTCGACTTCGAAACCGCCCAAAGAATGGCCAGTCGCGATGCGGTATGGCTGGATGTCCGAGCGCCGGATGTCTACGAGCAGGGCCGCTTGCCGGGAAGCCTTAATATTCCGTTCTTTTCACTGCGGGTGATGCTTCCCACCCTGAACCGGCAAGGCAAATACCTTTTGGTTTGCGAAGACGGACGGCTCAGCGAGGCTTCCGCTTTCCTGCTAATTCGGTACGGCTTCGAGGCTCACGTGCTGGCCGGCGGTATCGGCAACGTGCCACGGGATCACTTGGTCGTCGAAGCGACAAAATGGTCTCCCTCCCGCTCGTCGACCGCCCCAACGTACTCGGCATCTCAGCCGGGGCAGTCCGATTTGACAACATTCGAAATGGACACTGACATCGCCCAGGATTCAACTCGACAAGAAGGGCTATTGTCCGGTCTGTATGAGACGGCGGACTACGAAGGCGGCCGAACCGAAGATTCGGAAGAAACCCGAACCACTCTCGATACTGCCCCGCTTGCGGAGCCAGCGTCTCGGGAGAGCGAATCGCTCGGTCCAATTTCTTCAACGGACCATGCACCGACATTGGATGCGCTACTCTCCTCTGAGCGGAAGAAAAGCCGGGATTCGGAAGACCAGTCGGCCGCATTGCAGCGCCGGCTGCGGGAACTCGAAGCAACAATACAAGAAAGTCTTTTACGGGAACGGGATCTCGCCGAGCGTTTGGCGGCATCCGAAAACACGGCCGCAGAAGCGGTTTCTCGAACCCATGCGTTGGAAAAGCAGTTGACCAAAGCCGGCGATATTGTTTCGTCTGTCGCATCCGTCACAGAAAAGTATCAGCAGGCTGAAGAGCGATTGCTAAAGGCCAAGGGAGAGATCGACTCTTTGAAGGCAGAACTCGAAAAGGCTCGCGAACTGGCAAGCGATCGAGAAGCCGCGCTACTATCCTTGCGCGAAAATTATGAGCTCCTCTTGGCGGAACATGCCAAAAATGCCGGAGCTCGAAACAATCCCGAGTTGGACACCGTGCGCCGCCAGCATGGCGACGAACTGATGGCGCTGCAAGCCAGACTGCGTGACATGGAGGAGGAAGGCAACCAGCTCAGAGAGGCACTTCAATCGGCCCGGACCCGGCTGGCCGTTATGGAATCCGCCGCGTCCGCAGCGCAAGCGGGCAATGAGGATCAGAAGAAGAAACTACACTTCGAATTCGCCGTCACATTCCCGGTAACCCTCGTGATAACGTTGTTGCTGACGGCGCTTGTCTTTGGCGGGCTATTCGGCACGGCATCCGGCCGAAAATTCCTCAGCCGCTTGCTGACGCAAACCAGTCAGGCATCCCCCGAGCGTATCCCGCCCAACCCGATGTCCTCCGCGCCGATGCAGGGTTCATAAGCTCTCGCCGATATGGCAGAAAAAGGTTTTCAGATATTCGGTCTCTGGAATCGCGGGATGCACGGGATGATCGGGCGCCTGTCCACCGCGTCCGAAGAAGACCAGATGGCGATCCAAACTTCTCGCCGTCGCCCGCAAAAGATCGTGCAGAGTCTCCCGCTGCAAGTGAAATGAACAGGATGCGGATACCAGTATGCCGCCCGGAGCCAATACCTGGATCGCGCCTTGATTCAGCCGCCGGTACGCTTCTACGCCTTGGCCGACATCTTTCTTGCGCTTGATCAGAGCCGGAGGGTCGAGCACGATCACGTCGTAGCGCAGCCGTTCCTCCCTTGCCCGCTTCAGAAATTCGAACACATCGTCCTTGACGAACTGCATTTTCTCCATAACACCATTGAGCCGGCTGTTCTCGGCCGCCAAGGCCAAAGCGGCCTCCGAGCCGTCCACGCAGTCGACCCTTCCCGCTCCGGCGAGCGCCGCCTGTACGCCCCACGCCCCGCTGTATGAAAAAAGGTCCAGTACGCGCAGACCGCGTGAAAGCTTCGCCAACACGGCCCGGCTCTCGCGATGATCGAAAAACCAGCCGGTTTTTTGGCCGCCGACCGGATCAACCTGAAATCGTGCGCCGTTTTCTTCGATTTCGATTGCCTCCTCCAGAGCACCTTTGACGATGCGCGTGTAAGTCTCGAGTCCTTCCAAGGCTCTGAGGCTGGACGTGTTCTTCAAGACAATGGCGCTCGGGCCGAACAAAGCCTCGATCGCAGCCGCCAGAGGTTCCTGAAGCTTCTCCATGCCGGCCGTATTCGTCTGAATGACGAACACATCGCCGAAACGATCGACCACCGCCCCGGGGATCCCGTCGCTTTCGCCGTATACCAGACGGTAAAAAGGCTTGGAAAACACCCGTTCTCGTAATTGCAGGGCACGCTTCAAGCGCTGTTCAAAGAAGGCCTGATCGATCTCCGCGTGCACGTCCCGAGTCAAAAGACGGGCGCAAATCAGCGACGCCGGGTTGACGTAGGCGATGCCCAAGGCTTGCCCGCGCGAGCTCTCCACGATAGCCAAATCACCCGCCCCGAAAATCTTGAGCGGCGTCGCCGAGATATCCACCTCGTTGCTGAAAATCCACGAATGGCCCCCGCGCAGGCGTCGTTCTTCATTTTTCTTGAGGCGTATCGAAGGTAACTGGCTCATAACTGTCGCTGAAAACAAAAAATAGTTCGCCATTATCTCGCACGATTCCATCCTTTGCAGAATCTAAAAAACCGAGCGCCCGCTTCGGCCGGCGGCCGCGGCGAGCCGGATGGTGTACAATGGCGGTTTTCTCTAAGCAGGCAATTTTGTGGAACAGTTTCACGGCACTACCATCGTGTCCGTCCGCCGCGGCGACAAAGTGGTCATCGGCGGCGACGGCCAGGTGACTATGGGCAACACCGTCATGAAAGGTAATGCCCGCAAGGTCCGCCGGCTCTATCACGGCCGCGTGCTCGCGGGTTTTGCCGGCGCAACCGCCGATGCGTTCACCTTATTCGAGCGCTTCGAAGGCCAATTGGAAAAGCAGCGCGGCAACCTGACCAAAGCGGCGGTCGAATTGGTGAAGGACTGGCGCACCGACCGAATGCTGCGCCGGCTGGAAGCCTTGCTTGCCGTCGCCGATTCGAAAGCATCCTTGATCATTTCCGGCAACGGCGACGTCATCGAACCGGAAAACGGCCTCATCGCGATCGGGTCCGGAGGGCCCTTCGCCCAGGCAGCCGCCCGCGCACTGTTGGAAAATACCGAATTGGGCGCTGTCGACATCGTCGAAAAGTCGCTGCAAATTGCCGCCGATATCTGCATTTATACCAACCGCAATCTGGTTATCGAAGAACTGGACATGCAACGGGAACTGCACGAACACCCATGACGCACATGACTCCCCGAGAAATCGTCCACGAATTGGACAAACACATCGTCGGTCAAGCCGCCGCCAAACGCGCGGTCGCCATAGCCTTGCGCAACCGTTGGCGGCGTATGCAAATCGAACCCGCGCTCCGCGAAGAGATCACGCCCAAGAATATCCTCATGATCGGTCCGACCGGCGTCGGCAAGACCGAAATCGCCCGCCGCCTCGCGCGGCTTGCCAACGCGCCGTTCATCAAGGTGGAAGCAACCAAGTTCACCGAGGTCGGCTATGTCGGACGCGATGTGGAATCCATCGTTCGCGATCTGGTCGATGCCGCGGTAAAAATGACGCGCCAAACCGAGATGGCGAAGGTACGAACCCATGCCGAAGAATCGGCCGAAGAACGGATTTTGAACGCTTTGCTGCCCGGCGGCTCGGGCTGGGGCGGAGAAGGACAGGCCCCGGAATCGGCGACACGCCAGAAATTCCGGCAAAAGCTCCGTAACGGCGAACTCGATGAAAAAGAAATCGAGATCGAAGTCAGCGCCGCACCGATCGGCGTGGAAATCATGGCGCCGCCCGGCATGGAAGAAATGAGCAATCAGCTCCAGAGCCTGTTCCAGAACCTGCACACCGGACGCACGCGCACTCGCAAGTTGCGGGTCAAGGATGCGCTCAAGCTCCTTCGCGAGGAAGAGTCGGCCAAGATGATCAACGAGGAGGACATCAAGTTGCGCGCCGTAGAGTCGGTGGAGCAAAACGGCATCGTATTCATCGACGAGATCGACAAGATCTGCAAGCGCGGCGAGTACGGAGGCCCGGATGTTTCGCGCGAAGGCGTGCAGCGTGACCTGCTGCCCTTGGTGGAAGGTTCCACGGTGAGCACCAAATACGGCATGGTCCGGACCGATCACATCCTGTTCGTCGCCTCCGGCGCATTCCATCTGTCGAAGCCCTCCGACCTCATTCCGGAGCTTCAGGGGCGATTGCCCATTCGGGTGGAGCTGAACGCCCTGACCGTGGAGGATTTCATCCGCATCCTGACCGAACCGGCCAGTTCCTTGACCGAACAGTACGCCGCGTTGCTCGCCACCGAAGGCGTCGAACTGGAGTTCACTCAGGACGGCATCGCCCGGATCGCCGAGATTAGCTGGGAAGTGAACGAGCGCACCGAGAATATCGGCGCCCGACGGCTGCACACCGTATTGGAAAGGCTTCTGGAAACGATCTCCTACGAAGCGCCGGATCATGCCGGAAAGTCCGTGGTCATCGACGCCCAGTATGTCGACCGGTATTTGTCCGAGCTGGCCCAGGACGAAGACCTGAGCCGCTATATCCTTTAACCGGCAGTCCCGCCATGGCTGCGCCCCTGCCCACCGAGATCAAGCTCCATCAAAAATCGCGGGTACTCGAAATCGCGTTTGAAGACGGTTCCCGCTTCGAACTGCCCTGCGAATACCTGCGGGTTTATTCGCCGTCCGCCGAGGTTCGTGGCCACGGACCGGGCCAGGAGATCCTCCAGCTCGGGAAAGAGGATGTCACCATCACGGCGATCCGGCCGGTGGGCAATTACGCCATCGCCCCCAGCTTCAGCGACGGCCACGATAGCGGGATCTACACTTGGGAGATGCTGTACAATCTGGGCGTGCATCAGGCGGAACTCTGGAACGAGTATTTGAAAAAACTGGAGCAAGCGGGATACGAACGTCGAACCGAGGCGCTTCGGAGCCGATAAAGGCGCCGAGAAGGTGATTTAGATCACGTCCCGATCCACGCTGAAGTATAAGATCAACACATATCTCGCCAGGCGATCATCAAGAAACCATCCGGCCACTTACGAATGAACGATCAAAAAACCACCCACTTCGGCTTCCGTGAGGTTCCCGCGAACGAAAAGGCCAGAATGGTCAAGGCCGTATTCGACTCGGTCGCGGGCAAGTACGACGTCATGAACGATCTCATGTCTTTGGGTATTCACCGGATTTGGAAACGGATCGCCCTGCAGCTGAGCCACGTGCGCTCCGGCGAAAAGGTTCTGGATCTTGCAGGCGGCACCGGAGACATGACGTCTCTCTTCCAGAAACGGGTCGGTCCGAACGGCCGTGTCGTTCTTTCCGACATCAATGCCGAGATGTTGAAGCGCGGCCGCGACCGGCTGATCGACGAGGGCGTGGTCGACAACGTCAGCTATGCGCAGATCGACGCCGAAAAGCTGCCGTTCCCGGACAATTATTTCGATTGCGTCTGCATCGCGTTCGGTCTACGCAACGTAACCCACAAGGAGGTCGCGCTTCGCTCGATTCACCGCGTCTTGAAGCCGGGCGGGCGGGCGATCATCCTGGAATTCTCCGAAGCGCAGGGGGATCTGTTCAAAAAGGTCTACGATCTCTACTCGTTCAAGGTCCTGCCGATGCTCGGCAAATTCATTGCCAACGATGCCGAAAGCTACAAATATCTGGCCGAGTCCATCCGGATGCATCCCAACCAGGAAAAGCTCAAGCAGCTGATGCTCGAAGCCGGTTTTGAACGTTGTGAATACTTCAACCTGACCCACGGCGTCGTCGCCGTCCACCGGGGCTATAAGGTCTGACCGTGATGGCTCGTCATCCGGTGTTGGCCGGTATTCTTGCCGAAGCGCTGGAGCGTGCGGTCGCGCACTATTTGAGCCTGGATTCAGGCAACAGAGAACTACTGGCCCCGATCGCGGGCAAAGTCATCGAGCTTCGACTGCATCCGTTCGAGCTGTCGATTTATTTCTGCCCGACCGATTCGGACGTACAAATTCTCGGCGATTTCGGCGGCCGGCCGGACGTTACTCTGGCCGGTTCGATTCCGGCCTTTGCCAAGCTCAGGTTCGGCGAACCGGCCAGGCAACTCCTCTCTTCCGGCGACATCGAAATCGACGGCGACATGGACACGGCGCGCCGCTTCCAGGCGCTGTTCGAGAAGCTGGACGTCGACTGGGAGGCCCACCTTGCCCAATATACCGGCCGAGCCTTCGCCTCCGCCTGCTTCGACCTTGTTCGCTCGGGGCTCGGTTGGACCAAAGATTCCCTGAACACCTTAAGACTCGATCTTGCTGAATATTGGCAGGAAGAAAGCCGGGAATTGCCGGCGCAATTCGAGGCTGACGCCTTTTACGCCGAAGTCGACCGGCTTCGCGCCGATTTCGACCGCCTCAAAGCCCGGATAGAGCGGCTTCGGTGCTCGCTGCCGTCTGATTCCTCGTCTTCCGAATCCGCTGCCTAGGAACATCTCGCCCGTGATTCGACCGAAACAGATCCGGCGTTTGCTGCACATTCAACGCGTGCTGGTGCGTCACGGCCTGGACGAATTGGTGCTGGCCACTCACCTGTTTCGGCCGATCCGCTTTGTCGGCACCCTTTCCCCGAACTATTGGCTGGGCGCCAAAGACGAACCGCGCGGCGTTCGGATCCGCCGAACGTTGGAAGACTTGGGTCCCATTTTCGTCAAATTCGGCCAAACCCTGTCCACCCGCCGGGATCTCCTGCCGGACGACATCGCCGAAGAATTGATCAAGCTTCAGGACCGCGTGCCGGCTTTCCCCGGCAGCGATGCCAAAGCCATCGTCGAGCAGGCATTGGGACAGCCGGTCAGCCTGGTTTTCGCCGAATTCGAAGAGACGCCGCTCGCTTCGGCCTCGGTGGCGCAGGTACACGCCGCGCGGCTGCACGACGGTCAGGATGTAGTGGTCAAGGTGCTTAGACCCGGCATCGAAAAGCAGATCCGCTCGGACATCGCCTTGCTGTACGAGTTGGCTCGGCTCGCGCAGCGCTTCTGGAGCGACGCCAAGCGTCTTCGGCCGATCGAGGTCGTCGCCGAATTCGAAAAGACCATTCTGGACGAACTCGATCTGGTCCGTGAAGCGGCCAATGCCGCCGAGATGCGGCGCCGTTTCGAGGATTCCGAGATACTTTACATTCCCAAGGTCTATTGGCCGTACACGCGGCGGCAGGTCTTGGTCATGGAACGCATATCGGGCATTCCGGTCGGCGACGTGGAAACCTTGAAACGCGAAGGCGTCGATTTCAAGCTTCTGGCGGAACGAGGAGTGGAAATCTTCTTCACGCAGGTGCTGCGGGACAGCTTCTTCCATGCCGACATGCACCCCGGCAATATCTTCGTCACGCCGCCCGCTCAGTACATTGCCGTCGACTTCGGCATCGTTGGGAGCATTTCACGGGAAGACAAGCGTTACGTCGCCGAAAATCTTCTGGCCTTTTTCAACCGCGACTACCGCCGTGTCGCGGAGATGCATATCGAATCGGGATGGATTCCCAAAACCACCCGCGTCGAGGAATTCGAGTCCGCCGTACGCGCCGTGAGCGAACCGATCTTCGAAAAACCGTTAAAGGACATCTCCTACGGCCATTTGTTATTGCGGCTGTTCCAGGTGGCCCGCCGCTTCGATATGGAAGTGCAGCCGCAACTGGTGCTGCTCCAAAAAACCCTGCTGAATATCGAAGGACTCGGGCGCGACCTCTATCCGGACCTCGATCTTTGGCAGACCGCCAAACCATTTCTGGAACGTTGGTTCAAGGACGAAATGGGACCCAAAGCCGGCCTGAGAAAAATCCAGTCGCAGCTTCCGGAATGGGCGGAAAGCTGGCCCGAGATGCCTATGCTGATCCATCGGATGCTGGAAAACGCGGCAACCGGAAAGCTGACGGTGACTTTCCAGTCGCGGGAACTCGAACAGATCCATCGGGAAATCACCCAGAACCGGCGGCGCACGCTGACCGGAATCACCGGCGGCGCCCTTGTCATCAGCGCGGCCGTCCTGTCCGGCTCCGCCGCCTCGCTGACCGTCGCCGGAATAGCCGGCGCTTTGGGCGTACTCCTTCTCGTCGGCGCCTGGCTTTAACGAACGATTCAGCATGGCGGCGGGTTTGTCGGCCTACGAGCTCTGCGTCACCGAGTAGGTCCGGAATCCTTCCCAATCGCAAACGGTCGCTTTAGTCGCGACCCTTCCAATCGCAAACGGTTGCCTTAGCCGCAACCCTTCCAATCGCAAACGGTCATCCGGGGAAGGGGCTGACCGGCGCTCCCGGCCAGGCCGTTTGCGATTGGAGCGTCGAACCGATCCTTCCAGGAGCACCGGAGCCGCCCTTCCCGACATTCGCGGGACGGTAAGCGGACGACTGGATTCGATTTCTTTGTTATGATTTCAGCCATTTTCATCGATTTTCACTTATAACGTATAAGAAGGAAGATCTCCATGGCGCGCACAGAAACCCCGGTTTGTGATTTCGGAAAAAAGGCACACAATTTCGCTCTGCCTGGCGTGGATGGGCAAATCTGGACTCTGGAAAAGTGCAAAGGCCCCAACGGCCTTTTGGTGATGTTCATCTGCAACCACTGTCCTTATGTGAAGGCCGTGCAGGACCGCATCGTGCGGGACGTCAAAGAGCTCAAGGAACACGGCATCAACGCCGTGGCCATCATGTCCAACGACCCGGCCGATTATCCCGAAGACTCCTTCGAAAACATGAAAATCGTCGCGGAGCAACTCGGCTATCCCTTTCCGTACCTGTACGACGAAACTCAGGAAGTGGCCAAGGCCTACGGCGCCGTCTGCACCCCGGACTTCTTCGGCTATAACAAGGATCTGGAGTTGCAGTACCGCGGACGGCTGGACGCCAGCCGCAAGGAAACCGCCCCGCCGGACGTCAGGCGCGAGCTGTTCGACGCCATGAAACAAGTTGCGGAGACCGGCAAGGGTCCGAAGAAGCAAATCCCGAGCATGGGCTGCTCGATCAAATGGCGGGAGCAGCCATCGATACCCAAAAAGACCGCTAAGAAGGCCGCTAAGAAGAAGCCCCTCGCTTTCAAGCGAATCACCGATCTCGATCTCGCCGGCAAGCGCGTTCTGATCCGCGCGGATCTGAACGTTCCCGTCAAGAACGGCAAAGTCACCAGCGACACCCGCATCCGCGCCAGTTTGCCCACGATCGAACATTGCTTGAGAGCCGGCGCCAGGGTCATGGTCATGTCCCATCTGGGGCGGCCGACCGAAGGCATATACACCGACGAATTCTCTCTGAAACCCGTGGCCGATCGCATGACCTGGCTGCTCGGACGCAAAGTGCCCCTGGTGAAAGACTGGCTGAACGGCGTCGACATGCACCCGCGGGAGGTCGTTTTATGCGAAAACGTCCGATTCAACAAGGGTGAGAAAAAAGACGACGAAGCGTTGGCCAAGAAAATGGCCGCTCTCTGCGATATCTACGTGATGGACGCCTTCGGCACCGCGCACCGCGCCGAAGCGTCAACCCACGGCGTAGGCCGTTTCGCGACAGAAACCTGTGCCGGCCTCCTGCTCGCTGCCGAGCTCGACGCTCTCGGCAAGGCTCTGGAAAACCCGGAGCGCCCGCTTTTGGCGATCGTCGGCGGCTCCAAGGTTTCCACCAAGCTGACGGTGCTCGACTCTTTGGCCGCCAAAGTGGACCAACTCATCGTCGGCGGCGGCATCGCCAACACGTTCATCGCTGCGGCAGGTCATCCGGTGGGCAAGTCCTTGTATGAAGCCGACCTGATTCCCGAAGCCAAACGCTTGATGGAACAAGCGAAAGCGGAAGGCGCGGAGATTCCGGTACCGACCGATGTGGTTTGCGCGAAAGAATTCTCCGATTCGGCGACAGCCACGATTAAAAAAGTCAGCAAAGTAGCCGAGGACGATTTGATCCTCGATATCGGGCCGGAAACCGCGGCGCGTTATGCGGAAATGATCAAAGCGGCCGGAACCATCGTCTGGAACGGGCCGGTGGGCGTATTCGAGATCGACCAGTTCGGCGAAGGCACCCGCACCGTAGCCATGGCTATTGCGGAAACCAAGGGTTTTTCCATCGCCGGTGGCGGCGATACGCTCGCGGCGATCGAAAAATACGGCATCGGCGATCGGGTATCATATACCTCGACCGGGGGCGGAGCTTTCCTGGAATTCCTGGAGGGCAAGATGCTTCCCGCCGTAGCGATGTTGCAGGAACGGGCAAAATAGTTCTTCGAGTTCACGGCGCGAAGGAGAGCGGCCGAAGCTGTCCTTCGCGCCTTGTTTTTTGGGCGATCTGAACCTTCCAGCCGCGTTGGCGGTCTGGATTAAGAATCCTTCGACCAAAACGCCCGATGGATCGGATTCCGCTTTGAAAAGCGGGTGTTCTGTACAAGAACCTTGCTTTTAGGGTAAAAGGGTTCCATAAACTATTTGTTTTTATTAAATTTTTCATTCAAAACGACTCTAAATCGAGGATACAGCAAACATGGCAAGAGTAACCGTCGAAGACTGTCTGGAACACGTCGACAATCGTTTTCAGTTGGTTTTGCTGGCAACCAAGAGAGCCCGCCAATTGTCCCGCCATCCGGACGATGCCAAGGTGCCGTGGGAAAACGATAAATCGACCGTCGTGGCACTTCGGGAAATTGCACAGGGCTTGATCACTCGCGAATATCTCACTGCGGCCGCGAAACAGGAGCGGTTCGCCATCGAGCGTCCGCCGGTACCCAATCCGCATGGCGCAGGCATGGGCAACCTTGAAGAGGACGATTTCGAGTAAGGCGAATCGGTACCTCAAACGCCGAAGAGCCGATACAAGAGCGCAGGCTGCCATGAACCAGCTTCTTCCCAAAGAAGTGACCGAACTGCCGAATGAAAAGCTTATTCGCAGGCTGTGCAGCATAGTCTCGGCCTATCTCGACGGAGCGCAGGTCGAGGAAATTTATCGCGCCTATCAGCTTGCCCTTTCCGCGCATGAGGGCCAATTCCGACTGACCGGCGAACCGTATGTGTGCCATCCCCTTTCGGTCGCCATCATCCTCGCCGAGATGCGCATGGACGCAAAAGGCATCATGGCGGCCATTCTGCACGACGTCATCGAAGACACCTCCGTCACCAAGGAGCAACTGCGAGAACAATTCGGAGACGAAGTCGCCGAACTGGTCGACGGCGTCAGCAAGCTGACCCAGCTCGACTGCAAATCGAGGGCCGAGGCGCAGGCCCAGAATGTCCGAAAGATGGTGCTCGCGATGGTCAAGGACCTCCGCGTGATCATGGTCAAACTGGCGGATCGGCTTCACAACATGCGCACCTTAGGGATAATGTCTCCGACGCGGCGCCGGCGCATCGCCCGCGAGACCCTGGACATCTACGCACCCATTGCCAACCGCCTGGGCATGAACGAGATGCGGCTGGAATTGGAAGAACTGGGGTTCTCCGCCATGTATCCGGTACGTTACCGCGTGCTGGAACAGTCGGTAAAGAAAGCTCGCGGCAACCGTAAGGAGGTGGTGGCGATCATCGAGTCGGCCATCACGAAACGACTGCAGGACGCCGGGCTGGTCAACTGCGAAGTAATCGGACGGGAGAAGCATCTTTATAGTCTCTATCAAAAGATGCGAATCAAGCATGTCTCCTTTTCCGGCGTCTACGACGTTTACGCCTTCCGCATCATCGCAGATGAGGTGGACGATTGTTACCGTGCCTTAGGGATAGTTCACAACCTCTATAAGCCGGTGCCTGGCCGCTTCAAGGATTACATCGCCGTGCCCAAGGCCAACGGCTATCAGTCGCTGCACACCGTGCTGGTCGGGCCTTACGGCCAGCCGCTGGAAATTCAGATCCGCACCCGCGCCATGCACCATCTGGCTGAATCCGGCATCGCGGCACACTGGCTGTACAAGAGCGAGCATGAACAGATTTCGACCAGCCAGACCCGTGCCCACGAGTGGCTGAGAGATCTTCTGGAAATCCAGAAGAGCGCCGGCGACTCGATGGAATTCCTGGACAATTTGAAGGTCGACCTGTTTCAGCAGGAAGTTTACGTCTTCACCCCCAAGGGCAAGATCACCAAGCTTCCGCGCGGAGCCACCATCGTCGACTTCGCTTACGCCGTGCACACCGATATCGGCAATACTTGCGTCTCGGCCCGAATCGACCGGGTACTCGCGCCGCTGCAAACCGTTCTCGAGAACGGCCAGACCGTCGAGATCATCACGGCGCCCTGGGCCCGCCCCAATCCGCTGTGGCTCAATTTCGTCGTCACCGCCAAAGCGCGCGCGGCCATTCGCAGCTATCTCAGGAATTTCAAGAAACAGGAGGCGGTCGCCCTCGGAAAACGTTTGCTGGAAAAGGAATTCGATGCCCAAAACATACGTTTCGAGGATATTCCGCGGGAGCGGATCGACGATTTGCTGAAGGCGCTCGAATTGCCGTCTCTCGAAGCCTTGCTGGAAGATATCGGGCTCGGCAACCGTTTGCCTTTCCTGGTCGTCCGCCAAATGGCGCAAGCCGACGCCACGTCGGAGACCACAGCCAACCAGGAAAACCTGCCAGCACTGTCGCCTCTGATCATCAAAGGCACAGAAGGCATGGTGGTCAACCTCGCCAAATGCTGCCGCCCGATACCGGGCGACCCCATCGTCGGATTCTTCAATCCCGGCAAGGGGATCGTCGTTCACCTCACCGAGTGCAAGAACGTCTCGGAGCTCAGAAAAAAACACATGAACTGGCTGGACGTGGACTGGGACAAACAAGCCAGCGGCGATTTCCCGGCGGTCATCCGTCTGGAACTGATGAACCAGGTCGGTACCCTGGCTAAAGTCGCCTCCACCATCTCCCGCATGCGCGCCAACATCGAAAACGTCCAGATCTCCAATCAGGACAGCCAGATTTCCACCGACATCATTACGTTGATGGTCAAGGACCGCGTCCATCTCGCCTCGGTCATGCGAGAACTGCGAAAATTATCGGTCGTTTTGAAAATTTCCCGCGTAAAGTCCGAACTCAGAAAGAAACAGAACCATGGCAAAACAAATTATTCAGACTGACCAGGCTCCCAAAGCGATCGGCACCTACTCCCAGGCCGTAAAAGTCGGCGACACGGTTTATCTGTCCGGCCAGATTCCGCTGGACCCCGCCACCATGACGCTGGTCGAAGGCGGCATGGACGTGCAGATCCGCCGCGTGTTCGACAACCTCAAGGCCGTGGCCGAGGCGGCCGGAGGCAGCCTTCGGGATGTCGTCAAACTGAATGTCTTCCTGACCGATCTCGCCCATTTTCCGCTGGTGAACGAAATCATGGCCGAATATTTCGCCGAGCCCTATCCTGCCCGCGCCGCCATCGGCGTGGCCTCCCTGCCGCGTGGCGCCGGAGTCGAAATGGACGCGATCATGGTTTTGGCGAAATAGGCGTCCCGCGACTATTTGGCTTCGCAAAACCGTTCTCTCGACGAGCTTCCGGTCGCCACCCTCAGGGGGGCGGGAGCGCAAACCCTCAAACGGCTGGAAAAGCTGGGCATTTCGACCGTCAGCGACTTGCTTTTCCATCTGCCGCTGCGTTATGAGGATCGGACGTCCGTCACCGCTATCGGACATCTGAAACCCGGCGGTCATGCGCTGGTGGAAGGCCGGATCGAACTCGCGGAAATCCTCCCAAAGGGCCGTCGCTCGCTGATTGTTCGGATCGGCGACGGCACAGGCTTTCTCGATCTGCGGTTCTTCCATTACACGGCGAAACAGCGCGAGCAGCTAACCCGCGGCAGGCGGCTGAGCTGTTACGGCGAAGTGCGGACGGGTTATGCCGGTCTGGAAATGACCCATCCCGATTACAAACTCATCGACGATACGGAGACCGATGTTCCCGAGCGCGCGCTGACGCCGGTTTATCCCTTGACCGAAGGCATCCATCAGAAAGCCATTCGCCGGCTGGCCGCACAAGCACTGTCCATGGCCGACGAAACCCGGCTTCCCGACTTATTGCCCGAGCCCTTGATCCCTTCGGCGAACCGGTTGCGACTCATGGACGCGCTTCGGCTTCTGCATCAGCCGCCCGCCGGCTACAACGAAACTTCGCCGCAACTCGCCGCCGCCCGTTCGCGCCTCGCCTTCGAAGAGCTGCTTAGCCATCATCTGAGCCTCGGGCGCTTCCGGGCCAAGATGCAGGCTCATCGAGCCCCGGTTATGGCGATCAATCGGGAGGCGGCGGACCGGTTTCTGCGCAGCCTGCCGTTCTCTCTAACCGCCGCCCAAAAGCGCGTGATTGCCGAGATCGAAGCCGATTTATCCGGTAACCGTCCCATGATGCGCTTGGTCCAAGGCGACGTGGGATCGGGCAAGACGGTGGTGGCTGCCCATGCCGCGCTGACCGCGCTGTCGTCCAACTACCAGGTCGGCATCATGGCTCCTACCGAACTTTTGGCCGAGCAGCATTTCCGAAGTTTTCGGCAGTGGCTCGAACCCTTCGGCATACAGATCGCCTTCTTGTCCGGACGCCTCAAGGGCGAAGCCCGGAAAGCCAAGCTCGACGCCATCGGTCGCGGCGCAGCCGGCATCGTCATCGGCACCCACGCCCTATTTCAGGAACAGGTGGCATTTCATCGCCTGGGGATCGTCATCATCGACGAACAGCACCGATTCGGCGTCCATCAACGGCTGGCGCTCCGCGAAAAAGGTCTGCATGATGGCTTGTATCCGCACCAACTCATCATGACCGCCACACCGATTCCGAGAACCTTGGCGATGCTCGGGTATGCCGATCTCGATCTATCGGTCATCGACGAGCGTCCGCCCGGACGGACTCCCGTCAAGACCGTGGTCATTCCGACCAGTCGCCGGGCTGAAATCATCGCCCGCATCACCGACTGGGCGTCCAAAGGAAGACAGGTGTACTGGGTTTGCACGCTGATCGAGGAATCCGAGGCATTGCAATGCGAAGCAGCGGAAAAAACCGCCGTCGTGCTCGCCGAAGCGCTTCCGGATGTTCGCGTCGCGCTGATACACGGGCGTTTGAAACCCGCCGAAAAGGAAGCCGTCATGTCAGCCTTCAAGGAAGGGCATTTCGATTTGCTGGTGGCCACCACCGTCATCGAAGTCGGCGTGGACGTCCCGAACGCCAGCCTGATGATCATCGAGAACGCCGAGCGCTTGGGACTGGCCCAGCTGCACCAATTGCGCGGGAGGGTGGGACGCGGTCCCGGCGAGGCGCATTGCGTCTTGCTGTACCAGCCGCCTCTGTCGGAAACCGCCAAACAACGTTTGGGTATCCTGCGGGACTCCGATGACGGCTTCGTCATCGCCGAAAAAGACTTGGAATTGCGGGGACCGGGAGAACTCCTGGGAACCCGGCAGACCGGCCAGGTCCAGTTCCGCATCGCCGACTTGTCGCGCGACGGACACCTCTTGGATGCCGTTGCTCAAACGGCCGCCATTCTGCTGCGGGATTACCCCGACCGTGCCGAACGCCTTATCCGGCGCTGGGTCGGTCATTCGGTGCAATATGCCGGGGCTTGAATGACTACCCGTACGGGGTATCGACGTTTTTCGAGATGCCATTACATTCTTCCGAAGCGGATACGCCGTGGCGAAACCCCATCTTATCCCCGCCTTGAGGGAAAATCGACCAACGAGATAAGAGCCTATCCAGGCCGTTCGCCCTGAGCCCTTCGACTTAGCTCAGGACAGGCTTGTCGAAGGGTCTGTCCTGAGCCGAGTCGAAGGGTTCTGGGACCTACCGGGATAGGCTCTAAGCACCCTGACGAAACGCTTGCGACGCCAGATACGAATCCGACACACCGGAGATGAAAGCCATGAAACTCAACGCAGAGTCCTTGAGACAAATGAAGTCGGTAAAGCCGATCCCGATGCTGACGGCTTACACCGCCCCCGTAGCCCGCTCTCTCGAAAAAGCGGGGATTCCGGTCATCCTGGTCG
This sequence comes from Methylocaldum sp. RMAD-M, assembly GCF_017832375.1. Classification (NCBI taxonomy): domain Bacteria; kingdom Pseudomonadati; phylum Pseudomonadota; class Gammaproteobacteria; order Methylococcales; family Methylococcaceae; genus Methylocaldum; species Methylocaldum sp. RMAD-M. The sequence continues at coordinate 2,372 of NZ_JAFIBZ010000006.1, read as the reverse complement.
GAGACACGGTGGGGATGGTGGAAATGGGCTTCGACAGCACGCGCCATGTCACCATCGAGCACATGCAATACCATATCGGCGCCGTCCGCCGCGGCGCGCCGAATACGCATATCATCGGCGATCTTCCATACAACAGCGATCGCGATCCGGCCACGGCCCTGAATAACGCCAAACTGCTGCTGGACGCCGGCGCCGACAGCATCAAGCTGGAAGGTCCGAAGTACGACGTGATCGCTCATCTCGTTGCCAACGGAATCGACGTGGTCGGCCATACCGGATTGACGCCCCAGACGGCTTCCGACTTCCGACAGGTCGGAGGCAAGAAAAGCGACGCGGAACGCATCTTGAGCGAAGCGATCGACATCGCGGAAGCGGGCGCGTTCTTGGTGGTTCTGGAGCACATACCGGCAACCCTGGCGAAGACCATCACGCAGTCGATCAAGGTGCCCACCGTGGGAATCGGTGCCGGCGCATCGTGCGATGGACAGGTTTTGGTCATTAACGACGCGATCGGCCTGGGGGATTTCTGGCCGCCGTTTTCGAGACAGTACGCTTACGTTGGCAAAGCGATCGTCGATGTTGCCGAGCGATTCATGAAGGAAGTCGACGACGGAACCTTCGTGGACAATGTTCTCCACATGCGCGGTTCAAGGAAGAGATAGAGATAGCGATTTGTCCGACCGAAGCGGCCGCTCCGACCGAACCGCCGGAACAGAGGCGCAGCTAGGCAATTCCTTGCAGATGAATGTATCCGGCCGGTCAGGAAAACTCACGCGCTCTGCTAAAATTCGCGGTTTATTCTCGAGACCGACCATTGACGACACGCAGCCAACTTTTCCGCCGAGCACCGGACTGGTTTCAACTTGGAAGCAGTCAGCGCAGCCAGATCCCCGAAGGGCTCCATCCATGGCTTTTCGAAGCCGGCTCGCTGACCCGCCGGGTTCGCGGCCTTTGCGGCGGCGATTTTCGCCTCCGGGTGCTGCAGCAGGACTGGCTGAGGCCGTTTGCCGACGAATCGAGAGCGCTGAGACTTAGACCTTCGCGGGTCGCGTTGGTACGCGAGGTGGCTCTTCAATGCGGCGAACAGCCCCTGGTCGTGGCGCGCAGCATCATACCGGCAAGTATTCTCCGCGGCGCTCAGCGCCATCTGGCTTCTTTGGGCAACCGCCCGCTGGGAGAGATTCTTTTCTCCGACCCGAACCTGAAGCGGCTGGGGCTGGAATTGGCCGTCGTCGAAAGGGCGAAATGGCTACCGGAACGTTCCAAAGCTCTTGACTTCGCCGAATCGTCCGACCGAATCTGGGGTCGGCGCTCGCTGTACGCCGTCGCGCACGGAAACCTGTTAGTAGCCGAGTTTTTTCTACCTTCTCTGTTGAAGCGAGAAGCAAGCCTATGATCGACCAACCGACCTTCCGGCTGTCCAGCCGTCGTCTCGAGCTTTACTGGCGATTGATGCGTCTGGACAAGCCCATCGGCATCTTCCTTCTGCTTTGGCCGGCCCTGTGGGCGCTATTGATTGCCGGAAACGGCAAACCCGACGTCCTGGTGAGCTTCGTCATCGTCACCGGCGTCGTGCTGATGCGGGCGGCGGGCTGCGTGATCAATGACTACGCCGACCGCGACTTCGACCCCCACGTCAAACGCACCAAATTACGTCCGATCGCCGCCGGACTGGTGACACCCAAGGAAGCGCTTTGGCTGTTCGTCGTGCTGTGCCTGGTATCGTTCGGCCTGGTTCTACTCACCAACCCGCTCACAATCGCGCTGTCGGTCCCCGGCGCTTTTCTCGCCGCGTCCTATCCGTTCATGAAGCGCTACACCTATCTTCCGCAAGCCTATCTGGGACTCGCCTTCGGCTGGGCGGTGCCCATGACTTTCGCGGCCCAGACGGGCGGCATTCCGTGGGTCGGCTGGGAACTTTACTTCGCCACCATCCTGTGGGCTTTGGTTTACGACACGATGTACGCCATGGTGGATCGGGAGGACGATCTCAAGATCGGCGTCAAATCCACCGCCATTCTGTTCGGCGACATGGATCGGGTGCTGATCGGAATGCTTCAGGTCTTCGTGCTGCTGATTCTTTATTCGGTGGGAAGGCAATCCGGGCTTGGAATAGCCTATTTTCTCGGTCTCTTGGTCGCCGCCGGGCTGGCCGCCTACCAACAGTATCTGATCCGGGAGCGCGATCCCGCCGGCTGCTTCAAAGCATTTCTGAACAATCATTGGTTCGGCGCGGCGGTATTTTTCGGGTTGGTAGTCGACTACGTCTCCCGCCTTTAGAGCATTTTCCGATTCGGTGTCAGAGAGCCCGATAGGTAGGTCGGCAATCCCTTCCCAATCGCAAACGGTCGCTTTAGTCGCGACCCTTCCAA